>DAONFJ010000009.1:0-34382 GCA_035403545.1 Spirochaetota bacterium
GCCCGGTTTTTAACCTACAAAAACCCGGCGAAAAACTAATCTTTAATTCTAAAAAAGATGAAACTTTAATTCTTTCTATTTTACTCATATATCTATATTAGATGTGAATCAGATTTTTTTAAAATACAAATTATAGATAAAAAATCAGTAATAATTCCTGAACTTTTTTATAATAGAAAATGTAATATTATCCCTGCCGCCGAAGGCGGCGGGGATATATAATTGTTTATTTTACACTAAAATATATGTTAATGAATTAACATTGATAAAAAATAGAAAAAAAATGCAGCGATGGAAAATTAGACTTGGCTTAATTTCTGCAGGATTATTTATAGAAAGTACTATATTCAATTTTTTAAAGTTTAAATTTTGCAATAACAGGACAGAATTTACAGCCTTTTATCCAAATGCCTGTAAATTAGACATATTTTAAAGAATTGAGTATTCAAATTCATTCTCCGGAGTCAATCGTGGTTTCACTTGATTATATAATTGGTTTTTACTCCTCATTCGGATATTTATCTGTATTTGGAATGCTCTTATTATGCGGTTTTGGAGTCCCGATTCCTGAAGACATCTCCATTCTTGCCGGCGGTATAATTACGGGGCTTGGTTACGGGAATGTCCATCTGATGTGCTTTGTTTCATTTTTGGGAGTTTTAATCGGAGATATGATCGTCTATAACATCGGAAGGGCCTCCGGTGAAAAAATCTTCAGTACAAAATTCGGAAAGAGAATACTCTCCCATGGCTGGTATGAGAAAATAGTAAAGAGCTTCAATGAAAACGGCAAGATGGTTCTTTTTGCCGCAAGGTTCATGCCCGGACTGCGCACACCTATTTATCTTACAGCAGGTATCACCAAATTTGTCGGATTCCCTACATTTATAATTATTGACGGATTCGCGGCATTGATCAGTGTTCCGGTCTGGAACTATATAGGATTTTACAGCGCGAGCAACAGGGAGCTCCTCATTAAATGGATGAGGGAAACAAAAATTGCGATTTTCGCAATACTCGTTGTTCTCATTACCGGTTATGTAATCATGAAAATAATCAGAAGCAGATTTGTTAAAACTAAAATAATTGATGCGGATGAACAATAAAATTCTTCCACGCCTGTTTTAAGAATCAGCCTCCTCCAATCGGAGGAAAAAATGCGATGTCATCACTCTCTTTAAGTAAAGTATCATAATCCGCATGGATACCATTTATAAAAATAATTGTAACATCTTCACGCTTAAGGTTAAACATGTTCAGCAGATAATCGACATCTTTTCCATCATCAATTTCGAATTCTTTCCCTTCAAATCTGTCTTTTCTAAGAGTTGCAAAAAGTTTAACTTTTACTTTCATTTTCAATCCCGACTTTTAAAACAACCAGACCGCTGAGACTATTCATCCCATCCCCATAAACAAAATGCCTGTCCGCAAGCGAGCCATTGATAGAAATTTCACTGCAATTTGAATATATTTCATCCCCGTGCCTGCGGAAAAGTTCAACGGCTCTTTTCTGTTCAATGAGTATTCCCCGCTTCAAAAAATCAGGACCCAAATCCGAAAGAATTACATTGAACAGTTTTAATCCGAAATTAATTTCTTTTCCCGATTCAACTGAATCACCTGGTCTTAAAGTTATACTTTCTCTCATTGCCGCATAGGGGCTGCCTATACGCATCATTGCACCGACTATTCCAGGCATGGCTCCTGAAAGAGCACAAACTTCTCCATCTTTAATTGTCGTATTAAAAAGATCATCAACCGGTTTACCGTCTACCAGAATCGTTTTTATTTTTTCCGTGATATATTCAGCACTGATCCCGCAATGTTCAGTTAAAAAGAAGTAGAGAGTTTTCCCTTCACATGAAGAGATGAAAACTCCCTTTTGAAGTTCCTGCATAAATAAGTTTATAATTACACCGGAACACTTAAAGAGAATTACATCATATTTCATTTAAAACTCCGGGAACGGGGAGTCTATACTCCCCGTTCGGCTTTAGTATAACCGGCACTACCAGTTAAAAACGCTGTCGAGTTCTTTATCAGTTACAGTAAAAACACCATTGTGCGGAGGAAGCTTCTCTAAATAAAAATATCTCGGAAGCCTGTCATCAAGTGCAGTAAATCCCGCTTTTTTATTAAAATCTCTTTCCATTGTAAGAACTTTTTTACCAAGAGCCGCAAAATCGTCTGCAGTCATGCTCAGCCCATAAAAAGCATTAAGAAGATCAATCATCGCCTGGAATGTTTCAGGCTGATCGAGGACCGCGAATGCTATAAAAAGGCACATACCTGTTGAGTCGATCGCTGCTGTTGCAATCTGGAGATTCCGTGATAAATCCACCTGCCCTTCAGGTTTAAGCGGATCTACAAATCCACCGACTTTAAGGACATTTGCAGTAATACAGTAACCGGCAGTGTGATCTGCTCCCTGTGTACTTGTAGCATATGTAACACCGATCCCCTGGATTGCTCTTGGATCATACGCCGGCATTGCCTGGCCTTTAACAACAGGTGCTCTTTCAACACCAAGAACCCTGGCAGTTACAGCAGCACCGCTTCCGATTATCCGCCCAAGGGGAGTACCCTTCCCTACTTCTTTAATCAGATTAATCGCAGCCTGGCCATCACCGAATTTTGCAAGTCCTGCATCCATTGCAATTGCAATAGCCGCGCCCATGTCGATGGTATCAAGACCATAATTGTCATCAAGGAAATCAAGTGTTGCAATGACATCAGGATCATCAATACCGCAATTTGCTCCATGCGCCCAGACAGTTTCATATTCCGGCTGTTTGGACAGAAACTTTCCATTTTTGTCATTATATGTCCCTGAACATCTTATAACACATCCCCTGTGACAGCCATGTGTCGGATTTCCGCCTCGCTTAGTCTCTAAATCAGCTATAGTTTCACCGCTGATTGCAGATGCATTAGCAAATTTTCCCTCTTTAAAATTGTTAGTCGGAAACCCTCCCGCTTCATTGATAAGATTCACAAGGACGTTAGTACCGTAGGCAGGAAGTCCGCTCCCTGTAACCGCATGGGTTCTCAAGCCTTCAACGAATTTTTTATTGGCTTCCTGAAATTTTTCGGGATTTGCAGGTTTTCTGTTTTCCAGCCCTGCATCATCAAGAATAATTACTTTTACACCTTTGCTTCCCATAACAGCACCTACTCCGCCGCGGCCTGCATGCCTTGTTGGCCTGAATTCCATATCAGTACATGCAATAGAGGCCGCTGCAAGTTTCATCTCACCTGCAGGGCCTATTGAAATACATGCAACTTTATCCCCGTATACTGCTTTAATTTTATCAATAAGATCATAATTCGGAAGCATTTTATACTCTGAAGCCTTTTCTATTTTCACACCATCTTTATTAATCATAACCTTATACAGCTCACCTTCCGGAGCTTTCCCTTCCAGCACGATTGCGGCATATCCAAGCCTTCCAAGTACCTGCGCAGCCTGTCCTCCCGAATTTGCTTCTTTAATACCGCCCGTTAGAGGGCTTTTACAACCTATAGAAATACGGCCGGACATCGCAGCCGCACTTCCGCTTAAAAGTCCCGGCGCGATAACCAGTTTATTTTCCTCACCAAGAGGATGCGCCATTGGAGGAACTTCATCCGCAATAATTGATGTAGTTAACGCCCTCCCGCCCAGACCCGGATATTTAGCGCTGGTATCTTCCTTAACCGAAGGGCCACCTTTTGCACTCATATTTATTCTCAGAATTTTGTCCATATCAGCCATCCTTAAATAGAGTTTTATAATATATTACTTTTAACATAATATAAATACTGTTCAGTAAAAAATCAAAGAAAATATGTACAAAATTCAAAAAAAATACAGTTTTTATGCCTAAAATGACATAACTAATATGCACAAGGTATAGAAATCCGGATGTTAATTTTAATTTATCTTCAGCAGAGATATCTTCCAGGCAGTAAAATATCCCTTGAATATTAATTTTATAAGGTGTTTTCTGCGAGAGCCATTTCTGCCCATACTTCAGGTTTATGGCCGGATGAAGCTTTTTTGCCTGATCTTACTATAGGGGTTTTAATCAGGAGGGGGTGCAGGAGGAGTTCATCTTCAATAACAAATTTCATGTATTTCAAGTTCAGTCTTTCATATTCTTTACACTCGGTATCTATCAGATCAGATAAAGAGACAGATCTCGATATATTCTGAAGTTCACCTTTACTTATACCTTTCTCGGCAAGATCCACGAAATGAACTTTTATATTTCTTTCTTTAAAAAATCTCAGAGCTTTCGCACTTTCTTTACATTTTTTTGTACCGAGAATCTGAATCATACAATACTCCATTTTTATATTTTTCATAAATTCAAACTATATGCATAATATTCAATCAAAAATTATTATTCTTCGTGTATTAAACAAATCTATAACAATGCGGGCGCCTTCCAGCCGGACTGCAGCTCAGTCAATGAATTATATTTTTCCGGTATACACTATTATAAATTTTTCTCATAAAACATATTACTTGACAACAAATTCTCAATTTAATATTCATCTTTAATCAATTAATTATCGTTTCCTCAATCTGCTGATGCGGGAACAAAGCATTAATCAATCAGCCTTGAATTGATTTTTTAAACCGACATTTTATTGCAAGGGAACTTTCAGATATGAAAATTAAACTTTTATATATACTAATACCTGTTCTAATTTCAGCTTCGTGCTCAAGCATTACAAAAAATAATTTAATTAATAATAATCCTGAAATTACGCTTCAGTCAATAGCGGCATTTAAAAGTGCAGAACAGATAAATGGAAATGAATGGCAGCTTATTTTCAGAAAAGTCGATGATTGCCAATATGTTCTTTTTTACACCGATATAAATCAAATGAATACTTTCAAGGATAAACTTATTGTACTTTCCGATAATTCATATTCAACAAATACAGATTTTATAAATATCCGCTTCAGTATAAATTATATCGAAGATACTTCACTCGATCAGGTCACAGGTGAAAATGCCGTAATTAACAGACTGCGGAATATTAATCGATTCCCGAGCGACAGGTTCGCAACAGCCGGATTTGCTGATGACACCAAGGCTGATGACTTTATTTTGAATCTGAAAAAATATGTAGCCGGTAATTCGATTCAGGAAATTTCTGAAATGCTCTCATTTCCTCTTGAAGCAGTGATCAGAAAAAAGAAAGTAAAAATCAGCGATTCAAAAGCATTCATCAAAGATTATAATATTATTTTTAATAAGAGAGTTAAAAATTCTATACTCAGCCAGCCCCTTGCCGATGTACAGGCAGGCCCCCGGGGACTTGTCATAGGTACGGATGAAGTTATCATAAAACTTGTAGATGAAAAAATATGTATAACATCAGTAAACTGTCATTAAGATTCGGATACCGTCATTATAAATAATAATTAATTTAAAACAAATATATTATCTATAATGATACTTCCCCGGTATTTTCGTTCACAACCATATCTTTTTCAATAAGAAAATCCATTAGTAATTCTGCACTTTCAGTAATAATATCATAACACCTTGCTCCCTGCTCTTTAGACCCGAATTCAGCTTTAACCAGCACACGGCAGCATGTAGCACCGAATTTTGCCTTGAACCTGTTGTGATATTCATTTGACAGTTCATAAGACTGCTTTCTTGGAACATCCGGCGAGACTCTCCCTTTTGCAGCACCGAGAATCATAATTGCCCCGCTCAAAGCACCGCAGACACATCCTGAGCGCCCCATACCGCCTCCAAAGGGAGATGCCATTCTCACCATATCTTCATTCATATCCGGCACTGCTATAGCCCTGAAAGTCAGAAATATAGATTCCGCACAGTTAAATCCCATGCTATGATAATTTCCCGCTGATGCAGCAGCATTTTTCAATTGAGTTTCATTCATTGTTTTCTCCTGAAATACAAACATGCTGATTACATGATTTTTTGCAACAAATTTCACCGGCATCTGACATTAAAATAAGCTAAAGAATTCCAATGAAGTTCATACCCGCAGATTTACAACAACTCCGGATTATTCAAAAAAATATAAAAACTCCATGATATAAATACTTTTTTTATATTTACCAAAATATTATTATTCGTGATATAACTTTATCCATAAATAATTCTAATCTATAACATCAAAATTAATGATAAATATCTTGACTGAATTGCCTGTTTTTTATCATTTCAACTTAAGAGGAATTTGAGATGAGCATATACCTTGATAACGCTGCAACATCCTGGCCAAAGCCCGAATCTGTAATTACAGCCATGAAACAGTTTAACGACCAGATAGGCAGCAATCCAGGGAGGTCCGGGCATCACTTATCGGTTGATGCCGGCAGGATTCTATATGATACCCGGGAAATTATTTCCACCTTATTCGGAGTATCAGATCCTCTAAGAATTGCGTTCACCTCCAACATAACTCATTCTCTAAACATTGCGATACAGGGACTTTTAAAACCAGGCGATCATGTAATTACAACATCGATGGAACATAACTCGGTAATGCGCCCCCTCAGAGAACTTGAACTCAGAGGAGTTGAATTATCAGTAATAGACTGCGATAAATCCGGTATTCTCGATCCGGAATCAATTCATAAATACATAAAATCCAATACAAAACTTCTGATTGCTACACACGCTTCAAATGTAACCGGAACTATACTCCCAATAACTGAAATGGGAAAAATAGCATCCGGGTATGGCATTCCGTTCTGTGTCGATTCCGCTCAAACTGCCGGTGTGCTGGACATTGATGTGGAAAAATCCCGCATTGACATATTATGTTTTACAGGCCATAAAAGTTTATTCGGCCCGATGGGTACAGGCGGCTTGTATATAAAAAAGGATCTTGAGAAAAATATTCATTCCCTTATGTCCGGAGGGACAGGGAGCAGATCTGAGTATGAAATTCAGCCGGATTTCATGCCTGATAAATATGAATCAGGAACATTAAATACAATAGGAATTGCCGGACTCTATGCCGGAGTGAAATTCATTAAAGGTATTGGACTTGAGGAAATTCGTTCAAAAGAAAAATTATTACTGAAAAGATTTTTAAATGGTATATCCGGAATAAAAAAAGTCGCACATTATAGGCCTGAAAAAACTGAGGATCAGGTCGCGGTCGCCGCTTTCAATATCGAAGGATTGTCGCCTTCAGATACTTCTTTTTATCTTGATGAAAACTATGGAATACTTACAAGGCCGGGATTGCACTGCGCTCCCTCTGCTCATAAAACAATCGGCACATTTCCTCAAGGTACAAACAGGATAAGTTTTGGATATTTCAATACAATAGAGGATGTAGATACAGCTGTAAAAGCAATTGAAGAATTATCGCACAACCAGAACAAGGGATTGCAGCCCCTTGGATAAATCATATATTATTAGATAAAATAAGAGGTAATAAAATGAAATACAAAATTGACGCCAAAGGACTTGCCTGCCCGCAGCCGGTAGTGCTGACAAAAAATAAAATGAAAGAATGCAGCCAGATTGAAGTAATCGTTGATAATGAAACTGCACTTGAAAATATAAAAAGGCTTGCAGAAAGCTCCGGCTGGACATGCGAATACAAATCTTCCGGCACCGACTATGTAATAACATTACAGGGTGATAAAGCCGTTCCATCAGAGGCTGCGTCTAAAACTCCGGCTCCCGGAGTCAATGATAAATCAATTATTGTTTTCTCATCGAATAAAATGGGGAAAGGAGATGACGAACTGGGCGCAATATTGATGAAAGCGTTTATACATACAATTACAACACTGGACAATGCCCCATCTGCTCTTCTTTTTTACAATTCGGGAGTACTGCTTGCTGCTGATGAATCAGGTGTAACCGATGATCTTCAGGTACTCAGCGAAAAAGGAGTTGAACTGCTTGTCTGCGGTACATGTGTTAATTATTTCAAAATAACTGATAAAATAAAAATAGGAACAGTATCAAACATGTTTGATATTCTCAACACTATGAATAAAGCCTCCAGGATAATTAATCCATGATAGACAATGCTGAACCGGTATATTATGTTCTTTTATTCCCATCCGTAAGCCATGTCATGAAAGCTGAAAGGATACTGCTTGGGGAAAAAATACCCATTAAAATAATACCCGTCCCAAAAACTATCAGTTCTGACTGCGGAGTGTGCATCAAATTTGAAGAAAAACTGATTGATAAAATTAAATCTCTTCTTTCAGAACAGTTTGAATCAATGGAGTTCAGGAAATTATAATCAGATAATTTTTAGAAACTGTTTCAAATCTGATTCTGAATAACCACTGATCGGAAAATACTATTTTACACCTTAACTCTATTCCCAAAACCTTTCAAATAAAGTCTTCATATATAACTGGAGAATAAAAGCAGGCTAACAGGCGGCAGGATAAAAAAAGGGTCTGAATTTTTCATTTTCCAGACCCTTTCTGTGTTTAACCTTCCGGTTATAAACATTTTTCGGAATTTCCACTTTCGGCGGCTTTTTGATATCAAGCCTTATTCCGACTCTTAATTCTTTGACTTTCCTATTCATTATTATCCTCCAATAACAGAATACTTAATAATAATTACAAGTTAATTTGTCAATAAAATAGGTACGTATAAAATGATTAATAGTTACAATTAGCAGGCACTCACCAAAAAAAGTTTTGAGAGCCTAAGAAGGATTACCCGGACGAACCAGAATACTATCGGTGGATCTATAAAAGTCAACCTTCCGATCGATGATTGAATGCATGGACTGTTCTCTAAGTTTGATTTAAGATACCGTATAATTAAAAAATCCCGCTTTATAAGGCGGGATTTGATCTTTGTAATACTTATAAATAACTATTAAATTCTTCTGCTCATTTCGTCATAAAGGAGTTTAGCCATTCCGAAGTTGTAATTCTTTGACATTTTAAGAGAATACTCATCATATAACATATCTTCAAATATATCCTCAGCCTGTCCGCCATGGAGCCATTCATTTTTCGGAACTGTTTTTTTCATTTCTTTAAGCATTTTACCTACGAAAAGAGATTCAGCTTCAATGCATGTATCCCATAGTTTTTTATGAGTTTTATCCATTTTCATCGGATCAGTCTGTTTTACTGCTGATTTTAATTCAGTTTCAAATGTGTCATTTGTATTCATTTTATTAAGACTATTTTCTGCAGATTTTATTCTGCCTGAAACTGCATTATTTACTACACTTTCAATTCCGTTCATAAAATTTCCTCACTTGATAACTAAATCCGCGTGCAATGCTCCCGAGTCTTTAAGAGCTTTAAGTATTGAAATTATATCTTCCGTGTTTGCTCCCACAGCATTCAAACTGTCTACAAGATCTTTAACTGTTGATGAATCCTTGATAATCGAAGCACTCAGCTTTTTGTCAGAGTTTTCAATCTGAACAATCATTCCCCGCCTGCTGACCATTGCCTCTGAAATCGTAACATTTCCGCCTGTGACAATAGTTCCGTCTTTTTCATTTATTACAACTGTCGCTCTTGTCTCAGGTACAACTTCTACACTTTCAATATTTGAAATAAACTCCGACATAGGGAGAGCTGAATCTATTGTTACAGAAATTCTTCCATTGTCAGCAAGATTGATTTCACTATTTTTTAATTTCGCTTTCAATGCTTTTATAAGTTTATCTGCAGTGGAGTAATCCCATTTGTTTAATACAAGATAGAGTGTATCTTTATTATCCGCAGTTTTAAAAATAAAATCAGGTTTGATCTCTTTCTCTACTACACCGCCTCCGACAACAATACCCGCCGTCTTAACGGAACTTCTCATATTCTCACCCGATGGAAAAGATATTTTACCCTGGGCAACAACATAGATCAATCCATCCCCTCCCTTTAAAGGAGATTGTACAAGTATTCCTCCGGCAAGCGACTTGGCATCACCAACTGAAGATACAGAGATATCAATTTTCTCACCGACACGGAGATTTGGAGGAAGTGTTGCCGAGACAATTACAGCAGCTGTATTTTTTGTAAGCGGATTCTCCTCCTGCAATCCCATGGATGAGAGTAGATTTTTTAATGAATTCTTTGTTAAGTTCGATTTAGAATCACCGGTCCCCTGCAGGCCTACAACCAGTCCATATCCATATGCCTGATTGGTTTTATATCCATCTATGAAGCATATATTTTTTACTTTTACAGGAATCTCCGCATTAAGATTTAATGTCATAAATGCAAATATTATAATATATGTTACTTTAATAATTTTCATACTATCTTGTTAATTCCCTGATCATCTTTTCAAGATAATCGATGACAATCTGCTGTTTTTCCGGTTCTGTCAGATCGGTAAAAGCTTTTTCGCCTTCAGCTACCTGAGCTTTTCTTATAGTAAGGCCTTCCTTCCTGCCGGTAATCTGGATTCTAAAATCAGCAATCATTTCAGAATCTATCGAACCGGCATTGAGAAGTTTCGGATCAATTATTCCTGCAACCTGTATTGTATTAGTGACTCCGTTAAAAGTATATATTCTAACTCCGCTTATTACGGAAAACCCGTTGTTCTGTTTTTCAGTAACTCTCGCGGCAATAGCAATATCAATTTTGGAATTACCATTAAAGTTTGTGGATTCATTATTCTTAATATTTTTATTTGATGAAATTTTTGGGAGAAATCCTGTTATTGTCATATCGGGATTTGATATGACATCAGATGAAGTATTATTGTTAAGAGCTACATCAAATTTAAGTTTTGAAAAATCTTTTACATTGATAATTATTATATCACCAACCTTAAGATTTGTGTCTGTTGAATATACGTCTTTATCCTGCCAGATTGTCGCAGCATTAACAAATGAGGTTAAAAAAATAAATAAAATGATTAGTTTAAAATTTCTAATCATAGGATTACGTCCGCCTTTCTCTCAGAAATAATTTTTCCCTTTACGACTTTTCCGGTAGATAACCTGAAATCAATTTCATCTTTCTCACAGCCCCTGTTTAATGCCCGGCCTTTCATTTCAATTGTAATTCCGTTTTTCTTTATTGAGAGCTCAACAGACATGCCTTTCTCAACCAGAATTGTTTTCTCGGATTCAATTTCTTTTTTTACTATATTTTTTTTAATCTTAACGCCGCTTCCAAAAATAAAAAGTTTTTTATCCAAACTCAAACTCAGGAAATCATATAACTCCCTGTTATCCACAATACTGTCTTTATACAATTCAGGTGAGATAACAAGATTTGAGATCAGGTTTATATTATCTCCCTCCATTTTACAAATATCCGATACAATTAAATCTTCTTTGTTTATTTCAGCTTCAGACATTAAGTAAATTCTGGTATAACATAATCCGGAAATCTGGAAATAAAATATAAATGATAATACTAGAACAGTATTAATGAGCTTCATTATCTCTTAAGTCCTATTGCAGTACTAAGCATTGAATCAGATGTCTGAATAGCTTTTGAATTAACTTCATATGCTCTCTGTGCAACTATCATGTTTACCATCTCTTCAACAACTTTAACATTTGACATCTCCAGAAATCCCTGATGAACTTTAGCCATGCCTTCAATTGCGGGTTGTCCGGGAATTTCATCTCCTGAAGCCGGGGTAGTTTTGAAAAGATTCCCGCCCATGCTGCTTAGACCGGCAGGATTGACAAATCTATAAATCTCCATCTGCCCTACTTCAACCGGATCTTCTTCTCCGACAACCTTCACTGTAATTTTGCCATCCTGGCTGATCGACAATGTATTCATGATGAAACTTTCCGGAAGCACAACCGGCGGCTCCAGCAGATAACCGTTTGATGTAACAACCTGCCTGTTAGAATCTATCTTAAATGAACCATCGCGCGTGTATGCACTTGATCCGTCATAAAGCTGAATCTTAAAAAAACCTTCACCTTCAAGAGCCAGATCGAGTTTATTTTCAGTTGACTGGAGACTTCCCTGTTCAAACATTTTCTGGGTTGCGGCAACTTTAACACCATGCCCGACCTGTATACCTGTTGGAATTTCTGTTACTTCAGTAGCCGGAGTCCCTGCAGTAAGCACAGTCTGATAAAGCAGGTCTTCAAACTCAGCCCTCTGCTTTTTAAAACCGGTTGTATTTACATTTGAAAGGTTATTGGAAATTGTATCAATATTAAACTGCTGCCCGACCATTCCCGATGCTGCAGTCCAGAGTGATCTCATCATAAAATTGCACCTCAATCATTTAAAATTTTTATCCCTAAAATCAGTTTAAAAAATATTTGACTATATAACTTTAACGCTGTTAACTGTCTTGAAATATGTACTTATTATACTTTATTATCGGTATAAAGATCATAAAACCAAACATTTTCTAAGAAGACATAAAACTTTTCTGAATTAAATAACAAAAGGTATAACTGATGAATAAAAAGATAATTATCATTATCATGATACTGCTACTGAATTGTGCTCTATTTTCATCTTCAAATGATGATAATCCTGATAATGATACTACAGATATCTCCGGAATAACTGCTGATGAACTGAAAAATGACGAAATAACTACCAAAAACGGTCATTTTACAATATTTTACAGCAGTGATGACATTAAAGCAGAAGGTACTGTAAAAAAATCTCAGAAAGATGGCGATTGGAAAATTTATTTTGAAAATTCAAACGGAAAGAATATCCTATCCAAGGGATCATATAGAGCAGATTTAAAAAACGGACAATGGATTTGTTATTACCCCGATGGTAAGGTCAAATTTAAAGCAACATTCAGAAATGGAGAATTAAACGGCCCTCTTTATGAATTTTCGCCTGAAGGTGTTCCTCTATCCGAAGTAACGTACAAGAATAATTTAAAAGATGGTACTTTCCGAAAGTATTATGAGAATGGCAATCCTAAAGAAATTTCCATGTATCAAAAAGATAAAAAAAATGGAATTCAGAATTTGTATTATCCGAATGGTAAAAGAAGCTCAATAGGGCAATATAAAAACGGTATAAAAGACGGTTTATGGAAATACTTCACAGAAACCGGTAAAAGAAAATCCGAAGGAAATTTTAAAAATAATGAAAAAACCGGTAAGTGGAAGATTTTTGATGAAAATGAAAAAATCATGAACACTGAAAACTACTAATTGGTTATCAACTTGGCGGAAAAAAATAAAAAAACAGTTTCACCCGATAAAGCAGATACTGCAAAACAAAGTACCCGGGATTTAAAAATCGGACCAAAAATTAAAAGTAAAGCCGCGAAGAAAGCACCGGCATCTAAAAAAAATAGCCCAAAAAAATATGCACCCGACACTACGCCAGTAAGAAAAAAAATTATCAGTAAAACTGATAATCTACCTGAAACTATAAAAGACGAACCGATTGACCCTTCCGCATTGGCACGTGGTGATGAGCCCATGACCATAGTTGAACATCTTAACGAATTAAGATCACGTTTATTAATTGTTTTCTCTTCATTTTTTATTATAACATGTATCGCTTTTTATTTTTCAGACCAACTGGTTTACTTTATAAATAAGCCATTTCTTGAGACAGGAAACAGGCTTAATGTATTTACTCTTGCGGGCGGATTTATGATTAAAATGAAAGTATCAGCGGCAATTGCTGTATTGATACTTATACCTTTAATTATATTTCATGTATGGAGATTTATATCTCCCGCGATAGAAAGGCCTGAGAGATTTTTTTCAAGGCTAACAATTTCATCTGCAATTATATTATTTTACGCTGGAGTCTGCTTTGTTTTCCTGCTGCTGCCGTCTGCAATAAAAGTAATGCTTAGTTTTATTACTGATTCAATGCTCAGTACAATAGATGCAAATGATTACCTGCATTTTATTTTTTTCATGTCTTTTATTATGGGCCTGCTTTGTGAATTGCCTATTGTTATATTAATCTTAACTAAAATCGGATTAATAACCCCGCAATTTTTAATTAGAAAACGTAAATATGCGGTAATTATTATATGGGTCACAGCAGCTATTGTAACCCCAGGGGCGGATATTTTATCACAAAGCCTTGTTGGAGTACCGCTAATGCTCCTGTATGAAGTTTCAATATTAGTCTCAAGACTGGTTTTAATAAAGAAAAAAAGAAAAGAACTAAAACTTAGATATAGTTAAAAGAGGATTTTACAAAATGACTGTCAAGTATATAGACCAGATAGATTTAAAGAATAAAAGGGTAATGATCCGTGTTGATTATAATGTTCCATACGACAGGGAAATGTCAATCACCGATGATACAAGAATAAGAGCAACTATTCCAACAATTGAATATTGTCTTAAAAATGAATGCAAAATAATTTTGATATCTCACATGGGGAGGCCAAAAGGACAGGTTAAACCCAATTTATCATTAAAGCCCGTTTCAGAAGCATTAAGTAAACTATTAAATATAACTGTAAAATTTATTGAAACACCACTGGGTGATGAAACGATAAAATTAACCAATGAGTTAAAAAATGGGGAAATTACCTTATTTGAAAATATACGATTTTATCCCGGTGAGGAAAAAAATGACAGATCCCTCGGTGAGCTGCTTGCAAAACACGCAGATATTTTTATCAATGATGCTTTCGCTGCCGCACACCGCGGGCATGCATCAAATTTTGCAATTACAGAATTTATTGGTGTTTCAGCTGCGGGTTTTTTACTAAAAAATGAAATTGAGTTCAGTCAGAAAACTATTCAATCGGCAGAAAGTCCGTTCGGAGCCATAATCGGCGGTGCGAAAGTATCATCAAAAATTGATGTTCTTACAAATATAATTTCTAAAGTTGATTTTCTGATTATTGGCGGAGGTATGGCTTTTACTTTTTTAAAGTCTAAAGGTTATTCCATAGGCAATTCGCTTCTTGAGGATGAATTGCTGGATACAGCCCGTGAAATCATCAGGAAAGCAAAAGAGAATAATGTGGATATTCTGCTTCCTGTTGATATAGTCGGAGCAGAAGAATTTGACAATGATTCCCCAAAAGCCGTTTACTCAATTGAAGAAATACCAGATAACATTATTGGCCTTGATATAGGACCAAAATCAATTGAAATTTTTTCTGCAAAAATAAAAGAAGCTAAAACAATTATATGGAATGGCCCCATGGGCGCGTTTGAGATGTCAAATTTTGCTGCTGGAACAAATGGAATCGCACATACACTTGCAGAATCTAACTGCCTTAGTATTGTCGGAGGCGGCGATAGTGTTACCGCAATCAATAAAGCCGGCGTTGCGGATAAAATAAGCTATATATCAACCGGCGGAGGTGCTTTTCTGGAACTGCTTGAAGGGAAAATACTACCCGGAATTGCAGCGCTGGATAAATAATCTTTTTAAAACATTATGAATAAAAAAAGCGGCTAAAGCCGCTTTTTTTATTCATAATAATAATACTTTTCATTTATTCAGATTATATTGTGCTATTCCTAATTTTGCAAGAGGAATTGCATAAGGTGAACATGATACATAATTTAAACCTGCTTCAATGCAAAAAGCTATATTATCAGGATTTGCCCCATGTTCTCCGCAAAGACCCATCATAATATCCGGTCTGGTAAGTCTTCCTCTGGCTGAAGCAATGCTTATCAGTTCCTTCACAGGTTCACCAAGAACTTTAAAAGGATTGTTTTTCATTAAGTCAAAAAGTGAATAATCCGGGAAAAATGAGTTGGAATCATCCCGTGATAATCCATAAGTTGTCTGAGTCAAATCATTAGTACCAAAACTAAAAAATTCAGCATATTCTGCAATTGATCCGGCAGATAAAGCAGCTGCAGGAAGCTCAATCATAGTTCCCACTGAATAATGAAGATCATCAATGCCATACTCCTGAAGAACCTCATCCTTGATATCTCTTATACCTTTTACAACTATACCTTCGATCTTTTTACCATTCTTTATAAATTTTATCTCCTGCTCACTCATTACAATTGGAATCATAATTTCAGGTTCAACTTCCACACCTTCTTTTTTCAGCATACACGCAGCTTCAAAAATTGCCCTGCACTGCATCTCGTAAATTTCAGGATAAGTAACAGCAACACGACATCCTCTATGACCAAGCATCGGATTCATTTCTTCAAGTTCTTCGCATCTTGCTTCAATATCAGCAGGTTTAAGATCTTTTCTTCTAGTCTGCATATACGAAATGAACTCTTTCATACTTTCAGAAGATCTTGGAAGAAACTCATGTAAAGGAGCATCAAGGAGCCTTATTGTAACAGGTTTTCCTTCCATAGTTTTAAACAGGTCATAAAAATCTGATCTTTGCATCGGGCGTAGAACATCAAGAACTTTAATTCTCTCTTTAGAGCCATCTGCTATAATCATTTCTCTAAATTTCATTATACGCTTTTCATTAAAAAACATATGCTCAGTTCTACAGAGTCCAATTCCATCAGCCTGAAATTCCTTCGAAACAATAGCATCCCGGCCCTGATCGGCATTTGCTCTTACATTAAATGGCCCGATATATTTTTCTACAATCTTAAGAAAATCCAGTAGTCCATTATTTTTAAAATCAGGTTCAATCAGCCCGATTTGTCCCAAATACAAAGTTGGCTCTTCATAATAAGGAACATTTATTGATATATAATCACCTTCCTTAACGGTCTTGCCATCAAGTGTTAATGTATTGCCTTTAATTTTCATCTCCGGCTGAACCATGGCAACTTTCCCAAGGCTTCTTGCAACAACCGGTGCATGTGAAGAGAAACCGCCTTCCGAGGTTACAACAGCCTGAGCTACCTCAATGGCTTTAACATCTTCCGCATAGGATGATGTTAATATTAAAATCATATTTGTGTCTGCACCATGCATTATTGCTTTTTTGTACTCCTCCAGAAGCTTGGGAGTTGAAAAATATACTTTCCCGATTGCAGCTCCTGTGGAACCCGCTATACCGCCCTTAATGGTTTTTGTATTTTTCACAGTTCTCGGATCAATTACGGGGTGCAATAATTCATTCAACTGACCCGGTTTAATAGTTTTGATAAGATATTCATCAGAAATAATTTTTCTGCTATTTAAATCAAGAAGAGTTTTAATCTGAGATTGTGTCGATTTTTCATCAACCTCTCTCTGCTCAACAAGCCAAAAATCTCCCTCTTCAATAGTAAATTTAATATTGCGAATTTCTTTGAAATTTTCTTCAACTTTATGAGCGATTTGAGTAAATTTATCGAAATATTTTTTATCGATTTTTTTGATTTCAGTTGCCTTACCACCGGTAAAATCGAATTCATTTTTTAAGAAATCACCTTGAATCTCTGAATCACCTGTTATGATATTTCTTGTAAAATAATTTCCTGAATAAGAAGTTTCTCCAAAATTACCATAAACCATTGCCTGGACCATTATGGAAAGTGTGTTATCAACATCAATTTCAGAATCACAATATGTTTCAGATGCTTTCTTCATTATAAGTATCAGCTGATCAATAACGTCTTCACTGAAGTTCTCACCAAATTCTTTTTTGTATGCTTCTATAGCAGTCTTCACTTGAGCTATAGTTGGCTTTTTAGGTATTGCACTTTCAATTTTCTTTCTATTCTCATCAGGAAGATTGAATAGTTTCGTTGCAAGACTTCTCATCAGAAAGAGATATTCTCCGTAAGCGAAATCTGGACCGGTAAATTTACCAAATGCTTCTACAGTTTCGCTATTCATTCCGATATTATGAATTGAAGGAAAAAATGGAATATTTAAATCAGAGCTCAATACTATTTTAAAAAACAAAGGTTTTTTGTTGTCACCAAACTTCTTTTTTGTCTCTTTCTCAACCTGTGATATATAGTTGAGAATCTGTTCTTTTATATTCACTTGAGGTAATTTCAAAGTAAGCTCTGAATCGACGATAAAACCTGGGACAATTGGCAATCCCATGCTTGCAAGTTCTACAGCTCGTCTCCCTCTAATGCCCAGTTTAGATAATACTTTTTCATTATCTAATTTTAACTCTTTATTAAAATATATAATATTACTCATTTTTTCCTCCTTATATCACGTGATTTAGAATATGTTAAGAACACGACCAATACCAAGTTTGAGAAATTGTTCATAGCGTGGACTCGCACCTTCGAATAAGTACTTCTGCAATTTAGATACACCCATGATGTTTTCCCCGGAAACCTGAAAATAGATTGAATCTCCATGTTTCACTTTTCCCCATTTGAAAAGGGAATTTATATCATTTATTACTTCGCCCTCATACATTACATGTACGGTTAAATCAGGATACTTGACATGAAAACTTTCAAGAATCTTTTTCCATGCTTCAACATTCCCGTTATGAAATAATTCATTCGATACACGGACACCATATTTCGGAGTGATACTTACCTTTTTAGATCTCACCGGTGCAGCAGCAGTAGAAGCGGCAGATGCAGGAGTTCCCTGTGCAACGGCTGCAGCTTTCGGAGCTTGCGCCGGAGCAGGTCGATTAACAATAGTCTGATCTATAAAACTTTTATTGATAAAGACATCCTTTCCCGAAAACAAATCTATAAAAGTTTTTATTGCTTCTTCTTCTAATTTAATATTTTTTTCTTTTAAAAACTTTGAGTAAATAACCAGAAGCTGATCTTTATGAATTTCTCTGCATCTTTCCCAGCTATCCAAACTTTTAGGATTGATTACAAATCTTTTGCCGTCAGGACCGAAATAAATAACCAGCATATCCAGTGTATTCCACTTCGCTAATTCCTCATTAATCTTCGGAAACTCAGTTACTGTCTTTGGAACACTGTATGAAAAATAGCTATATTCAAACTTGTCCCTTATTACAGCTCCTATAATAGGAAGAACCTGATCAGGATGAATTTCTTCGTCATCCAATAAATCATTAATATAATCTGCTAGATTTGTCCTGGATTCAATTTCACCGACTGCATCATTTACAGCAAAAAAATGTCTTAATGCCTTATTGAAAGAAGATTTAGATGCCAATGAATAATAAGTAGTTTCCATATATTGACTCCCCTGTTGTAATTAAGCACAATAAA
Organism: Spirochaetota bacterium; assembly: GCA_035403545.1. Lineage (GTDB taxonomy): Bacteria > Spirochaetota > UBA4802 > UBA4802 > UBA5550 > WRGT01. The sequence continues at coordinate 18,979 of DAONFJ010000009.1, forward strand.
ATATATTGTAATAAAATAAATAATTTCAAGTATTAAATTGTAAGAACACGATAAAATAGTATTTTTTTGAATAAAAAAAAGGGATGATAATCATCCCTTTTTTTTATTCAATATAAATTCAAAATACTATAATTCTTTGAGACCGGAACTTTTCTTTTTAGGTTTCTGACCAGGAGTTAGATTTACAGATCCTGTAATTTCAGGCAATTCAATCCCGGCTAAATCAGAAGCACTCTGTTTGTATGCTGTTTCAAAAAGATCTTCACCAATTTCTTCTTCTTCAAAAGACTGGTCTATGTCAGCTCTAACAGTTGATCTTCTTCTTGAGTATGTTGCAAAAGCAGCATCAGCAAAACCTTTAGAAATACTGTAAAGGAATTCATTCAAACAGTTCGCCATGCTTTTTAGTATATATCTTTTTCTCTTGATAGTTGTTATATCTATATCGAGAACAAGACCTGGCTGAATATGGTGAGGATTAACTAAATGTGCAAACTCATTAAATCTTTTTTCCAAAAATGTAATTCTTTCATCAAGAATAACTCTTTCAACTGGATTCTGATATCCATGCATTTTCTTGAGAACATTTTTTAGATAAGTGATTTTGTTTTTAAGATTTTTGAATCTATCTTCATAAGTTCTATTATTTTTTTCGACAAAAGAACTTTCATTATACATTTCACCAACTTCATTCCACATTACACCATCTGGATCATCTTCATAAGCTTTCTTCTGTTTTTTCCACTCTTTATTCATCAATCTTGCACTTAGATCATCAAAATCCTGTAATGATCTGAATCTCTTTTTTGATTCATAATGAGCATGTACAACATCCCACATCATTCCAACTTCAGTAGTAAATGCAGCAACCTGTTTGTCATACTCTTTCTTAGCTTCTTTCAACTGATTCTGATCATAGTATGCCATTCTGATTGTATATCTTTCATCAGGAAGAACAACTTTATCAGTTTCTTCATATTCGCTTATTCGGCAAATACGGGCATTCTTCATATTATCACAAACCTGATAACCGAGCTTGCTTGTGTCAAGAATTGAAGTGATAGAATTAACACAAGTGTTATATCCTCTATTTCTGATATTCTCTTCATCAATGATGAATTTAATATTTTCCCTCATATTTAGAGGATCCATTTCTTCGACATCAATTTCTGCTCTTAATCCTTCAATTTTATCTAGGAATTTTTTAGCAAGAATTGTATATCTTTTTGATTTCTCATCTTCTTTATCATCATCAGTAAAATTTTCTATACGCTTAACTTTCTCAAACATTTTTTCGCTTGAAGAAAGTTCATTTTTACCTTTATCAACAAGATCATCATTAAACTGCTGAACCTGTTTTTCAATCAAATCCTGAATATGCTTCTGAATTGTATCTTTCATTATTGATTCTACAGTAACCTGATAATGATACATCGGGCTGATCAATTCACTTTCGAGAACGTTAATTGAGAGTTTAACATCATCAACAAATTTAGGACGTAATTCATTATCTTTGAAAACGCATTTTAGAATTGCATATGCATTTTCTCCTCTAACGAAAGCTCCAACATCAGTTTTTTGTCTGAGTATTGAGTTAGTCTCAGTTTCAAGATCGTTAACTCCCCTCTGAATATGTCCCTGAAGGTGTCCATACATATTTACGATAGATTTTTCTATCTCACCTGTATGGAACTTATCTGCTCCACCGATTTTATCAAGTATCTCTACAATTTCTTTCGGAGTATATCTCGCGAGTCCTTTGGATTCCTCTTTATCAACGAACTCACGTACTTTCTTCATGAATTCATCTTCCATTGTAACAGTATATCTGTTGAACATATTCACATATGTCTGGTTGATATAGTTATACAATTTCTCTTTTAAACCACCCATAACATCAAGTTCTTTAAGAACTTCTTCAGGAAGTTTTGTTTGTATCTGATTCAACACTTTATCAAAGGTTTCATCTAGAATAATTTTTCCTTCTGCTACTTTATCCCTTCCTTCCTGAGCGATTGACTCTCTTGAACCAACAGCACTTGGAGTAGTAGGATGCACCTTATTTGGACTCTTTGGAAATTGACTTAATGACATTGTTTAACCCTCCTTAAATATATAACAAAACGGTAACTACTATCATACATCCTGTATCTAATAAAAAATTTATTATAATACTTTTCTTCTGCATTATTTAACTTTTTATAATTAAAGATAAAGATATCAAGAATATGTCTTGTGTCAAGATTTATTTCTAATAATGAATAAAAGTTATTCATTATTTATAAAAAACTCAATATATTCTTATTATCGTCACCTGCAATAAAAAATACATTTATTTAATCAGCAATATATCTGAAACTTATATTTGAAGCACTGAAAATATCACCATCCACCAGATAACCGTCGGCTTCCCTGTTTTTAAACCCAAAATCCAGGCCGGCTTCATAATTAACTTTCAGCAGCACCTGTCCTCCTTTTTTAACGGCCTTTATTGTGAATGGAATACGGGATTCATATTCTCTGATTTTAACAGTACAGGTATTTGTTCGTCCCAGAATTATTTCTTTTTTATCAAGATTTGTTAAAGAAAGCGACAATACTTCAGGTTTTAATAATTCATGGTTCCAGTGTTCAAGATGTCCGGTAATTTTAACGGATCTTATTTTTATCACAATCAATACAATAAGTAAAATTAAAATAAGCAGCCCGGCAACGATTGTAAGCAATCTGTAAAACTGTTCCTTCTCCTTACTCTCAACATCCTTTCGGAGTTCATCATTGATAGCTTGATCAGGATTGCTGCCGTCAAGCATATTGGTATTACCGCTTACTTTATTCAGCTCACTCAGGAGATTTTTTTGCGCAGCTGAAATCTCTTTCGACTTCTGAAGCTCATCAAGATTTACAAGATAAATCCACCAGTCATTTCCGCTATATTGTGCAGCAACTTTTTTTAAATCAAATTTCTCTTTCACTTTAGACGGAGGGGGGTCATCCAGACCATCACTCATAATGACAATTACAACATTTCTTTTTAGTTCAGTATTATTTTGTGCTGACTCTTTTGTTAACTGATCGGCAAGGGCAAAAACAGTTTTGAGCATTTCAAGAGTATAGGTCCACTGCCCCTTTGCTTCAGTAGTAGAAATATATTTTTTTACAATATCTCTATCATTCTGGTCATCTAACAGTACTTGAGGAAAAACTTTAACACGCTCATCGAATGTGACAAAAGTTACTCTATCACCATCCTGAAGACTGTCTATATATGAATTAACACTCCCCTTGACCGATTCGAGAATGTTTTTCCCCTGATACCCCACCATACTTAATGATGTATCAAGAACAAGGATTACATCCTTATTAGCTGCAGCTGCCCTAAGGGACTCAGGTTCTATTATTAATATGAATCCAACGAGGAACAGTAATAATAATTTATAAATACTTTTTTTTATATGTAACACTATTATCCCCTCAACATTTTTTTATAATTTAGGATATTTAAGAAAGAATGTCAAGAATAAATAAAATAACATACAAATTAAAATTGATAACCATACAAAAATTAATTCCAATCCGGTCCTTCGCCGCGCCAGGCACAGCAAATATATTATTTAAAACAGGTTTATGCGTAATTAATTAAAATTCATTATAAGATTTTTCTGTCCTGACATATTTTCTGATGTCAAAGACGTCTTCTCTCTCCACATCCAGATATTCGTTCATCAGTATAAAGAACCACATCATTGTATCTTCACCTGTCTCAAGTCCTATAAACCGGTGATCACCCTTATGCCAGTCTTTTATCAGCAGTCCGCTGTTATGAATCATCATTATTTCAAATTCTGAATCTGAAGAGACATTTTTTGACATATAATAGTTCATTATGTCATTTTTCAATTCAGGAAGAGTATATTCCTGGTTATTTCCGGCTATAATAAATGACGGAATAGCAAAACTCCCCGCCTCCTCTGTGAAATGGTTTATTTTTTTTACTGTAGCTACCCGTGTGAAAACATCTGCGAGTGAACTTTTATTAAGATCGTTTACTATAAAAAAAGCACCATGAATCAATTCATAGGGAACATATCCATTCATAACTTTGTTAATATCTCTGCAGTATTCACGGTAAGCGATTATATCTGCTCCTTCAGGAGAAAAGCCTGAGCTATCCACAGGTTTCAGTGAAGCGGCTCTGAGTTTCTGAGGGATAATACCATCTAATTTTTCAATAAAAGCAGCTGCATCGATGTTTACAGCACCTTTCTTTGCAGCTCCTTTTCCGGATGAAGCCTTTGCTGGTGCGGACTTTTTAATTATCTTTTTATTGAAATCAATAAAGTAATTTTTTAACATTATTATTCCCTTTTTTATCGTATCATTTATATATATAACTAATAGTTATTATTTTTTCCAGATATTTTTAATTATTGTCAATAATTAAAAAATTGTTGCCTAAATATACCCCATATTTTCTATTTCCATTATGCCTGTGGTGCCCGTGATTAGTCATACAATGTTTTGAACCTACAAAAATTTCGGGATCTCAATATTTGTGATTAAGGGTCAAGCTCTCCCGAAGAGAAGGTCTGATATCATATGCGGGAACCCACCTGGTTTCCAGGTTCTAAAACTTTGACTACACGGCATCTATGGGTTAATTTAACCTGCACAATTATTCAATTTCTATATTAAATGAAAGGGCTATCAAAATGATAGCCCTTTCATTTTTAATTGGCTCAGTTAGCTCCTGAAAGATTCAGATACCTGTTGAATCTCCATTTTGCATTATTTTCCGCAACAGTGAATAGTTCATTAGCATGTTCAGGGAATTCTTTCTTAAGTGATGTATATCGCACCTCTCCGCCCAGAAAATCCTGAAATCTGCTGAAATCCGGTTCTTTCGAATCAAGGATAAACGGATTTTTCCCCTCCTGCTCAAGTAGAGGATTGAATCTGTACAAGCTCCAGTAACCGCATTCTACAGCCAATTTAGCCTCAAGTTGAGATTTCCCCATACCTGCACGTAAACCATGATTGATACATGGCGAATACGCTATAATAACAGAAGGCCCCGGATAAGCTTCGGCTTCCGTAAGTGCTTTCAGATACTGTGCCTGATTTGCACCCATTGCAACCTGGGCAACATACACATATCCGTATGACATAAGCATCATGCCTAGATCTTTTTTCCTTATTTTCTTGCCTGAAGCGGCAAATTTTGCGACAGCAGCAGTCGGAGTTGCCTTTGATGACTGTCCGCCGGTATTTGAATAAACTTCAGTATCCATTACAAGTATATTAACATCCTCTCCGGATGCCGCAACGTGATCAAGTCCGCCGTAACCTATATCGTAAGCCCAGCCGTCTCCGCCGAAAACCCAGATTGATTTCTTGATTAAATATTGTTTAAGCTTCAATATCTGTTTAGCAGATTCAGCTTTATCTTTTTCAAGAAGCGGTACAATTTTTTCTTTCAGTTCCTTTGTCTTTTCGGAATTACTTTTATTGTCCGACCATTCCCTGAGCAGAGATTTCAATTCTTCAGATGATCCCTCTTTAATATATATCTGTGCCAGATCAGCTATTCTTGTTCTCTGCTGTTCTACTCCGAGATTCATACCATAACCATATTCAGCATTATCCTCAAAGAGTGAGTTTGCCCATGCGGGACCCTCCCCTTTGGAATTAGAGCAGTAAGCCATAGCAGGAGCTGCTGCTGAATAAATTGATGAACAGCCTGTTGCATTGGCGACCATCATTCTGTCACCATACAGCTGAGTAATAAGCTTGATGTAAGGAGTCTCTCCGCAGCCGGAACATGCCCCTGAAAATTCAAACAGCGGCCTGCAGAACTGGCTGCCCTTTACAGTATTTTTAGCAATAAGATTATCCTTATAACCAACCTTTTCAATCATATATTCCCATGGTGCTGATTCTGAAAGCTGTGTTTCGAGCGGTACCATTTCAAGAGCCTTTTCTTTTGCCGGGCACACCTGCGCGCAGTTTCCGCATCCTGTACAGTCAAGAGGGCTTATCTGCATTCTGAACTTAAGCCCTTCAAGGCCTTTCCCTTTTGCATCAACAAGCGCTGTACCGGATGGGACAGATGCAGCTTCTTTTTCATTTAGAAGAAAAGGCCTGATGACGGCATGAGGACATACGTAAGAACACTGGTTACACTGAATACAATTCGCGGATATCCACTTCGGTACATGAACCGCAATTCCTCTTTTTTCATACTGGGTAGTTCCTGAAGGAAAAGTTCCATCAGCTCTATCAACAAATGCACTTACCGGAAGAAGATCTCCTTCAAGATTATTTATCGGATCAGCAACTTTTGTAATAAACTCAGGCTCTTTCCCTTTTTTCGCTCCTGAGGATACGGAAAGAGTTTTCCATTCCTGAGGAATCTGTATCTTCACTAGAGCTTCGGCACCTTTGTCTATTGCGGCGAAATTCATGTTTACAACATCATCGCCTTTCTTCCCGTATGATTTCTTTATGGCTGCTTTCATCTCGCCGATTGCTTTTTCAAACGGCATAACATTGGCAAGTTTAAAAAATGCAGACTGCATGATTGTATTTGTTCTTGTACCCAATCCCAGCTCATCAGCAATTTTTGTCGCATCCATTATGTAGAAATTTATATCATTTTTCGCTATATAATACTTGTACCTGTCCGGAAGTTTGCTTAATGTTTCTTCGGCGCTCCATGAACTGTTAAGCAGAAATGTTCCGCCTTTTTTTAATCCTTTCAGCATGTCATATTTGAAAATATACGATGCGACATGACATGCTACAAAATCCGGCTGGGAGATCAGGTAAGTTGACCTGATATTCTTCGTACCGAATCTAAGATGTGATACAGTAACCCCGCCTGATTTCTTTGAATCGTAGGCGAAGTAAGCCTGTGCATGCAGCTCTGTTGTATCACCGATAATCTTTATTGAATTTTTATTTGCACCGACTGTTCCGTCTGAACCAAGCCCGTAAAATTTTGCTTCAATAGTTCCGGCAGGAACAACACTTACATCTTCACCGACAGGAAGTGATTTAAAAGTAACATCGTCAACAATTCCGACAGTGAAACCATTTTTCGGTTCAGGCAGTTTAAGATTTTCATAAACTGCAAGCATTTGTGCGGGAGTTGTATCTTTTGAACTTAATCCGAATCTTCCGCCGACAATCAGAGGTGTATTCGGTTTACCATAAAACAAATCCCTAACATCAAGATACAGAGGCTCGCCATTTGCTCCTGGCTCTTTTGTTTTATCAAGCACAGAAATCCTCTTAACACTTTTCGGCAGCACTTTCATGAAATATTTTTCAGAAAAAGGCCTGTAAAGATGCACGGATATAAGGCCTACTTTCTCGCCCCTGGCTGTCAGGTAATCAATAACTTCGATAATAGTTTCTGTAACTGAACCCATTGCAACAATTATGTTCTCAGCGTCCGGTGAACCGTAATATGTGAATGGATGATATTCTCTTCCTGTTATTCTGGTTATCTCCTGCATGTAACCTTCAACAACATCATCAATCGCTTCATAATATTTATTTGATGCTTCACGCGCCTGGAAGAAAATATCCGGATTCTGGTTAGTTCCTCTGGTGCATGGATTTTCGGGATTCAGTGCATTTTTTCTGAATCTGTCAATCGCATCATAATCGATCAGTTTTTCAAGGTCTTCATACTCCATAACTTCAATTTTCTGAATTTCATGCGAGGTTCTGAAGCCGTCGAAGAAATGAAGAAACGGTATCCTGGTTTTAATGGCTGAGAGATGCGCGATACCGGCGAGATCCATTACCTGCTGCACACTCCCGGAGGCAAGCATCGCAAAACCGGTCTGCCTTACAGAATAAATATCAGAGTGATCACCGAATATTGAAAGCGCCTGAGCCGCGAGAGTTCTCGCTGTGACATGAAAAACTGCAGGAAGAAGTTCTCCTGACATTTTGTACATATTAGGAATCATTAGAAGTAAACCTTGTGAAGCAGTAAAGGTTGTACTCAACGCTCCTCCCTGAAGTGAGCCGTGGAGTGCACCGGCAGCTCCTGCTTCTGACTGCATTTCCGCGACTCTGACTATATTTCCGAAAATATTTTTCTTCCCATGGGATGCCCATTCATCCACCTGCTCTGCCATAGTTGTGGATGGTGTAATAGGATAAATTGCTGCAACTTCAGTAAAAGCATAAGCCACATGGGCTGCAGCAACATTACCGTCCATTGACTTCATCTGCTTTTTATTCATCTTGATTCTCCTTTAATATATATATTTGTATACAAACTTACTTATTACTACTTATATATTTTTATACTGAAAAACAAATTTACTGAATTATTCAAAGTTCACTAATGTACCTGAAGGGATGAAGCATAAAATTTAATTAAATGAAATTTTTGTCAAAATAAAAAATCTGAAAATCAAAGTCAAGTTTTTATTAGTAAAAAAAATACATCCTCCTGATTCAAGCTAATACAAAACAGTGTTGTTTCCAAATTATTATGGCAGGAAAAAATTTTATATTTCTGTAATAGCACAAAAAGAATAGTAATGGCTAAAAAATTCCTGCACAACTCCCATCCCTGAGGCGCGAATTACTATAGGATCTTTATTTACACCAGAATAGATGATAAAGAGTTACTGTTTAAAAAACGCTGATAATACAAAAAGCAATTGCGCAGGAGCATATAATAACCATGTAAACACTGTGCTGTTTTTTATAGTTTTAACAAATGCATTTACCGATAAAATAAAATCCGAGATCATAAACAGAACAGCTCCTGCCGCCACCAAAAGCCCGGATGTAGTTAAACCTTTATTCAGTGCCGTTACTGCGAAATAAACCATCACATCTAATATAAAAACATAAAGCACGACAGGGATAATCATTTTACCGGCAGTTCTGATTAAAACTTTAATATAAAGAAAACTTAGAAAAATTATTACAGCAATAACAAAAATATTCCACGGCTGAAGTGATGCATCGATAGAAAAAGCTCCAATATAAAAAACATGACCTAAAATAAAAAAAATCATTCCGTTTTTTAAAAAGCTTACTTCTTCGATCATAAGCAGTGTATCTGCAACCAGGGCAGAGAGCAATGACAGTACAATCATCATTCTGTACCTGTCTGCACCATTAGAAGCAATTGAGAATATCATCATCGCAACAAGAATTAATGTCAGAGATGGAGTAAAAAAATATTTCAGATTAAGATATCTTTTATAAGCAGCATACTCTCTTATAAAAAAAAACAGAACAAATACAGATGAAAGGATATATAGAAGTGTTATATTCTGCATTATTTTTTATCTTTCTTAAATAAATCGGAAAGATCACGTAATGTATTCGGATCAAAATCCGAACTTATAGCCGCGATATTCTCCTGTTTTATCTCCTGGTAAATTTCTTTTCTATGAACTGTGATTTTTCTCGGAGCTTTTATACCGAGTTTTACCTGGTCACCTTTAATGTCTATTACAACGACTTCAATTTCGTCGCCAATCATTATACTTTCATTTAATCTTCTGGCAAGAACAAGCATAACCTCACCCTCCCGCCTTTGTATGTTTTTTCATTTCGTCAAGAATATTATGACGAACAGTATAGCGGTCACTAAGCGAGATTGCCTGTTTGCCTATTCTTTTTACAGGATTGATGATTATAGGCCCCTGGAGATTTGCCGTCATCTTTTTCGGATTTTCAGGAATAGTAACAATTGCGAAGACAAGAAGCTCATCTATGTTATCTGATTTCACTGTGTCAAGATCGTTCTGTGCAATAACAAGTTCATATTCCTCCATAAAATCAAGGGGCCTTATTATTACAAAAGCCAGATCTTTCTCGTCGAAGGCCTGCATCCATTTAAATGGAGATCCTTCATCCTCGGCATCCATAATAATAAATTTTTTTATAAAATCAAACCCGAGAATACCTTCCGGAAAATCGATAATCTGAAGCTCATTGATTTCAATTTCACCGAAAGGTTTAGTATTAACTTTTATACCCAAGCACAAACCTCACAATTCTATTACATTATTAAGCGGTTCAACAATATGAAACCGCGTTAAACACAGCAAATCACTATCTTAAGAAATCCATCAATGTGGATTTTATTGTTTTTGCCCCCACTGAAAGAGCGTATTCATGAACGCTTTCAAGCCATTTAAAATTCATTATAGTTTCAGGGTAATCTATACCTTCATTTTTTGCAAGGATTTCCGTTACGTTGCCTTTTTCATATTCAGCTTTCTTTGCCAGCTCTTCTGCTCTGTTCTGTTTTGCGCCGGTGGAAGCAAGGTGTTTCAGAATATTATCAAGAGCCATATCAATAAGTCCGAGGTCCCGGCCGCCCACAAGTTCCTGATCTCCACGTACAAGGTCATCTCTTACCTGTATTATCATCTCAAAAATCGACATCCCGCCGATTGTGACGGTTGAGTCAATGTTGTTCGGCGGCTGCGGATAATTTTTGTTTATTATTCCCAGGTCCTGTAAAACTGTACCGCTCCCTTTATCTTCAACCCATATCTGATGCGGTGCGGTTGTAGACAGGATAAGATTATTGACCCCGCCTTTTGCCGCAGTCAGGCTCAATCCGGCATTATTAATTTTGTCCACGATAATGTCAATATTATCACCGGCGGAAATTGAAATCTCTTTCCCGTCAATTTTAATTACCTGATTTGATGCTGAAGAATAATTTGTGGCATCCTGACTTGATGTGAGCACCTGATCCGTTGCCCAGAATACTTTATTACCCGGAATATTTACATCCATAAAATCGTTTTTACCGACTTCACGCGTCTGACCTCCGATATTTCCGCGGTATTCAACACCGATCATTGCATCGCCCTGCCGTCCTGCCGTCAGCGTCATATAAATCGGCACAAACGGATTTGGCTGATCCTCAGTCCCGGTTTTAAATCCTCCGAAGATTGACTTGCCGGTTGCGCCCCTGGTATTGGCGAGACTTACAACTTCTTCAAGCAGCTGATTTATTTCAGCAGCAGCAGCCTCTTTCCTTTCAAAATTTGAGTAGATACCGTTAGCTCCCTGAACTGCAAGTTCCCTGATTCTCTGAAAAATACGCGTAGTGGACTGAAGTGCAGTATCAACTTCATTCAGCCGCGACTGTGTTTCATTTATATTCGATATATACTGATCTATTTCAGTAAGACGTGTCCGGTACAGCATCTGGTTTGATGCCGCAATAGGATTATCACGGGGTGTCTGCACAGTCTTTCCTGTTGCAAGCTGATTCTGAATTGTATCCATATCGGTCTGATGCCTTTGCAGATTAAAAGTCATCGTATTGTTTATCATTGAATTCGTTATTCTATTCATATGTTATGCTCCCCCTGCTCCTAATCTGATTATAGTTTCAAGCATTTTATCCATCGTTGAGATTACCCTCGCCGATGCATTGTAGCCATGCTGGAATGCAACCATGTTCGCCATCTCCTCATCAAGGTTTATTCCGGAAACAGACTGTCTCATGTTCTCTAAATTTTTTAACAATATTGTCTGATTTTCTATTCTATCCTTAGTCTCTTCACCCTGAGTACCGACTCTGGCGATGAGCGCCGTATAAAATTCGCTGAATGTTGTCTTGCTGTCAACCATGGCTGGTTTATGCCTTAAAGATGCAATAGCGAGAGCGTTAGTTCCGTCACCGATTCCATTCGAACTGTTATAATCTCCGGTTCCGCCGACATCATTGCCTTTAGCTGCCGCAATTTTATCCACATCTTCAACTATCTCGCGGGATACAGCCATACTTGCTGCCGGATTAAACTTCGGAGAGATTGTTATGTGTTCCTTCTGCGGGAGAAATTTTACTATATCATTAACTCTGCGGTAATCGAAAGAACCCTGCTGTCCGCTCTGCTTAAGCACACCAGTAAGTCCGACAAGGAACTGACCGGAGTCTTCAATGTGCCGCAGCATAAAATTCTTTTTGTCCGAATCTCTTGCTACCGTAGCTTTCACAGCAAAACTTCCATTATGATCCATGTATGCTACAACACCGAGTTTCGCGTCATTTATTTTCTTGATAACAGAATTAACAGTGTCTGACTCATTATAATCAATTTCAGCAATAGAATTAAGCTCATCATTTTTAGCGAAGGTCAGGGTACCGCTCATTCCGATTGCCGCGGACGAATCAACTTTATTGCCTCCGGCAACTTTAAAAATTGCAGTCGTATCATTTACACCGTCGTTATTATAATCAAAATTTCCTTCACTATCATCACTGATATCCAGGTGGGAGAAAAAATTCGTATTAGTCTCCCCTCTCCTGCCGAAACCGTCACGATGCACTTCATTTGTAAGATCGGTTATATTTATGGCAAGAGCATTCACATCGTTCAGGTTCTGTCTCATAATTACATCTCTTACTTCAATGAGGCCTGCAAGCTCTCCCCCCTTTACTGAAACTGGAGTCTCTGTAGTCTTCCATACTACATCGTACATCCCGTTGTTCTCCGGATTCTTTACAACTTTCAGCGGCCTGAATATCGGGCCCTGAACCAGGTTCTCGCCGTTTATATATACTATAACTTCATCTTTATCGCTTCTTCCCACGGAAACATTGATGATGTTAGACAGTTTCTCAACAAGGCCGTCTCTACGGTCTTTAAGGTCATTTGGAACATCTCCGAGAGCTTCCGATTTCTGGATTCTCTCATTCAGGTCACGTATATCGGACGCGTACATATTGATCTGATTGACACGGTGCTCCACCTGTCTGTTCGCATCCTCCCTCAATTCATAAAGCTGCCTGAATACGCCATTTATTTCTCCGGCAAGATGAACTCCCTTTTCCTTTACTACTTCCCTGGTTGACCTCTCTTCAGGATATTTCGAAAGTTCCTGCCACGCTCCCCACATAGCGTCCATTCTGCTGCGGAGTGACTGGTCTGACGGCTCATTATAAATTGTTTCAATCTGGTATATAAAATCATTCTTCGATTTCCAGTATCCCATTGTATTCTTTTCAGCGACCATTCTGTCATCAATAAAAGAATCCCTGATTCTCTCCACGGAAGCAACTGTACTTCCCTGTCCAAGCTGGCCGGCCTGCTCCGCCCTGTTTAATGCAGGCGCATATATTGGGTCCGCAGATGTAATGACAACTTTCTGCCTGGAATATTCCTTGTTTTCCGCATTAGATATATTATGACCTGTAACATGAAGTGCCTGCTGATGCGACTGAAGGCCCCTTTTCCCGATCTCAAGTCCCATGAATGTTGAATTCATAATTTTCCCCTTTACGCCTTAATATTGAATAACACAGGATTAAAAACTCTTCCCTTTTCCTTCCCGTCCTGGCCATAGCCGGATCTGAGGGTTGAACTGTTTTTTAAACCTGAGATCAGGATATCATAGAATTCCATGTTATCCTTCAAAAGCTGAGTATTCAGATCCTGAATACGTTTAACTTTAAGCAGAGTTTTTTTAAGTTCTATACCGGACTGTTTCAAGGCGGATGAGGAATTGCTGTCTTCAGAATCTATAATATCCTGAAGAGTAATTTCATTGCCGTGGAGGTGTACATTTCTGTACTTTTTATATTCCTCCAGAAGTTTCACTCTCTCTTTTTCAAGTGATTCAACTTTATTTAAAAGCTTTTCCTGCGATACGGAAAGTTCTTCGATTGCTTTTCCGGCCTTTTTTGTAATTGCTTCACTTTTTTTTTCTTCTATATTGAATATTTCCTGATAAATTTCTCTCTCAAGATTCAAAATTTTTTTCAGTTTTAAAACCGCCTGCTGCATTTGACCCTCCATGATCAAAGGATGAATATTCATTTTAGTATCGGTAATAAATCCTGATTCAATAAGAAGTTTTTATAATTGTTTTAAAGAAGAAAAATGCAGAATTTTGAGGATATCAGATTCAGAAAAAATTCTATTTTAAAAATTCCGGAATACAGACAGAATCAGTTTAAAATTCCGCCCGGATGCAAGTTCTTTTCAGAGTGGTGTACTGAGCCTCCCCAAACGGGATTACCGGAGCTGTTCAGTGAGACACGGGTATAATTCAGAGAAATGAAAATAGTTTAAAATAACATTATACCAGATAATTTGTTTACTGCTGAAATACTTATTCACAGATAAATTTCGGCAAGCCTGTAGATTATTGAATCAGCCAGATAAAGACCGCTTTTCGATAAATAATATCTTCCATTATCTATCTCTATCATGCCTTCATCTTTAAGAGAATCCAGTTTAGCGGCAAGAACTTCAGGCAGCAGTTTCCCGGTCACAGCAGCAAACTCCTCACCGCTGAATCCCTTCATCCGCCGGAGAGAAGTCATTAAAAACTCAACTATAATACTATCAGGCGATTGAGTGTCGTACTCATACAAAAACTCTCTGCATTTAATATAATCAGCAGCCTGCATATTGTTAGAATACCTCCTGCCGTCAACATATGAGTGAGCGCCTGCACCAAAACCGTAATACGGTGTAAAATCCCAATACTTTGAGTTATGCCTGGACTCAAAACCGGGGAGTGCGTAATTTGAAATCTCATAATGTATGTAACCTTTGTCGTTCAGAAAGCCCATGGCTATACCCCACAGATCAGCCTGCAGATTATCAAATTTTTCATCAGGATAAAACCGTGCGCCAAGCGGCGTATCCTCATCTACCGACAGCAGGTAAAGAGAGATATGTTCGGGCCTGTATGATGTAATTATTTTAAGATCATCTAGTATCTGCACTTCTGTCTGCCCAGGGAGACCTGCCATTATATCAATGCACCTTATAAAATCACCATGATTAAAAAAAAGATCAAATCCGGAACCGGTTAAAACTTTTCCTCTGCGGCCGATCGCAGATCTCATCCCGGGATCCAGTGACTGCACGCCAAGAACGATTCGGTTCACTCCGGCACCAGTGAAGCCTTTCAGCTTATCCGCAACAAGATCGTCCGGGTTCATCTCCAGGGTTATCTCGGAGCCTGTACTTAAAATAAATCTCTCTGAAATACGTTTAAGTATTTTTTCAACCTGCCCGGGTTTGAGGATAGACGGAGTCCCTCCCCCGAAATACACAGTATCAGCGCTTACTTTTCCACGAAGTTCAGAAATATTATCAATTTCATTCAGCAGTTTTTCCACGTAGGATTCCACAACAACATCATCATTTATAGCGATGGAGTAAAAGCTGCAGTAATCGCATTTATTCCTGCAGAAAGGGATATGTATATATATTCCGTTATTTTTTTTTATTCCCGGCACTTAATTTTTTACCCTTTTCCCCTGGAGATCAGCACTATTAAAACAGTCATATTTTTTACAGAGCATTAATTTATCCCTATAATATCAACAATTATTGCCTGTAAATTTTAAAAAACAAATAAAGTGATTTAATAAAAAA
>DAONFJ010000009.1:34482-66005 GCA_035403545.1 Spirochaetota bacterium
TAAAAAACAAATAAAGTGATTTAATAAAAAATAAATCACAAATAAAAATATTTTGTTACAACTCTTAAAAAAAATAATTTACTTGCAATTGAATTGCCGCTGTTCAAAAACAACATGAAATAATGGTCTACTCCGCTCATTGTGCTGCGGAAATGCATTTAATCACCAGTTTTTGAGCAGTTAAATTGATTTCACTAATAAAAATAATTAATGAATTGATTTTTTTAGACTATTTTTCCATCTTCATGAAATAATTTACGTTAAAGAAACGGTATGGCAAAAGACAACGAAATAGGTTTCCTTGACAGTTTCACAGCAAGTACATCGATTGTACCTGAAGTAATTGACAGATTAATGATAGATTTAATAAAAATGGAATGCCCGCAGGAAGAGATTGATGAGATTATTCTTTCGATGGATGAATCTATCACTAATGCAGTTCAGGTAACGATGAATTGTAGTGACACTTATTGCGATATTCCGGAAAAAAGAAATATAACAATAAGATATACGGTATCAGATACCGAATTTGATGCTACAATTATTGATCATGGAACCGGGCTTGATTTTATAAAAATACTCAGCTCCACTCCGGATATACACTCCAGAAATTATCATGATCAGATAATCAGTTACGCTACAGAATCTGAAAAATCCAAGCTATCTATAAAAATCAACGGCGAAATTATTCCTCTCAGAGGTATCGGAGCCGGCCTTAAAATTATATTAAGTTTTATGGATTCTGTTTCTATCGAGTATATCGATAAAAAAACAATAATAGCGTCAAATGTAACTGATTCAACTGACGGTACCATATTTAATATAAAACGGAAAAGGCGGTATTTCAAACATGGACAAACCCCTAAAGGCATATAATAACTCCAGCTTCATCAATTCCAGGGACGGCCGCATTCTAAGAATTCTCAGTGAATATATTCAGCCGGAAGCAGAATTCAAAAAAATGGAAATAAGGCACACTGTGGTTTTCTTCGGTTCCGCAAGAATTAATCCTGATAAAAATGAGTTTGGAACTGCTGAATATTATAATGTAGCAAGAAAATTCTCATTTGAACTGGCAAAATATAGTGAAGAGCTGAAAAAAGAAACAGGTGATTCTTTTTATATCTGTACGGGCGGCGGACCCGGAGTTATGGAAGCAGCCAATCGCGGAGCACATGATGCCGGAATACAGACTTTAGGCCTCAATATCTCCCTTCCATTCGAACAGCATCCGAATCCATACATTTCGGAAGGGCTCAATTTTGAGTTTCATTATTTTTTTATGAGAAAACTGTGGCTGCTGTATCATGCAAAATCTATAATAGTCTTCCCCGGCGGATTCGGAACTTTTGATGAACTTTTTGAAACATTAACACTCATTCAGACGAAAAAAATGGTTAAACAGATTCCTGTACTTTTATACGACAGCGCCTATTGGAATGATCTGATAAATTTTCAGAAACTTGTTGATATGGGAATGATTGCGGCAGAGGATCTTCAATTGTTTCATTTTTTCGATGATGTTAATGAAGGATTGGAGTATATCAAACCGAAATTAAAAGATTTAATCGCGACTGTAGATCATTATATATAAATTAAGAGCGGAGGGAGTCTGTTACCGGACGGGAAGCTTCCTCTGTGAGTCTGTCACTGGGACAGTTGTATAAATTCATCGTAGTTTGATTTGCTTGTATCATCCATCAGAAAAATTTCACAGCCTGTTTTTATTATTCTGTTTTCCAGAAATGTTATATTTCTGACGATAGCTCCGACTAATGCTTTTTTCTGTGTAGGAAAAAGTATATCAAAATTGATTTTACTCCCCTCTTCAAAATATCTTAGGAATTTTTTCTCCTTAAAAACAAAACTCATGCCATTATGCGAAATATCCGCGAGAAGAAACCGCTCTTCCATCGGGGAAAAAATCTGATGCTTTACCATTAGCTGGTTTATTGCTATACTCATCCTTCTTACAACTGCATACATCCCGTCGGTTACCGGCTGTGAACTGTTAACCTGGAGATAACCGTAAATAATTACATTGTTATACATTATCGGTACAGTAATCTCGGAAACATATTTATGCCTTGTCGAAAGTGATATATCAGCTTTATAAATATGATTGATGTAAAAATTATGATCTTCCTCTTTTGCCGGTTCCGGATCAACATTAAGATTAGGCATATATATAGGCTTTGATGTACTGAGAATATGCTTAAGCCTGTTATCCGTCTTGCTTTCATTTATAAATACTATCTTTACAAGCTCAAACTTCTTTTTAAGTTCAAATTCAGCAAATTCTTTTATCTTATCTATTTTTTTATCAGCAGTTGAGAGTCCTCTCTCAATGATATAATCCGTGATGAGGTTATTCAGGTACATAATACTTTTACCGCCCTCAATACCCACAAGTTTACGGTCCTCTTTCCTTGATTCAGAAATTATCTGAAACTTGACCGGTATAAAAACGAAAGTATCCTCACTCTTCTCAATAAATTTCATGCTTAAATAGATAGTATTGGTTTTGTGGCGGGTATAGACAACAACACTTTCGGGTGATGATTTAATCAACGGTATCCGGAATGCGACGTTACCTTCAGAATAACCGATGTATTGGAGAGTAATACTTCCGCTGTTCGTTTTGATAAATACAGCCGCATCTTTAAAAAAATTATCAAGAAGAAACTGGAATTGAGAGTTATCTGTAACTGTTTTAATTAAATCAGGCATATCACCACATTCCGCTATTTATAAATCTTCATTATCAACTATAACACCGTCAAGCATTGAAATCTTCCGCTGAGTCAGCCCTGCAATTTTCATATCGTGGGTTACAATTATAATTGTGCTCCCTTTATCTTTACATAGATCAAGCAGTATCTCAAGCAGTATCATTGAGTTCCGTGAGTCGAGGCTGCCTGTCGGCTCATCGGCAAGAATAAGATCAGGTTCCCCGGCTATCGCTCTTGCAACAGCAATACGCTGGCATTCACCGCCGGACATTTCACCGGGTTTATGGCCTGCCCGGTCTTCCATTTTAAATTTTTTCAACAGTTCCATTGAAATTTCACGGGCTTTCTTTGCCGGTGTCCGTCTTATGAGCAGCGGAATCATTACATTTTCAAGAGCAGTGAATTCAGGCAGCAGATTATGAAGCTGAAAAATAAATCCTATATGCCTGTTTCTGAATGATGAAAGTTCATCCACCGATAATGAAGACACATCGCGCCCCGTAAGTTTAAGGCTCCCTTTATCAAAGTTATCAAGACACCCGATCATATTCAGAAGGGTTGATTTACCTGTTCCGCTCGGGCCGGTTATTGAGACAGAATCTCCCTTCGTTATGCTGAGGTCTATCCCCCTCAGTACCTGAATGCTGTTTCTGCCGGTACCGTAGGATTTTTCAAGACCCTTTATCTCTATTATATTATTGTCTGAATTCATTATTTAACCTATTCATACCTGATTGTTTCAACAGGTTTCTGCCTGGAGGCCTGCCATGCCGGAAAAATTGCAGCGAAAGTAGAAAGAAAAATTGCAGATGCTGCAATAAATACCACAAATTCAGGACTGATTTCTGTCGGAATTGAATCGATGTAATAAACATTAGTGGGGACTATACTTATCCTATAGAAAACTCCCAGATCAAATATCTGGTAGCCATATGCCATAACCGCGTTTATCATGTCTTCAATCCGGAGAATAATCGCTTCAAGATTGAGTGAAGCCGCAAGCCCGAGAACTACGCCGAGAAAGGTACCGATAACACCTATAAGAAATCCTTCAAGAACAAAAATTATCATGATAGATTCAGGCTTTGCTCCCATGGACTTCAGTACCCCGATTGCTTTTCTCTTTTCCATCACTACCATTACTATTGTACCCATAATGGTAAAACCGGCTGATATTATAACAAGAAACAGTATTACAGTCATTATAAGTTTTTCCAGTTTAAGAGCGTAGAAAAGATTATGGTTTCTCTGTTCCGCGGTCATGGTTACAAATTCGAAACCTACAACTGACTGGATGAGAGAAGACATCCTGTTCAGTTTATATATATCATCAATCTTTACACCGACAGCGTACGCGACATCACCCAGCGAGAAAAGCTCCTGGCAGTCTGTCAGCGACATCAAAATCAGTTTTGTATCAAAATCGTAATACCCTGTCTTAAAAAGGCCGAGAACTTTATATTTTCCTATTCCCGGTGTAATACCCGTTAGCGCGGTGAGCCTCCCCTTGGGTACTATCAGTTCAATCTGATGGCCGGCTTTAATACCGTAATTAAACGCCATCTCCTCCCCGATATAGATTCCTTTCTCTTTACAGAACCCAGCTTTATTTGAAGTTATAAATTTTGTAATGTCTGACGGGATATCATCCTTCGTTCCCATACCCCTTATCATTATAGGGCCTATATTTTTTCTGAACCTGAATAATCCCTGACCCTGAATATATGGATTTGCCGAAACGACATTATCTATTTTTTTTATTTTATCAGCGATCTCTCTATAATTTTTAATTGCTACACCGTCGATTTCACCGGCCAGGGTTGACACTACAATGTGTGAATCGACATCAAGAATTTTATTCTTGATCTGTCCCTGGAAACCGTTCATGACCGATAGTACTACAATTAAAATAAAGACTCCGATAAATACAATGAAAACAGATAAGAGCGTATTAAAGGAGATAAACCCCTGAGCCTTCTTTGATTTTAAATAGCGGAATCCGACAAAAAACTCGAAAAATTTCATTTTTTAATATTTATCCCCGTACTTATAATTGTTCTGTTATACATAAGCCAGCCTCTGTTTAAATTCGGGCCATTGATATAATTAACAAACTCTATATCTCCTTTCATTTCCTGAACTGCCCGCCCTGTTTTTCTCTCAATCCTTTTGCATTCAAAATATACTTTACGGAGATTATATTTATAACCTTCTATATCGCTTTTAATTTCACTCTCTTTGAATTCGCCCAGATCACGGATCAGCAGATCGGCAAAATAAAAGTCGGTGTAAAGTTCACGAAATACAATTTCATCTTTTGGAAATGCCTCACACTCGCTATAGGCCTGGTAGTTAAGATTTTTTACCGCGCCCGACCATTTCATGAATACATATGCCGGATCAACAAATGCCTTTTTCTCTTTACATGATAAAATAAAAGAGAATGTTAAAATCATCAGGGCTGCCAATACTTTTTTAATTTTCATTTTTATAATAACCAGTTTTTTTATTTCCCGTATGCACGGCTGTAAAACAAATTTTTCATGACCGCAGAAGCCCCTGCGGGGCGCTTTTTATAAAACAACAAAATCCATTGTTTAATTACAATACTTAAAAACATGACACGGCAGGTTATTCTCTTGAAAGCAATTCATTTTCAGAAAAAACCTGAGCGGAAAATTTTTCAATCAGGACATCCGGAGATTTCCATGTATCGGCCGGCAATCCGGCCTTGTAACATGTGTGAGACAAAAATGTATTTCTATCCCATCCCTGCTCCACCGGTACCTGGGGAAGAAGTAAACCGCGGTTATATCCCCTCGTAATTATAACACCGTCACGCCCGACAACAATCTCGTTTACATCATTTACTTTTTCAACAGGACTGAGAATGGATATTTCAATATCTATTTTTTTATATTCTTCAGGAGTCAGAGATGAGAACCTCGGATCTCTGAACGCGGAGGCAACTGCCATCTCCACCACTGTTTCAGGAATTGATTTAATTCCTTCGATATAACCGATACAGCCTCTCAGATCACCTTTAATATGAATAGTTACAAAAGCCCCGCATTTTTCCCTGAAAATATCATCATCAAATACCGGCATTTCAATATTGACGGCAATACCGAGTTTATCGGCAATTGTTTTCCTTGCCAGTTTTAACAGTTTTATCTGCTGATCCGTGGTTAGTTCAATCATATTTTATAACCTGCATCATCCAAGAATTAAAGCTGAAAGATAACCGACGACCTGATCTTTCGTACCCGCAGTGTCACCGGAATTCGCGTATTTAATCGTCCTGATTTTTTTTGCTCCGATCTTACGCGATAAAGAAATTCCTGCAAGAACCCCGCCTTCTCCGCATGCTTCACTTTTCCCTGCTGATAAAATTTCTTCAACTCTGTTTTCATCAAACGTCTCAAGAGCATGTATAAAATCATTATCTTTTTTAACGGCTACATCATAAGCATGATAATGAGAGAGATCTGTCGATATGATTATTCCATATTCTTTTCCAGTCGATTTGATCTCTTCAGCGATTGTCTCTCCGATAATTCTGCATAAATCCGGATTTATTGTTCCCATTACAATAGGGACAATCGCAGCTCCAGGTTTCACCATCTGCAGAAATGGAATCTGAACTTCAAGAGAATGTTCCATTTCGTGGGCTTCTTTTATAAATCCGAAATTATCTCTTTTTTCAAGTTTCTCTCCAAGTTCTGAATCAATCTCCACATCCCCGAGAGGAGTTTTAAAAAGGCCTTTCGGAATGATTGACGCGCCGTTAAACCTGCCGCGATGGGAAGGAGCAATCACTACGAAACGGTCAAAACTGCATTCTGCGAGGTAGTTAAATCCGTATGCGGCCACCGGGCCGGAATAGACATAACCTGCATGAGGAGATATAATCCCCATAATTCTATCATTTTCAAACTCTTTAGATACCGGTCCGGCAGAATTTAAATATTCCGTAATCAATTTCTGTAATTCCTCCGGATCGCCTGGGTAAAAGGAACCTGCTACAGCCGGTTTTCGTATATACATAACTAATCACCTCTCTTTAAAAGTTCCGAACCAATCTGCTTCAGTATTTCAGAAGCAGCCTTTTCCTTTGTCAGAATAGGGAGCTCAATTTTTAATCCGGTTCTGGTAAAAAGCGTCATTATATTTGTATCAACTTCAAATCCCGCTCCTTCCTGCGACACGTCGTTAAGGCAGATCATATCGAGATCTTTGGCGGCAAGTTTGGACATTGCATAATTTTCCGTGTTGGTTGTTTCCGCGGCGAATCCTGCCACAAAAAAATTTTTTAAATTTCTGCACTTTTTCATCTCGGCAATATTTTTCAGTATATCAGGAGTCCGCTTCATGTGCAGAACGATATCACCATCCTGTTTTTTTATTTTTTCAGCAGATTTTTCTACAGGAGTATAATCAGCGGGAGCAGCACACATAATCAAAACAGAATTTTCTTCGATCTCATCGAGTACAGATGCAAGGAGATCCGATGTTGTTTCAATTTTTTTACATTCGTACGGTTTATCTTTTACAAGGTGTTCGCTGATGGGGCCGTGAATAAAGAGAGTGTTCTTCGAAATTTTAAAGGCTTCATCTGCAAGCGCTATTCCCATCTTTCCGCTGGACGCGTTGGAGATATACCTGATCGGATCGAACCACTCACGAGTTGGGCCTCCGGTCACAATGATTTTACTTTCCTTCAATAACACTGACTGCCGCCTCGTAGATAATATTTATATCAGCAAGCCTTCCTTGCCCGGTATCTCCGCAGGCCACAAGCCCCACTTCCGGCTCGACAAATTTAAATCCCCAGCCTCTCAGCTTTTCTATATTAAACTGTACTGCCGGGTGGCTGTACATGTTCGGATTCATCGCAGGCGCAATAAGAACCGGGCACTTCATGGCAAGAAATGTTGTACTCACCATATCATCGGCAATTCCGTTGGCGAATTTACCCAGCATATTAGCAGTAGCTGGAGCTGCAAGAAACAGCGCTGCATCATCCTTCAGGGTTATATGGCCCATTTCATGCTTTTCCCACAATGTTTCATCGGTATATACAGGATGACCGGTGAGCGCCTCAAGTGCGATTGGAGATACAAGTTTTGTTGCATTCATCGTCAATACCGTATGGACATCATATCCGCTCTTTACGAACAGGCGGGCAAGGTCGCATGATTTATATGCTGATATTGAAGATCCGACTGCTAATACAATTTTTTTCATATCCTTTTAAATATCCTCTCAAGATCATTCTGATTTATTGTAAAGAAAAAAGGCCTTCCGTGAGGGCATCTCAATTCAATGCCGCCATCCATTACCATTCGGGTAAGAGTTTCCATATCTGATCTGCTCATTTTATCTCCTGCTCTTTTTGCAGAGTGGCATGCGATCAGGGAATAGAATCTCTCCATGAGATCATTACTTTTTATACCATCTTTTATATTATCAATCATATTTTTAATCAGTTCATTAATTTTGTCATTCCCGGCAATAACCGGAACAGATCTTACAATTATTGTATAATCAGAAAACTCTTCAATTTCAAATCCAATTTCATTAAAAATTTCAATATTGTCAGCGACCAGTGCAAATTCATCAATTGAAAGTTCTATAGATACCGGGAAAATCAATTCCTGGTATTCAATCTCATTACGGCTTATTTTCAGTTTATCATATAAAATTCTTTCATGTGCGGCATGAAAATCTATAAGGTGGAGTTTATCATCATCCTCAATCAAAATATAAGTGTCGAATAGTGTTCCCAGAATTTTCAGCCCTTTATCAATTTTGAACTCCGGATTCACAGGGATGCCCACTTCATTCGGATCGAAAAGGCTTCCGCTGTAAGACGGTTCCGGGAGATATTCCGCAGCTGTCAGTGATACAGGTTTCTGCGGGAGTGTAAAAGTATCTCTTTCGGAAAAAACAGGCCTTATATCAGGTTCAGCCGCCGCTGTTTTAAAAAAAGAATCGGGAATAGAGTGAGGTTTATTTAAACTTTTTGATGCGAGGTTAAAAATCATTTCATCAATATATTTCTGATCAAAAAGTTTTACTTCTCTCTTCGCAGGATGAATATTTACATCAATAAGTTCCGGATCAATTTCTATAAATATTATAGCAGCTGGATATTTACCTTTCGGGATTACAGCTTCATACGCGCGTGATAAATGGAATGACAGAAACTTATATTCAATCGGCCGGTTATTTACAAAAATAAACTGCATGTTTCTTGAACTTTTCATAAAGTCAGGTTTGGAGAGATAACCTTTCAGCCTGACTTTAAGATCGATAAGTTCTTCGAGGTAGAGACTCTGAAGTATTGTTTTTCCGAATATCTGCTGTATCCGTTCATCCCGGGTTTTTGCGGCAGGAAGAGATATCTCTCTCTTGCCGTCGACATCAAATGTAAACGCAGTGTTATATGAGGGCAATGCCATTTTCAGAATGGTTTCCCTGATACTCCGCAGTTCGGTTTTTTTTGATTTTAAAAATTTTTTTCTGGCGGGCATGTTGTAGAAAAGATTTTCAACAATTACAGTTGTCCCTCTCATGCCGGCGAAGTCGGTTATGGTGACTTTTCCTCCGGCTGATTCCAGTCTTGAACCTGCCGCTTCACCGGAGGTTTTAGAAAGAATAACCATATCAGAAATGGAAGAGATACTCGACAATGCCTCTCCCCTGAATCCGTAAGTCGTAACATTGTGAAGTCCGGAACTGTCGGTGATTTTACTTGTAGCATGCTCCTCAATAGAAAGAGCGATATCATCTTTCAGTATTCCGGAACCGTCATCTCTTACTATAATTTTTTTCAGGCCGGAGTCATAAATCTGAACATCAATCGCAGATGCGCCGGCGTCGATTGAATTTTCAATGAGTTCTTTGACAACAGAAAAAGGCCCTTCAACGACCTCCCCCGCTGCAATCATATGTTTTATATGATCAGGTAAAAGTATAATTCTTTTCAAATGTACACCTTAATTTTTAAGCAATTTAACGAGCTCAGGGAGGGTTTGCCCCGCGGAACCATGTATGAAAATATCAGTATCACCGCCTGTAAGTTCAGTCTCTTCAAGATTAAACTCAATTATCACGGCCCCTCTGCTTTTAGCAATTTTCGGTATTCCCGCAGCCGGATAAACAACAGCTGAAGTTCCCACAACAAGTACAACATCCGCTGTTTCTGCGAATTTCTGTGAATCACGAAGTGCATTCTGGGGAATGTTCTCTCCGAAAAAAATTACCGATGGCTTAAGCACCTTGCCGCAGCATTCGCAGTGAGGAATTTTTTTTGCGGGAATATCAAATTCAGAAGCGCTATATTCAGCCGAGCATGAGAGGCATACCAGATGTTTCGCGTTTCCATGATACTCAACTACATTTTTACTGCCGGCTTCCTGATGGAGGTTATCAATATTCTGGGTTATGACCGCTTTCAATAAATTCATTTTTTCCAGTTCGGCCAGCGCGTAATGCGCTTTATTCGGTTTCGCGTTTTCTGTAATCTTAATCATGTCAAACATCATGTCCCAGACCTTTTCCGGCATACTTTTAAACGAGTATATCGACGCATAAATCGCCGGGTCATATTTGTCCCATAAACCTCCGGCGCTTCTAAAATCCGGGATTCCGCTTTCCACAGAAATTCCGGCTCCTGTCAAAGCAATCATATTTTTAGATTTTTTAATAATTTCAACAGCTTTTATAAGGTTACTGTCCATCACAATCCCCGGAGTTTAAAATACGAAAGTTATCCAATATTAAATATTATTATATGCAATGTGTCAATTAAAAACCTTAGATATCGCGACATAATATTTAATATGAAAAAACAGCCGGTTCCCCGGTAAATTTCATTCGCATAAAACAAATTTAATCCTGCACTTCAATTTTTTCCGCAGCGCGATTTTACTAACCGCCGGCTGACATTTCTGAGATTACAGAATTAGTTTCGCAGTAAAAACTATTTGCAAAATCTCAACCTTTAAAGTCTAATTTAATTGACATTAAACTGTTACGGTGAAGTCATTAAGAAAAATTCAGGGTTCAGAGGTAAACTATGCAATGCAAATGTGGCGGTGTACTTATAGATGGAAAAAGCACATACAGAAACAGCAGTAAAAATTTTACATTTATACTGGAAAATGTGCCGGCTTATAAATGCATGAGATGTGACGAAGTACAGTACTCTGAAGAGACTAAAGATAAACTCCAGAAAATGATGAACAGGCTCGAAAGAGAATCAAATGAAATTGTAACAGGAAAACCGTCATCCAATCTTTATGATTATTGAGAATATCGTTTAACAGAATTAATTGTCACTGAATAATAAATTACATATTACAGGCTTTATTGACGGATAGCACCTTTATAGCTCCGAGGTGTAACCCGCGAAAGCAGAATTAGAGTTTAACCCGAAAATAAGCATCTGTTTTCTGTTAAAAGTTTTAGAATGAATCGGATAAGTGATAAAATGAAGAGTTTATTTAACACCATCAGACAATTCTCAAAAAATATAAACATCATTATTCCGTTAACCGGAAAAAAAATAGGATTATGGAGATGGGATGTTATCAGAAATCAGTTTTATATTAATGATTTCTGGCAGGAAAAACTCGGGTATAAAAATACGAAAATTCATACAATTGATCACTGGGTGTCCAACATGCATCCGGATGATAAAAATAAAACAATAGAAAGCCTTACTAATTATATCAAAGAAGGAAGCAGAGACGGGCTTGAATTTGAATACCGTTTAAGAAGAAACAACGGTGAATATATCTGGCTCTTTCTCAATGGGCAGATCACCCGGTATAAAAATGGCAGGCCCGCCAGGATGGATGGAATCATTTTTGATGTTACAGGGCAGAAACTGATTGAAAATGAACTCCACACAAAGAATGGCGAGATTGAAGCTTTATACGAAGAATCGGAGGCACAGAATGAAGAGATGGCCGCGATTATGGACGAACTCCAGAATAACCAGATGGAGATCGAAGCTGCAAATAATAAACTTAAAATCAGTGAAACAAATTTCCGGAAGATATTCGAAAACTCGCCAATCGGTATAATTCAATCCACTTTATCGGGAAAAATTCTTGGCGCCAACAATGCCTTCTGCAGAATTTTCGGATATGAATCTCTTGAAGATCTTATTGAAAACCTGAAGAACACAAATAATCTTTATCGCGACAAAAAAGCGAGAGATACAGCAATAGAGAAACTCTCCAAAACCGATACATTTAATTCTTTTAATATCTCGGGAATAAGAAAAGATAAATCAATTGTTTACGAAAACGTATACATGCTTAAAATGATTGATGAGTTTACCGGTGAAGAATATCTTACAACATTTGTAGAGGATACAACAAAACTCAAGGAATCCCGGTTTGAACGCGATCTTCTTTTTAATTATTCTGGAGACCTTCTTTCTATTAGTGATTTCAACGGTGAACTGAAACAGATCAATGAAGCGTGGACAGCCAATCTGGGATGGGAAATCAACGAATTAATAAAGATGAATATATACAGCCTCCTCCACCCTGACGACAGAAAAAAAACCGAAGAATTCAGAGAATCATTAAAAAATTCAGAAAAAGTACTTACACTCACTAACAGGTACCGTACAAAAAATAACGAATACAGAATCATCAGGTGGAGCAGTATCGCTTTCAAAGAAATTGATCTGGTGTTTGCATCAGGCAGAGATGAAACGGAAAGATATGAAGCAGAACTTGCACTTAAACAGATGTGGGACCGTCTCGATACAGCTCTGAATGTCGGCGTAATCGGATTATGGGATATTGATATTACCAAAGATTCGCTGAGATTAAACAGCAATATGACTGATCTTCTCGGATATAAATCAACTTTTATTGAACACGTAAGCACAGAGTGGAAAAAATATGTTCATGCAGATGATTTCCCCTCATCAATGAGAGCCATTAACAGGCTTTTAACTAAAAAAAGTGAAACTTATATAGATGAGTATCGTGCAAAAATGGCTGACGGCAGATATAGATGGTTTTTTTCCAGAGGCAAAATTGTTGAATATGACTCCGAGGGTCATCCGATCCGTGTGGCAGGTTCGGTTATGGATATAACCGAGCAGAAGGAGGCTGAATCAAAAAGAATTGAACTTGAACTTAAAATGCAGCAGGCCCAGAAACTTGAAAGCCTGGGAGTTCTTGCAGGCGGAATTGCTCACGACTTCAACAATCTGCTGACAGGGATTCTTGGAAATTCAGATATACTTCTTTATGAACTCCCGTATGACAGCGAAATTCAGCAGAGGCTGCTCGAAATTAAAAGAACAGCAAAACTCGCGAGTGAACTGACAAATCAGCTGCTTGCCTACTCCGGCAAGGGTTCATTCGTTATTGAACATATAAATATTAACGATCTCATATTTGACATGGACTCTCTTCTTGAAGCATCAATATCAAAAAAAGTAAAACTATCATACTCTCTTATGCCTGAACTCCCGGGAATAAAAGGCGATGCCACTCAGATCAGGCAGATACTTATGAACCTGATCTTAAATGGGTCAGATGCAATTGAAAACAACGGTACTATTGAAGTATCTACTTCTAAAGTCCGGCTGGCATCGTCTGATCTCGAACATCTTACGATTAACTTTAACCTGGCTCCAGGAGACTTTGTATTACTAGAAGTAAGAGATTCAGGATGCGGAATTGAAAATGAAAAATTAAAGCAGATATTTGACCCCTTCTTCACTACAAAATTTACAGGGCGCGGATTGGGGCTTGCTGCTGTATCGGGAATAATAAGAAGCCATAACGCAGGGCTGCTTGTAAAAAGTATAATAGGGAAATGTACCCACTTTAAAATATATTTCCCGGTTTCTCATGAGGCCTATGTGCCGGATAAAGTAATTGAAAAAAAGCACCCGTCATTTACAAACAAAAATCTAACAGTACTGATTGCTGACGATGAAAAATATATAAGAGACCTCACAACTAAAATGCTGAATATATCAGGGTACAAGGTGCATCTTGCGCGAAACGGCAGGGAGGCTATTGAAATATTCAGCGAGAAGAAAGATGAAATTTCATGCATACTTATGGATCTCACCATGCCGGAACTTGACGGTAAAGAGGCCCTGACGGAAATAAGGAAAATTGATTCCAACATACCGATTATTATTACAAGCGGTTACTGCGAATTTGACATTATATCAAAATTCACAGGTGAAAAAATATCGGGATTTCTGCAGAAACCGTATAACCTTGAAGATGTTATTTCTGCGATAGAGGATGCCGTCAGTTAGAATCACTGATGCTGATGATATGGACTAAAACGGATTTAATCTCCCCCCTTTGCCCTGCCGGGCAGTAAGGAGTGGAGTTATGAATATTATGAATTTTTACCAGCAGTCTTCCCCCATGAGTCTTTGAGAGATACTGTTCTGTTGAAAACGAGTTTATCTTTTGTGGAATCGGAATCAATACAGAAATAACCCGTCCTGTCGAACTGGAATTTATCTCCTGCGGAAAAATCTTTCACAAAGGGCTCAACAAATATTTTTGTAATAACTTTTAATGAGTCCCGGTTGAGATTGGCTTTATAATCCTCACCTTCCCCCAGATCATCCGGATTTTCTTTTGTGAAAAGATGCTCAT
This sequence comes from Spirochaetota bacterium, assembly GCA_035403545.1. Taxonomy (GTDB): domain Bacteria; phylum Spirochaetota; class UBA4802; order UBA4802; family UBA5550; genus WRGT01. Next base: position 48,881 of record DAONFJ010000009.1, read on the forward strand.
ACAGCCTTGCCTCGCAGATGAGAGCCTGTGCCGCAGATACCCAGTGTATTGTCCCTTTAATTTTTCTTCCGTCCTGTGACCAGCCGCCGCGTGTTTCCGGATCGTAAGTGCAGTGTATTGTTTCGATATTTCCCGCTAAATCTTTTTCAACTGAAACACATTTAATATAGTAGGCATGCTTAAAACGGACTTCAGCTCCCGGTGAAAGCCGGAAGTAACCTTTCGGCGGTACCTCCATGAAATCCTGTCTCTCTATCCATAATTCTTTTGAGAAAGGCATCTCCCGCCTGCCCATACTTTCATCTTCAGGATTGTTTACTGCTTCGACAAATTCAATTTTTCCGTCAGGATAATTATCCACTATTACTTTTACAGGATCAAGAATTGCCATCACCCTCTGTGCTTTTTTATTCAGATCTTCACGGAGACAATGCTCGAGCATGGCAATATCGACCATATTGTCCGCTTTGGCAACACCGATCCTGTCTGCAAAATCTCTTATCGCTTCGGGAGTATAGCCTCTTCTTCTTATACCGGCAATAGTCGGCATTCTCGGATCATCCCATCCTGATACATAATTCTTTGTCACAAGTTCAAGAAGTTTCCTTTTACTCATAACTGTATATGAAAGGTTAAGGCGCGCAAACTCTATCTGCCGCGGTTTATGCATAACTTCAGTTTCGTTTACCACCCAGTCATAGAGGGGCCTGTTATTCTCAAATTCAAGGGTACATACTGAATGTGTTATTCCCTCGATGGAGTCGGACAATGGATGTGCAAAATCATACATCGGGTAGATGCACCAGGCGTCGCCCGTTCTATGATGCGTCGAGCGCTGGATTCTGTACAGCACCGGATCTCTCATTACTATATATCCGGAAGACATATCTATTTTTCCGCGGAGAGTTTTCTCTCCGTCTTTAAACTCGCCGTTTCTCATTTTTATAAAAAGCTCAAGGTTCTCTTCAGCAGTTCTGTTTCTGAAGGGGCTCTCTTTACCGGGCTGTTTCAGGGTTCCCCTGTATTCTCTCATCTGGTCAGCACTGAGGTCGCACACGTAAGCTTTCCCTTTTTTAATAAGTTTTACAGCAAAATCATAAAGTTTCTCGTAGTAATCAGACGCGTAAAAAAGCCTGTCCTCCCAGTCAAAACCGAGCCACTTTACATCATCCTGGATTGAGTCTACATATTCGGTTTCCTCTTTTGAAGGATTTGTGTCGTCAAACCGGAGGTTGCATGTTCCGTTAAATTCCTTTGCGAGCCCGAAGTTAAGGCATATGGATTTGGCATGTCCTATATGAAGATATCCGTTAGGCTCCGGGGGGAATCTCGTCGCAACTCTTCCGTCATTTTTATTATTTTTAAGATCCTCTTTTATTATCTCTTTAATAAAATTGGATTTCCCTGATTCACTTTCAACGATATTATTTTCACTCATAAGATCACCTTTTCTAAAAACATTAATTAAATAATCAGATACTCATTCAATATAAACTAAAAATTCAGACTTGTTGTGAAACTGGTTTTTCAGATCCCTCAATCCTCTCCGAAAAAATTTAAAAAACCGGTTACCCGATAAATCTGTTATTTACTTCTTTATACATAAGACAACTTTTATTATATAATCCAATAATCAAGTAAATTATAGCAGAGCTGCGATAATTTAACATAGAATGAATAAATACATCTTCATAGTACTTTCTAATACTTTAACGGTTAAATGATTAAAATGCATTTCCCGCTGTCATATCGAATGAGCTGTCACTGACAATTCTATTATTATATCAGTCGCGTTCTATAAATCCTGATTTTAAATAAAAGATTTCCAGCACAAAAAATTCAAAAAAATTTGAAATGAAACAATTAAGTATATAGTAATTATCCGGCAGTATTAGATACATTTTACATATATCCGTTTTTTTCATTTACAAATAATAAGTTAAGTTTCATATATCCACAGGAAAACTTTTCAGGAGTGTACAATGAGAGTCCGATTTGCCCCAAGCCCAACCGGTTACCTTCACATAGGTAATGCCAGAACTGCAGTAGTAAACCACCTTATAGCTAAAAAAAGCGGCGCTGATTTTATAATCAGAATTGAAGATACAGACAAAGAAAGAAGCACAATCGAATCCGAAATATCAATTCTTGATGACCTCCGCTGGCTTGGTATTGAGTGGAATGAAGGCCCTGATAAAGATAAAGGGCATGGCCCGTACAGGCAGTCTGAAAGAGATGAAATTTACAAAAAATATACAGACAAACTTTTAAAAAGCGGCCATGCGTTCAAATGTTTCTGTACAAATGAAGTGGTTGAAGAGGACAAAAAAGAAGCACAGTTGCAGAACAAACCGTTCCTTGACAGATGCAGAAATCTCACTCTTGATGAGCAGGAGGAGCTTTGTGCCGGAGGTGAATTTCCCGTTAAATTCAAAGTCCCCGAAGGTGAATCAATTATATTCGAAGACAAAATAAAAGGGAAAGTGGCATTCAACAGCAGCAACATCGGAGGGGATTTTATAATCGTCAGATCTGACGGCGGCCCTGTTTATAACTACATAGTAAGTATTGATGACGCGCTGATGAAAATAACACATGTTATTCGCGGAGAGGATCATCTCTCCAATACCCCGAAACAGATACTTATAGCTAAAGCCCTGAATCTTCCGACACCGGAGTATGCCCATCTCCCGCTGATACTCGGTTCAGATAAAAAGAAACTGAGCAAGAGACATGGAATAACTTCCGTAGACATATACAGGCAGGAAGGATACCTCCCCGAAGCCCTTATGAATTACCTGGGCCTCCTCGGATGGTCAACGGAAACCGGTGAGGAAATTCTTGAATTTGATAAACTTGCGTCATTATTCGATATTTCAAAAATAGGAAAAAGTGCCGCTGTTTTTGACTTCCAGAAGCTGAAATGGATGAACGGCAGTTATATGAAAAAATACCCGCTCAATGAAATTACCGATATGTTTATTCCCTACCTCGAAAAAGCCGGATTTGATGTAAATTCAATCGGCAGAGAAAAGCTCGAACACATAATTTCAATAATAAGAAACAGCTGCGAAATACTTTCTGATGTTGCAAAACCTGCAGCGATATTCTTCAACGAAATCAATACACCCGATGAAGAAGCGGATAAACTTCTTAATGAAGATTACTCTAAGGATATAATAAAAACAGCTTCCGAGATTATCCGGAATTTAAATGAAGAAACAGTTCTCACCGGTCTTATAACCGGGATAAAAGAAAAAACTGAACATAAAGGAAAAAAACTTTTCCATCCAATAAGAGCGATGATAACAGGTACCCTCAGCGGGCCGGAACTTGATCTCGCAATCCCGGTAATCGGATATGACAATCTGAAAAAAAGGATTGAATACTGCAAACAAAAATACTGCTGACAAAATGATTACCGGCGAGTTCAATCTTATAGAGTCAATCAGGGAAAGAGTAAACCGTACACAGGAACTCTCCGAAAAAATTTTCGGTATCGGAGACGACTGCGCGGTTTACAGAATTTCGGATAACAGGTACGGACTTTTTTCGACAGATATAAGTATTGAAAACGTACATTTTGATTTACGCTATACACCGCTTTTTAATGCCGGCTACAGGTCTATGACAGCGAATATTTCCGACATATTCGCCATGGGGGGAAAGCCGGTACTTGCCCTTGTATCGCTCGGCATTCCTTTACACTTCACCTCCGCCATGATTGATGAGCTTTACGACGGTATTCTTGCCTGCGCCGTTAAACACGGAACATTTATCGCAGGCGGAGATACTTCGAAATCCGGAGAGCTGATTGTAAACATTTCAATTTACGGAGAGGCATCCCTTCCTGTTTACAGAAAAGGCGCTGAACCTGGAGACAGAATTTATATTACAGGTAATACCGGTTTATCGAAGCTCGGACTTGAAGTTCTCAGCGGGAACAGAAATCAGGATGGATTTTCAAAATCTGTCGAAAAGCATTTAAAGCCGGAACCCTGCGGAGTATTAATTGATTCAATTCTGAAAGAATACAATCCCTCATCAATGATCGATATATCGGACGGACTCATCAGCGACCTGGGGCACATCTGTACAATTAACAATTGCGGTTTTGAACTCTTCGATGACAAAATTCCGGCAGACGGCGAAGTACGGAATTTCTGCTTGAATAATAAAATTAAAGTTTCAGAATATACTCTTTACAGCGGCGAGGAGTACGAACTCCTTTTTACTTCCAGAAAAAAGATTGAAAACAATAAACAGATTACTCATATCGGAAATATAACTTTAAATGGATATACTATAATCTCTGAAGGTTCATCATCCGCCATAGAACTCAACGGTTATGATCACTTCAAATAAATTCAAAAGGAAAAAAAAATGAAACTCCGTTCTTTCTTATCTATTTTAATAATTGTCACCACTGTGTCATGCACATCAAAACCTGCACAGATACCTGAGGGCACATGGAATTATGATCTCCTTGTAAATGGCGTCAAGGCCGGGAGAGCCGTCTTCTCCAACACAAGCTCCGGTAATAATTATGTTCTCAAAAGTGAAATGTACCTTAATATTGGTTCAATCGAAAATAAATCCATCCAGATTGTCACAGAGACAAAAGATTTCAAACCTGTTAAACTAGAAGTGTTAAATACCGTTACAGATACGGCTGGCAACAGCACGCAGGAGATTAATAAAATTGCAACCTTCAACGGTGACGAGGTCAATCTCAAGACTGGCGACTACGAATCAAAATTTAAAATACAGGGCCCGTTTGTTCTTGATGGGAACTATTTTTTCAGTGAACTTCTTAAGAATAAATTCAAAACCGGAGTTATAATTAAAGCTAATATATATGAACCTTCCGTTGAAATTGATACACCGATTCTTGTCCTGGTTGAAACAAAAGGTGTTGAAACAGTTCAGGTGGGGAACAGATCGATGAAACTCCTCCATGTCAAACAAAGAGTTGAAAAGCTTAAAAGCATGGAAATGTATTTAAATGATAAAGGTGTAACAGAGAAAATGGTCATCAAAATGCTCAACAATGTTTTTGAACTTGAGAGAGTTGAATGAACAGATTAAAATTGATTACTGCTGCCTGTACACTATTTTCAATCATCCTGCCCGGCAATGATTTAAGATCATTACCGTCGTCCTCTTTCATTATTGCACCTTCAGGAATTACTAGCTCTGTCTACACAGACAGCAGAACAGTCTATAAGATTGAGAGTGACGATGAGGATTTTATACTCTCCGGCACAGCTAATCAGCAGATATTATCTGTTAAATCCGGTAACGGGAAAACTCTTATAGAAATTTTATCCGGCGAATCCCATCTCCCTGCTGATAAAGATTTAAATATTTATCTCAAGAATACGCCATACCTTAACACAGACAAGGAGAGCATAAAAAAAGCCGCGGCAAATTTTAAGAATTCAAAAGATCAGATCAAAGATGTATCTGTATTTGTATACAAACATATATCCAACAAAAAAATCGGAATCCCGCTTCTCCCTGCGTCATCAATATTATCGGGAAAAGCCGGAGACTGCACTGAACACAGTATTCTGACAATTTCAATTCTAAGGACACTAGGGATACCGGCGAGAGCTGTAATGGGTATGATTCTCAGCGAAAATTTTTCAGGGAAGCAGAATGTTTTCGTTTACCATATGTGGGTTGAAGCATTTAAAAACGGAGGATGGGTGCTGGTTGATTCAACAAGGCCTTATGACATTCACCCTAACAGATATATCGCGCTGGCTTATCACAATCTTACGACAGAGACTCCGCTTGAATATCTGCAGGCAATATCAACCATGCAGAGTATGAAAATTTCCTGCGTTAAATAAAGCATGAATAATAAATAAGTGAAAGATTAAATCTGTGCAGAACTGTCATTTGAAATATTCAGGCGCATCACCATGGGAACTGAAAGGATTAGGAATAACATTGCATTGAGGTAAATAAATTTTTTAATCAGTATAATGATAAATTGACAGCGAAGTAGACCCGTATTTCCTGGAACCAGCTTTGTTTAACTTACCGCAGGATTCAGGAAGTAAATTCGCAGAGTAATGCTGAATAATCAATTCTGAGCTTTCATGCAGAATCCCCGATTCACTAATATCCCTGAGTATCGGATCATAAAAACCGGTAGCCCCCTTTTCTTTATCATAAGGAGGATCAAGAAATACGATGTCGGCTTTGACACCCCTTTCCGAGAGTTTCTTTAAAGCTGATTTTGCATTTAAATTTAAAACTAAAGATCTGTCGCCATTTCCGCTCTGAGTAATAAAATTTCGAATAAACTCAACCCGTGACCTGTCTTTTTCGTTCATCACGACAAGAGAGCATTTTCTGCTTAGCGCCTCAAAACCGATCTGGCCGGAACCTGAATACAAATCAATAAACGTCTTACCATTAAGATTCTCACCAATAATAGAAAACAAAGCACCCTTAACTTTCTGAGGAGTAATCTCGGCATCATTAAATTTACTTACATTAAAAGGGATAACTCTCCCCTTCATCAGTCCCGAAATAATTCGTATAGTACCCTTCACAATTCCGCCGCAAACTATTTCAATGCTTCGTTAAGATCTTTTAAAAAAACATCCAGAGTCAGGCCGTTGTGGAAAGCAGCTTTTTCTATAGTCTCCTCGACAACACCTTTACAGGTGATGCAGTCGAGTTTATAACTTTTAAAAACATCCGCAACCTTTTTAGACATTCTCAGCGCTTCTGCAACATTAGTATTCGGTTTTATCTCCATTTTGTCCGTCCAGATAAATTTACTTGTAGGGAACTTTCAGGTAAATGTTCCGCACCTGTCCCCGCACTCCCTGAAGGGGTATGGGGTCTTTTCCCGGAAATATATTAAAACATATATAAGTCCATTTATACAATCCCGGAAAGAACAGAATGAAATAACATGATCAATAAATTCAACAATTTTCTATAAAAACGGCATAATTTACTTGAAAATAATTGTACAGCTTTTACTATTGTCTACAAATTCTTACTATCCAAGGAATAGACAAATGGCAAAATGTGAAATATGCGGAAAATCCGTTCAGTTCGGTTGTAACGTGAGCCATTCACATTTGAGAACAAACAAAATGTGGAAAGCAAACGTTAAGAAGATCAGAGTACTTGTAAATAACAGAACTGTTAGAAAAAATGTTTGTACAAGATGCATAAGAACAGGTAATGTTGTAAAAGCTGTTTAATTGTAATTTAAATTCTTTAACATAGAAGCAGACTGCCAATATCAGTCTGCTTTTTTATTTATCAATAATCGGAATTTTTCCATCCCTTTAAATAATAGAGATAAAGAATCGGCCTGTTAAATTTGTTAATCTCTGTTTTTACCACATCAGAATCCGGGGGGAAATGCATGGCAGCTTTAAAAGTTTCTTTTGTAAAAAACTTTGAGTTAGCCGATTCATCTATTTCTCCGGGTTTAATATATCTATCCATTCCGATATTAAATCCCCAGTCTCCAAAAGTCGGAATAAATACATGGTATGGTATAACATTTTTAAAAACAGTACCAAGCGTATTATTAATACACCAGAAAGCCTCACGGGCAAACAGCGGAGAAGTTGACTGTGTAACAAAAACTCCATCGCTCTTCAATGATCTTTTCACAATCTTAAAAAAACTATCTGTATAAAGTTTAGATACAGTCTCATCATGAGGATCGGGGAAATCCGCTATAATCACATCATATTTTAAACTGTTCTTTGTGAGGTAATCATATGCATCTCCCGTTACTACATATACCCGTTCATTACTCAGCGAGTGGTTATTTATAGTTTTCAAAGTTGAATTATTCCTGGCAAGATCCACCATATATTCGTCGAGTTCAACGAGAGTAACATGCAGAACATTTTTAAATCTAAGCAGTTCACGCACAGCAAGGCCATCTCCTCCGCCGAGAACCAGGACTGAAATATTCCTGCCGCCGCAGATCATCACCGGCGGATAAACAAGCATTTCATGATACCTGTATTCATCCGATGTGGAGAACTGAAGCGACCCATCTAGATAGAGCCTGAAGTCATCACCGCTTCTGGTAAGTACAATTTCCTGGTATTTTGACCTTTTGGAAAAAACAATATCATCATAAAACATTTTTTTATTTAGTATTGCAGTCACCCAGTCCGAATTAACCGCAAGGAAAAGAAGTATAATTAGAGATGCAAACGCCAAGGATAAATCCAGTTTCCTTCTGGAATAATCCACAATCTTAACGATAACAATTACTGCTACAGCAATATTTATAACACCGACAAAAATTGATGTCAAATATCTCCCAAGATATGGGAACAGAATCAGCGGAAAAAGTAATGAGCCCCCCAGCCCGCCGATATAATCGAGAGTCAGTACATTCGAGATTATATCCTTCAGCGCGCCATAGCTCTTTAGAATCCTTGTAAGCAGAGGAATCTCAAGCCCGACAAGCGTGCCTATTACCACAAGAAAAAAAACATGCAGCATGTAAAATGACACGGAGAATGAAAAAAAATAGTTAAGGAGCACAACTGAAATACCGCCGATTAGCCCAAGAAATATTTCAATCCTTACAAAAGCTTTAATGAGATTTTTTGTTATGTACCGGGAAAGATATGATCCCAGCCCCATGGAACTCAGAAAAACACCGATGGTGACAGAATACTGCTGAACCGGATTTCCGAGAAGATATGACGCAAGTGAGCCGAGCACTAACTCATAAATTATCCCGCATAGAGATAAAATAAAAACAGAAAATAGAAGTATTCTCTGTTCATTTTTCTGTAAATCAGCTTTCAATTTTATTTCGGCTGCTCGACTTTAATCTGGTTGTTTTTTATCGCTCCGGCGCTTGAAGGAGAAGAAATAACCGACGCGACAATAATTGAAATTCCAAGAATTACAGCTCCGATAATTATTCCAAGGGATATATTCTGATCATCCTCAATTTCCTTCTTGATTGAAAACGGAGTGAAAAAAGTGATAATCAAAAAACCGAGTCCCATAAGAACTATACCAATCAATGAATAAACAACTGTATCCAGTATGCCGTAAAGGATTACTGACCAATCCATAAATATTACCCCCTGAACAATTTAATATTTCCGCAGATGCTCCCGAAATTGTGCGGTTCAAATCTCCGCAGCGCCGGGGCACCGCGAAGAAATATTTTACCGCTGTTTTCCGAGCATCTGCATTTTTAATCATCCGGAATTAATCCGGTGACATTACTTCCCGGATCTAAAGCTCCCTGAACCGCCATGGTATGGTGAATAATATCCGCTGCCGGCTCTTAGAGATTTTCTCTCTTCACTGGCCTTTTTAAAATATTCCTTTCCTGCACCGGAATATCCGACATACCGTGACGTTAACAAAAATGCGCCGGAAGTCAGCAGAACTGTAATTATTATACTTCTTAACATTACCTGCCCTCTACTTATCTGACATTTCGAAGGGGAGTTCATTATACGATCTTGAACGAATTTTGCTGATCCCCCAGAGAATAAAAAAAATAAAGAAAATTATTATAAAATACCTGTAGCCTTTAGCCTTTGAAATAGAAAAAACCAGCGCGTTGACATTTTTTACGTTGTTATTGAAAAGCTCCATGTAAACATAATATTTTCCTGACTCATCGAGAACAAAATCAGAATCATAACTCAGATCAGATTCATGCCAGTAACCGTCACTGTCACGCCCCTCTTCATCCCAGAAATCACCAATAATAACGTACGATTCCAGAGGTTCAGGCATGGCATCAATATCTTCAAAAATATCCTTAAGAATTACTGGATCATCAATCCTGCCGCCCGATGCTTCATTAAGTTTATTTTCATTTATAAGCAAAAATCTGAATGACTGCCACTCCAGGTGAAGCGGCTGAATATTCTGATCGACAGCAACACTGACATTGTATAACTGATTTCCTTCAGGAATATCGAATGGGCCGTAAAGAATCCGGCTTTCATAAACATTTCCCTCGGCATCCTGCACAGGAGAATTATCCACCAGAACTTTTTTTGAATTCATAACACCCTGTACCGGAGAATCACTAAAACAGCTGTATAACGAAACCATTAATGAAATAATCATCCCGATGATGTAGAACCGGCCTCCCCACTTAAACGAATTTCTCTTTTTAAGTGTATTAGCATATAGTTCCTTGTAACCTTCTATATTAAAAGCTTCTATCACCTCTCCATGTGAAAGCTTTTCACCTTTAGTAATCGAAACCTCGTCGTCACTCTTTTCTATCGTGTAATGGATTCCATCTTTTTTAAAATCATAGCAGAGGGCAGCTTCACCGATTTCCGGTTTCCAGGGGAGTTCACCTTCGGCAAGGACAATACGTCCGATATACCCCTCTGATTTCTTTATTTTTTTCCCTTCAAACTCAATGGATGAACCGTTTGATTCCATGTCGATTGACTCAGGAATATACTCCTCATACGAATCAATCCTGCCGTCTTCCTCAACAAAATAGTGAAATACTCCATCCCCTGAAACAGCAACCCACTCATCCCAGGTGCATTTCTCGTACTCCTCTTCCTCCTGGTATCTTAAGCGCCCTATAATTTCATATTCAATGCCTTTGAGTTTACCTTTAAGTCCCAGTTTAAAAATAGTTGAATCTTTGTCGGAGGTGAGATCATCGGCAAAAACCTCATAGTATTCTGAAGTATGCTGATCGTATTCAGTATTACACTGAATACATCTGGCGACAGGTATGGAAACCTCTTCCTCTTCATCCTCGTCGTAATGGGAACGTGATCCCTTTGAGAGACCACCGCCGCATTTAGGGCATTTTAATGCTTTCAGTTCCTCTTTGTTATCAGTACCCATAGCATCCTCGGTTTAAGATACACTTTATTCTTTTTTATAAATTCCTGACCACTCAGGCGGCAGGAGTAAAATAATTAATTGCATCTACATTTTGTTACAATTATTCCCTTCCTCATTTCATCATGGGGAAGGTGCCCGAAGGGCGGATGGGGAGTAATTCATTTTGATCCCCAGGTATTATCAAACTCACTCCACCGTCGTCACTGGTGCGGCATCAGTTTTCTACAACAATATCTCTTTTAAGCAAAGGCCTTCCCGCGAACATTTCAACTTCATTCTCTGTATACTCGACAGAAACTTTTTTTCCTTCTGAAACTGCATCAAGGTAGACAACTTCAGTGCCAGGTTCAACATAAAAATAGAGTTCACCCTCACCGCCATCTACTACAGCGCGTCCCTTTTCTTTCACCATTACTTTCTTGTCGCCAACCATGATATTCTGGCCGGCTTTAATGCTGTTCACGTCCGGAACATCTACTGCTTCGAGAAGATCTGTATAGAGGGTAAAAGTACCCTCATCCTCAGTAAACCAGGCCTTTTCACCGTCAAGGTCTATGAACCATTCGTCATAATGTCCGCCCTGGTACTTATATCTCATCCGCCCGAGAGCAGAAAACGGTTTACCGAGAATAGTTCCTTTTGATCCGACCTGAAAGATTGAAGGGAACTCGGCAAGCCTGGGAAATTGCCCTGCAACATCAAGTCCACTCTCACTGACTTTGAGATGTGATCCGCAATAATTGCATACAAAAACCTTACTGAACCTGTTCTTTATTTCAACTGGAGCTCCGCATGAAGTACAATTCATTGATGACATTCACACTCTCCTTACGACTGCGGTGTTCCGCATTCCGGGCAGAATTTTGCCCCGGGCTGCAGCGCCGCGTTACATTTTACACAGTTAGATCCCTGAACATTAGCTCCGCATGAAGGGCAGAATTTAACTCCGCCGGGAATCTGAGCTTTGCACGCAGGGCATACCATCTGCGGAACACTCATCGCCCCGCCGCAGGACGCGCAGAACCTGGCCCCTGCCTGATTCATGGCGTTGCACTTGGGACATTGAATATGCTGCCCCTGTCCTGTACCTGGAGCAGCATTGCCCATAGCAGAACCCATCATATTACCCATCTGCTGCCCCATACCGACGCCCATTCCTGCGCCCATCATTCCGCCGGCCATACCTTCATTGGCTGCAGCTTTTTCCATTGTATCAAAAGTACGTTTGGTTTTGTAGTCATCTCCCATTATATTCATCTCGGCCTTATCAGCCAGAGCTTTCTTCAGGCGTTTAACATTTTCGTCATCATCCGGAATATTAATAGATTCAACTGCGAATCTTATAAGCTCAACACCAAAACTTGTGAAATCTTCCGCAAGTTTACCTTTACCTGCAGAACCGATCTCATCATAATATGCCGGCAGTTTCAATATGGTAATATTCTGTTTAACCATAAACTCAGCAACGAGATCCTGCACTTTTGGAAGAATAGCCATATCCCTGAAAGCAGTCCCTATCGCTTCAGTTGTAAAAGCCTGCCATGTCCCGGTAGCCATGATTAAAAAAGATTTAACTTCGGTTATCCTGATTGAATATGATCCGAAAGCCCTGATAGGTACTGGAAGATTGTATACCGGGTCCATAAGCTGCATCGGCTGTTTGGTGCCCCATTTCATATTTGGAATTTCTGTTTTATTTATAAAATATACTGCTGCAGGGAATGGAGACTTTCCTCCGAACGGAAGATTTATGAGTTTTTCAAGGATAGGAATATTTCCTGTGCTCAGGGTATGCCTGCCGGGACCGAATGAATCGAGAGCCTGGCCGTTTTTAAAGAAAACAGCTTCCTGCCCTTCCTTAACTATCAGCTGTGATCCGAGTGCTATTGCTCCCTCTTCAAATTTAAAAATAACTTCTCCAGGTTTATTATCCCACTGCACGACATCAAGTAACGCCATTATATGACCTCCATTATCACATATTTTCTATCATCAAAATTTTTTTCAAATTCTCTTATTTTTGTTTTAATATCTTTTATCCCGTTTGTCAAAGCATCTCCCTGAAGAGAAGAAAGATCTGCTGATAATTTATAGATCTCATCAAATGCAGTAATCAGTCTCCAGTCATATTCAAGAAGCCGGTTCTGATCCTCTTCAGTTATACTGATCTTTGAAAAACCTCCGCTGACTCCGTAATCAGCAAATTCAGCTTTTTTAAGAAGCCCTTCAAGAAGAAGTGAGAGTGAATCAAACTCCTGCGTAACTCCGAGATTTCCGTTTCTCACATTATCTCCGGAGATAACACCAAGATTTTTTTTCGCGGTGATAATTTTATCTGTGACAAAACCTCTTATTATTTTATCCGCATCATAATTTTCGGATTTCTCAACATAACCTTTAAAACCGGGGAGACTTGAAGCGATTCTGTCAATAAAATCCCTGTTTGCCTTAATTTTAGCTTTCAGATTATTTAAATCGGGCTGCATTTTCCCTGCCTTTTAGTATTAGAGAATACTAATTTTTTATCTAAAAATTATAGTAAGTCAACATTTTTCATCTTTTGGTTGATTTAAAAATTAACCCGCATGAGAGATAAACCCTCCAGCATTCCCAACAAGATAACAAATTTAACTTTTTGTTTCAATAAAAATATTTCAGCATGCCATGCTTAATCTGAATTAAACAATTAAGTAAAGGTGATGTAAACATAAACCTCTACCCTGTTTGTTCTCCGTGGTTTTGAAAATTTTCCATACAGTCTGCTGTTCATTACACCCTGTACCGCGGGTTCATATTTGAATTACGAATCCTCACTGCTGAGTGCTTCATGTATACTCATCAGCAGTTCAATATATGTATCTCTTGTTTTAAGATACTTTAAAAGCAGTTCGTTTGAGGCTACTGCTCCGGAAATATCCCTGAACCTTTCCTGCTCAAATTTTTCCAGGGTAACTCCTGCTGCCTGTTTCTGCTGAATAGTTTCAGCTACTTCATTATACTTTTTCAAAAGAAGCGAGGCCTCTTTATCATTTTCAACTTCATTATTGAGCTCTTCAAATTTTATAAAAGCTTCAGTATCCTGGATGAGAATACCAAGTTCATTAGCTTTTGCGAGAATTTCTTTCATTTACATCTCCATTTATAATATTATTTACCCTTTAGTTTGAGGTAATTTCATCTCAACCGGGACCAACTGCGGCGGAAATCATAATTTCCTGCGAAAATGAGAAGTTAAATATAATATATCCCTTTTTGTTTGACAAGAGAACCAGACCTGTTTATTATTTACAATCAGTAATAGTTGCAGGATATCAAATTTAATTCAAATAAAATTTGATATAATCCGATCTTTTACAGTGTCAGAAAAACGATAGCCTCCTATTTATCCCACAGGGCATCCTGTATAAATAAAAAAGGCTTTTATTTACAATCATAATAGTTTAGCACTGATTTTCAGTTATAAAAAAAGGAGAATTTAATGTCAGAGATAAAAGAGATAGTAGAAGACGAAAATAAAATTGATACAGTAATTGCCGAGGATATAGATTTCAGAGGAACTCTGAAGTTTAAAAATTCTCTTAAGATAAAAGGCAAATTCGAAGGCAAAATTATATCAGACGGACAGCTGATAATCGGCCGCGAATCAGTAACCAGTGCCGATATAAATGCATCATTAGTCTCAATAAGCGGCACTGTAAATGGAAAGATTAAAGCTGCAAAAAAAATTGAACTGTTTAAAAAAAGCAAAATAAGTGCCGATCTCGTAGCTCCTGAAATTGTAATGGAAAGCGGTGCTGTATTTAACGGTACATGTATAATGGAAGCTGAATAACTGTTGAATCTGATGAAGAGAATCTTTATAACATTCATTTTATTTACATGCCTATCAGGCCCGCTGATTAGCGCTGAAGATACTAATAAACAGGTACCTGATGTTTCAATCGGTATAAATGCCAACATCGGATCATTTGATCTTTATGATAAGAATGTGAATCTTGGTACTAAACCCGGATTGTATACCGGCGGTGGAATTTCCCTGGAAAAAATGATTTATACTAACTTTGGTATAGGCACGGGAATTCAATACAGGTATTTTAACGCGGATTTTGTTATGGATGATGGGGCCACAACTTATGATGCCACATGGACATTCCAGACAATAAATATTCCGTTTTTAATGATCCTCTCTTTTAGCGGCGGAGAGACTGCTCTTAATCTTGCAGGGGGAATTGTTTATTCTCATGTTTTTTATTCTGTTATGGAAACAGATTCAGATGCAGTTCTTAAAAAAGAGGATAATGTATTGAGGTTTACTAATACAAATCAGATAGGATTAACTGCAGGAATTCTTTTTAAAATAAAAGCTACAGAATATACAGATTTTGTTTTTGGAATTATGGGGGAATACTATCCGACGAACCTTCTTTATCATGCCGGTGATTCCGGTGACAGGCTGAACATGACAAACTACAGCCTCACAACAGGCTACATGTTCAGAACATATCTTTTCCCGGGATCAGCAAATAAAAATTAAATTGTAGAAATGCAGTGCATCTCTACAAAAAAACATGTGTCAGCTTAAACATCTTAGACTTCGGAAATACATGACACCGGGCATGTGTCAGCACAGGAACCGCAGCTGATACATTCATCTTCGTTTATCTTTCTTTTGCCGTCCTTCTGTTCCGAGATACATGATACAGGACATACAGGTTCGCACGATCCGCACGCGGTACAATCTTCCGCTTTAATTCTATAAGCCATAATTTCCTCCATTTTATCCAGGCTGAAACAGCAGGTTTAAATTTTAATCATAATAAAGTTTATTAATCATTTCAAGATTTTTACTTTTTTATTTCAGGGATGTATTACTTTTTTAAAAATTTTTTTGTATAGACGCATTATTGTACGCCTATACAAAATATCTGCTTACAAATAATATCAGTAATTCCAGCCCATTATCCCGAATCCTATTATATTCATAATAACCGGGATGCCATAAATAATTGCCAGAGTGAGAATTTTATGTTTCATCTGTTTCAGTGAAATTACAAGAATAGAAGCACAGAAAAAAGGGAAATATCCTATAAGGAAAACAAGCCATACGCCGGCAAATGACCTGTACCAGAATTCATATTCCCATACAAGATGCCCGCCTTTATTCAGCATGCATTCCACAAATACGCAGAAAACTGAAAATCCTATTGCCCAGAACCATTTTTCCGGCAATCCGAGTATCCTTATCTCCCTGTCCTCAGTAAGAGTGTGATAAAATATTATTCCCGCAATTAAAAACATAAACATAATTTCAATATTCCACCCCACCAGTGTCCGGAGAGCTGTATCTCCCGGGGCAGTCCAGACTGCGGATCTTCCGGAAAGCACCATAAACCAGCCGTTCCAGGTCTCATTAAAAAAATCCGCTCCGAAAATCGCAAGGCCGGAGAATACTGCATTCCAGTTACCGTTCTTTTTCGCATCTTTAATCTCTTTTGTATAAATATACAATACAATTGCAAGGAGAGGAATAACATACCACTTTAACATCGATAAGTCCCGTAAACCATTTAAAGCTTTTAGTGTTGCATCTGTCATAATAACCTCCTTTATAATTTTATTTACAAAAAAAAAGAGGATGCCCTATGGACATCCTCTCTGATTTTTTAAAAATTAAATTCCGGTATTACAGGCTAGCCATAATTCCAGGAACAACTTCAAAAAGATCCGCAACTATTCCATATGTAGCTATGTTGAAAATAGGTGCTTCAGGGTCTTTGTTTACTGCAACGATACATTTAGATCCTTTCATACCAGCTACGTGCTGTACTGCACCTGATATTCCAAGAGCAAGATAAAGATCAGGAGAAACAGTTTTACCTGATTGTCCAACCTGTCTTGACGCTTCTACCCAGCCTGAATCTATTACAGGACGTGAACCTGCATATTCCGCACCAAGTTTCGCTGCAAGAGGAATAACGATATCTTTGTATTTATCAGCGTCTTTAAGTCCTCTTCCGCCGGAAACAATAACTTTAGCCTGAGTAATATCAACTCCGCCAGTAGACATTGCAATAATTTCTTTAACTTTAGTTCTGCTTGCTGTAAATGAAACTGCAACAGTAGATACTGCACCAGCTGCACCAGCTTCAGCAGGATCATACGCGCCTTTTTCAAATGTTACAACAAATTTATCTGTAGTAACAGATTTAGTTTCCTGAAGTTTTCCATTGTAGATGTTTCTTGTAAGAACAAGTTTTCCGCC
>DAONFJ010000010.1:0-7086 GCA_035403545.1 Spirochaetota bacterium
AATACTGAGCAGCTTATTAATATTTTGTAAGCAACACGCAGATTTTTAAACCAGTTCATATTTCACCCTTTTCTGTTAAGTAGTAAGAAAAGTTATTACTTTTCACAGAGTGAGTATAATATGAGTATCAAAATTTGGAAATATGGAGAAGGTAGTAAAGGTTTATTCTTTGGGGCTTATTTTTTAAAAAATACTACACCAAAGTGCTTATACGGTTAATTTTATCATATATCAATCAAGCCTGATTTGATTGCATATTTTACAAGTTCAGTTACATTGCGGATGTCAAGTTTATTCATTATATTCAGGCGGTGGACCTTAACGGTTTTGGGAGATATTCTGAGAAGAACAGCTATATCATTGCTCGATTTCCCCTCTGCAACAAGTTTGAGAACCTCTTTTTCCCTGTTTGTGAGCAATTCTTTGTCTGATTTTATTTTTAGATTATTTCTGCTTCCCGGTACTGAGATTCCTGATTTAACAATATTTGTTACAATCTTCGGGCTGAGATAGATGTTGCCGTTCATAACATCTCTCACCGCCTTCAGCAGGTCATCGCCCGCACTGTCCTTTAAAATAAAACCGTTTACACCATTCTTCAATGCCTGTCGGACATATTCTCCATTATCATGACGCGTAAGAATTATTATTTTTATATTTTTATTATATTTTCGAATCACCCTGGATGCTTCAAGTCCGGAGAGAGTAGGCATTGATATATCCAGTATAGCAATGTCAGGTTTGAGTTTGTCAATTTTTTCAAGAGCCTCTCTGCCGTCTCCTGCTTCTCCTGTAATTTCATTACTGCTGTCTTCCAGCAATATATGTTTTAATCCTTCCCGTAGTATTACATGGTCGTCCGCGAGGAATATGCTTATTTTTTTCATTTCTACTCCAGAGGTATTCTGATTTTTATCCTGGTTCTTCCCTTTATTGACTCCATTTCAATATGGCCTTTGAGATACTCCACCCGCTGTCTTACATTAATAAGACCGGCTCCGGTACTGGTTTTTCTTGTATTTTCGATTTCAAATCCGTTTCCGTTATCTGATATTTCTATAATAATAAATTGTTCTTCCTGAAATAATGAAACATCAACAGCAGTGGCATCAGCATGTTTAACTATATTGTTAAAAAGCTCCTGAATAATTCTGTAAATATTAACAGATAAATTATATGGTATATCGGCTTTTGGTGTATTTTTATAATTAACTTTTAGTCCTGCTGTTTCAAGAAAATTTCTGATAAACCAATTGATTGTGTCATTTAGTCCCAGTTCATTAAGCATAGACGGGTATATCCCGGTATATACCTCTCTCAATTCCTGGCTGGCGATATCTATCAGAAGTTTGCCCCTTTCAAGAAGGGCATTATCTTTATTATCACCTTTTGTAAAACTGTTAATCGCATATTTAGCCGCAAGAATAGTCTGGCCTATTCCGTCATGCAGATCCCTGGCTATCCTCTGCCGCTCCTCCTCCTGTGAATTTATTACTTTCAGGGTCAGCCTGTTGATCTCTTCAGTTCTCTCTGAAACCAGGCTTCCCAGTTCTTCGTGAAATCTTTTCAGCTGTTCTTCAATTTTTTTTCTTACTGTTATATCGGCATATAAACCTATCGCGTAAGGTTCATTTCCATCGGGATTTTCGATCAATGCAACAGTGAGGTCACACCAGAATTGAGAACCGTCTTTTTTGATAAAAAGCCTTTCCTCTCTGTAGAATTCATTTATTCCATTAAAAATCGATCTGAAAAGAGAAATGTCTGATTTTTTGTTATGCTCCATCCTTAAATCATTCAAATGGAGTTTGTACATATCATCATCAGAATATCCGAACATTTTTTTCCATGTTTTATTTGCCTGAACAATAAAACCGTCTTTATTGCCGATAGCAATGCCCTGGGGATTACTTTCAAACAGGTCCTTAAATCTTCTTTCGTTTATTTTGCCGTATTCAATTGCATTCTTTGTTTCGGTTATATCAAATGAAAAACCTTCTATTCCAACAGGTCTGTTGTCTCTAAAAATACCGAATCCTTTGACCATGATCCATTTGATTTTTTTATCGGCAGTGATTATCCTGTGAAGAATCTCAAATTGTTTTTTCTCTTTTAAAGCATCTATTACTGTTTTATATACAGCAGCAGCATCATCGGGGTGAATGATCCGGGATGTTAATGATTCATTTTTAATATAGTCCGAAGGCAGGTAGCCTGTGAGGTCATAAGCACCATCGCTGACAAAATCCATTTTAAATTCATTATCAAATCTTCCTATAAAGGCCATGCCTGGAAGATTGTTCATAAGTTTTGAGAGATGGTTTTCACTTTTTATCAAAGCTTCTTCCATAAGTTTTTTATCCGTGATATCTCTCGTAATACCTCTGTATCCTCTAAAATTATTGTTCATGTCAATAACAGGTATAGCATTTATCATGAGGTAGATGGTTTCATTTTTTTTATTCAGCAGCTTTAATTCAAAATTTGTAATGTGTTTTCTTTTTGATGAAATACTATTAAGTATTTCTAGAATTTTTACTGATTCAGCGGGGTCCATCAAAGAGAACGGAGTTTTGCCGAGAATCTCATCGGCTGTATAACCTAAATAATTGTCGAGTTTACTTGTTACATATGTATAATTCCAGTTTTCATCAATTTCCCAAATGATGTCTGAGGTAAGCCGGACAATACTCTGAAAAAAGTCGTCGCTTTTCATATTTTTTTTGTTCAAAATTACAGGTCCCCGTTTTAATAATTATATATAAATTTCTGCATACAAAAATAGCCCGAACTCTATTATGGCCACCATGTACAACACCCTTTAAAATTAAAAGGCTGTCAATATTAAATAGTGCAAAATTTTTTTAAATCCTCCGACGGAAGGATGCAGGAAGAACATATCACATAATTCATGAATTTCATTTTTTTCTGATAGCTTTAAACAGATTTAAAGTATCAAAATACACTTCATTCCTTGTAATATGTTTATGAAATATCTCAACTATATCCAGACCGTATTCAATTATTTCGATTTCTCCTGCAGGAATAACGGCTTTCCATTTTAGTATAAATCCCTTATCATTTGGAAATATTTCTTTATACGTCCACTTCCAGTGCGGATAGTATCCTAATAGTTTTTTAAAATACGGAAATATTTCATCATAGCCGTTCAGTCCGCATTTGACTACCGGGTCTGAATAATATGAGCGGTGTGAATAAAAGCTGATCAGTTTTTCCGGATTATTCCCTGACCATGCAGGAAGCCAGCTATGGCAGAATTTTTCAGCTTCTGTTAAATTCATATTTAACTCCTTATTTAGAAATATTCAATAAGTAAATCTGCTGAATAGCTGAATATTTAATGCCGCTTTCTATCCGTTATAGGCATTCTCTAAAGCCCGGATGTCGAGCTTTTTCATCTGAAGCATCGCGCGCATTACTCTTTCTGAAACAACCGGGTCGGGATCACTTATCAGCTCCTCCAGGACTGCCGGTACGATCTGCCATGAAATTCCATATTTATCCCTGAGCCATCCGCATACTTCTTTTGCTCCGCCTTCCGAGAGTTTTTCCCATAAATGATCTATCTCTTCCTGGGTGCCGCAGTTTGCGATGAATGATACAGCCGGTGAAAAAGTGAACTGAGGCCCGCCATTCAGTGCCAGAAACTCTTCTCCGTCTATCTGGAATTTAACAGTCATAACGGATCCTTCCGGCATGCCGGAAGCTTTTGCCCCATCCTTCCCGTAGCGGCTGATATTTACAATTTTTGAGTCATTAAAAATAGACACATAGAAATTCGCGGCTTCTTCAGCTTTACCGTCGAACCATAAACACGGAGTGATTTTTTTCATATATTTTCCTCCCTTATATCTGCATTGACTGAAACATCTTAATCGCACGCTTTTGAAAACAGCGAATATATGAAATATACATTAACGGGCCGGCAATGTCAAAAAATAGAGCTTTTTTTAAAGTTCAAATTTTAAGAATTTATGACAGCATCTTCGGATTCCGCGCCATCCCCTTATGATGATTATGGATCTGAAATAATGTCCTCCTTATTATCATTATCCGAAAATAAGTTTTCCGCCGAGAAATCCCAGCCCGACTGCCGTAAACAGGTTCAGTGTGTATAGGACTGTTGCTGTTTTTTTACCGGTCGTACCTTTTCTGAAAAGATAAAGATCTGTTAAGAGGAGAATAAATAGTACTGTGGCGAGTATTATTTTAGCCATGATAATGCTGCTCAGGTATCCCGTATATTTGTACTGCCAGTCCATGTAACCGAAAAGAACGGTTGGCGGGATAAATATACATGCCAGCGCAATACAGTGATGTGCTGTTTTTGCAAGCACTTCCCATCTGAATGATGCGGCCTGAAACAGGAATGCACCTATTACCATCCCCATGGGAATATGTGTCATCACCGGATGAAGCGGATGAGTAAAACCTGCTGCCGCAAGAGTGGTATAAATAAATTGTATCATGAAAGTGTCTCCTTTATTGTTTGGTCTTGTGCGGATGTAATTTTAAAATAACAGCATTTGAGGCAATGTAAATAAAAAGTTAAAAAATAGCAGTACGGGATTGCTGCAGCGAGTCTGGAATCCGTCCCGTCCCCACCAGCCGGCAATGATCTCCTCGTGAATGGGAGGAAAGATGATTGTCCGGTTGTCTACAGCTCTTTTCTTACATCCGCGGGAAAGATAATCCGCGGCAGGCAGTGGCTGATCAAAAAGTAATTTTGGTACAACCCTGTAAACTGTTGTCATGAATTCTTCTTGATTTTTTAACCACCCTTCCTCATAAAAAAAGTTCTTGAATAAATTTCAGAGATTTCAGAGCAAAGAGAATCAGAATTAAAATAATGAATATAATTAAAAAAACCGGGATATATATAATGAACAGTGTCAGAAAACATAGAAGGCCGCTGTTTCTTTTCGCGTTACTTGTGATAATAGCCTGCACTCCAAAAATGATTAAGCACAGCGGTGATGAGATAATGAAGGGTGACGAACCTGTTATTGAGGATTCAAAAAACACTCTTGATTACGGATACAAAGACAGTAAAGCTATAAAAAATATCTGGCCCAGGAAAGACCCTGCCGTGATTACCGCGGTCGGTGATGTTGCCCTGAACTTTGCTACAATGAAAGAGATTCTCGATTACCGTATCAGCAAGTATGGTAAAAAGGATGCCATGATTTATCCTTTTTCAAAAGTCTCGAAAGAGATAAAGGGTATTGGCTTCTGTAACCTTGAATCTCCGATAACAAATTATGATATTAAATCATTTAATGATAAAGATGAAGTTTTTTATTTCAGTTCGCCGGGCGGGAGTGAGGATATTCTTAAATACGCGGGTTTTGATGTTGCATCTCTTGCAAACAACCATGTTAAAGATGCAGGCGAAGAGGGGATGTTTGATACTTATAAGCGTCTTGAAAAGATTAACATTGCTCCGGTTGGCGTGGGAAAGGATATATCCGCGGCATTAAAGCCGGTCTTTACATGGCATAGAGGAACGCGTGTGGCTATTTTCGCGTTCAACAATGTTGTACCTAAAAGTGTCTGGGCCGGGCCTGACAGGGCCGGTACCGCGGGGGGATCGGATGAACTTCTCTGCGCGGCTGTAAAAAAAGTCAGGGGGGAGGTGGATGCGGTTGTTGTCAGCATTCACTGGGGGCAGGAGGTCACTTCTGATTATCCGGTAAACCAGCCTGAAAAGGAACAGGTCGAACTTGGCCATAAACTGATTGATGCGGGCGCGTCATGTATTATAGGCCATCAGTCTCACGGGCTTGGCCCGGTGGAAAGATATAAAAATGGAATTATTTTCTACAGTCTCGGCGATTTTGTTTTTGCCGGGCGGCATTCCGCGGCTCACAGAACGAGTATGCTTGTCCGGGTGTCACTTAGTGAAGCCGGGCTTGAATCGTATACGCTTATACCGGTAAACATAAATCCTCTTGAGGTGAAATATTCTCCGGAAATTCTTGGCAGGAAAAGCGGTGCTTCCGTTATAGACAGGGTGCTCACTGTAAAAGATGACAAATATTCCGATTACTACTCTGATGACAAGAGTGCTATCGGATCTGCTGAATAAATTTTTTGCTTCGGGGAATTATATATTTATGATTAAAAAATTTCTGCTTCTGATTCTGGTTGTTTTTGCTGTTAACGTTTATTCAAAACAGGATATTACAGAGAAGAGTACCGGCGGTGTTAGTTTAGTCTACATACCTTCAGGTTCGTTTGTCATGGGGAGTGAATCAGCAGGGAAGGATTATAATCCTCCGCGTACAGTCACGATCACGAAAGGTTTCTGGATGGGTAAGTTCGAGATTACACAGAAACAGTACAGGGATGTGACAGGAATTAACAGTTGTGCAGACAGCAAATATGGAGAGGGGGAATCTCTTCCTGTATATAATATCAGCTGGTATGAAGCCGTTGAATTCTGCAATAAACTCAGTGAAGCAAACAGCCTTGAACCGTATTACATAATTGATGCTGATGACAAGGATGACGATAATATTTCCTCCCACGATGAAATGAAACTGGAAGTGGAAGTTAATGAAAAGGCAAACGGTTTTCGCCTTCCAACTGAAGCGCAGTGGGAATACGCGTGCCGCGCCGGGACCAGGACCGATTATTACTGGGGAAAGAATTCATCATGGGATGTTTCGGGGAAGTATTCATGGCATATGTTCAATGCAGGCCGGAAAAAGTATAATAATGGAGAATTCTGGTGGGTTAAGTATCATAAAGTCAAAAATGTCGGGACAAAAATTCCAAATAAATTCGGATTATATGACATGAACGGTAATGTCGCGGAATGGTGTTTTGACAGATATGGTAAAAGTTATTATTCTGATGGTGAGAAAAAAGATCCGGCCGGACCGGCTGGTGAGTATGTCTACCGTGTAGTCCGCGGAGGTTCAATGCTTGATTCACCAAAAGATTTTGCATCATACAGGAGATGGCCGGTTGAACCTTTCGAGAGAATAGGGATGAACGGGCTTCGTGTTGTTCTTCCTGAATAATTTAAGAAGCATAAGACTGATTTAAAAAACATTGTAA
>DAONFJ010000010.1:7186-60065 GCA_035403545.1 Spirochaetota bacterium
CGGGTGAGGGTATGGCTCTATTTGCCGATAAAATCCAGAAACTCCCTGTTCTTCATCAAATCTTCAGCAATAAGTTTATAACCTTCAGCGGTCGGATGACTCGAATCGGCAAAGTATTTTTTATCCAGTATTAACGGTATAACCGGGGTGATACCGTTTTCACGCAATATCCACTCCATCTCCGCCAGTATTGAGAAATATTCTTTACGGCTTTTTTCTGTCATCATGTAAGTGTTAAACGGGGTGATCAGTGCCGCAACTTCGTTTCCCTGTTTTTTTAGTGAGAGAAGGGTATCAACCATAAATTTCCACTGAAGAGATTTATCCGTTGTAACCCAGTCGATATTCTGTTCCTGCATTTTAGCCGGCTGCATCCCATCCGGTATCATGTAGGTTTCCTCTTTATGAGAAAAATATTCCAGCAGGCTTCTGTGAGGATTTTCCATCGTCCAGAGGTAAAAACTTTTTTCTGCGAAATGAGTAAGTCTTATATGATCGATCCAGGAAAAGAACGGGATGGCCCGTGTTATCAATGACGAAACTCTTTCTTCGAAGGCCGGCTTGTATGACGGTATCTCCGGATATATCTGCGGGAGCAGTGTTTTGTGATTTATCTCACTGTTCACCGGCCCAGTAAGGTCGTGCCTCGGGGAGCTCATCCAGAGCAGATTTACCCCGGCTATAATTTTTCTGTTTTTAAAATCTGCTGTATAGATGTTCATCAAACCGTTCATTGCAGCAGGATGAATACCGTCGAGCCCCATGTTTGTGAATGCAGTTTTTGTATTAAGCCTGTTCAGCCGGGCCGGTATTGTATTTTCATTATCCGTATAATGTCCCCATATAACCGAGTCACCTATAACAGGGATTGTGTTTCCTGAAGCTACCTGCTTCGAGTAACGGCTGTAGAGAAAGTAATCCTCCCCCAGGCTGAACGGTATCCGGTAGTTTCCGGTAAATAAAGTCCTGTCTGTTAATGGCAGAATACAGGGGATGGCTGCTGCACTGATCAGAAATATTGAAATGGAGATTATTATGTATTTCAGTTTTTTCATTATCTCACTCTTTTAAAAATGGAAATTATTCAATTCTTTCCGGAAATTCCAATCTCTGCCGCATCCTGGTCCGGCATAAAAATATTCTGCTGCCGGATAATGTAAAGCCGTTAAAATTGAAAATATATAAATTCACTGGAACTATATGTGACAAAAATTATTATGTATGCAAGCATAAGCAGTATAGCTGCCCCTCTGAATACAGGTTTCTCCAGAAATTCCGCTCTTTTGTATTCTTTAAGCCACTGAAAAAGATAACACGCAGTGATGAGCCCTGCCATAAAGAAAGGCATCTGCGGCATGGTAAAATCTGTAGTGAAAATTCTTTCAATAAATGTGAATGCGTCGCCTGCGTTTTCAGAACGGAAAAATATCCAGGTGAAAATTATCAGTATAAATACTATAATCCGACGTACGAACAGAGGAACTTTTTCTGCAGGTTTAATCTTCCTGATCTGTTTGCCGATAGTATGAAGTGCCGCGTGCATAAATCCCCATAGAACATAATTCCATGATGCCCCATGCCAGAGGCCGGATATAAGCATTGTTGCAAATGTATTCCTTGTTTCTTTAGCTTCACCGTTCCGGTTGCCGCCCAGCGGAATGTAGAGATAATCCCTGAACCATGATGAAAGGCTGATGTGCCATCGTCCCCAGAAATCACCCGTACTTGCAGCCATATAAGGCAGATTGAAGTTTTCTATGAGTCTGATTCCCAGCATCCTTGCAACTCCGCGCGCCATATCCGTATATCCGCTGAAATCGAAATAGATCTGCCATGTAAAAGCAAGAGCGCCTGCGAGGAGATCACCCGAAGAGTACTGCATCGGATTGCCAAAAATTTTATCAGCGTAAAGAGAGAAGTAATCGGCCAGTGCCATTTTTTTGAACATACCCTGTGTGAATAGGTAAACGCCCTCTGCAATATCATCGCGGCTGACTTTAGGCCATGACTTAAGTAACGGTATAAGGTGATGCCCGCGCTCTATCGGCCCGGCAAGCAGTGACGGGAAGAAAGATACAAAAGACGCATACTGGATAATGCTTTTTTCTCTTTCAGTCCTTCCGAAGTAATAGTCAATAGTATTTCCCAGAGAAAGGAAAAGAAAAAATGAAATTCCCACAGGAAGCAGAACACCGGGGAGCGGGATAGAATAGTCAATTCCTGCAGAACTTAAAACAGAGTTTATATTATTTACAATAAATCCCGAGTACTTGAATATGCAGAGTATAAGAATTGTGTCGATTATACTTAGTGAGAGAAATAACTTTTTTTTTCCTGTTCTCTCCATAAAGAGAACAGTTGTGTAATCAAATGCAATTACCCATGAAATAAGAAGAATGTATAAAGGATTCCACCATCCGTAAAAGATAAATGATGCTGCCAGAATAACATTTCTTTTCCATAAGGATGCTGATCTCATGGAAAAGATAACATATACCGTTATGAAGAAGAGCAGAAAACTCCATGAATGAAAATGCATCTTCTCCTAGTCCGCCTTTCTCACGCATCTGAATCCGATTGTGTCGCGGAGGATACATGCGTCATTGATTGATTCATCCATGGCACGCATCGCTGAACTGAAAAATTCCTCAGGCTCGTTCCATGAACCTCCGCGCAGAACACGGCCTTTTCCTTTTTCAGGCCCTCTCGGATCAGAAGATGGAGATGACTTGTAGTAATTATCGGCAAAAATATCATTACACCATTCCGCTACGTTGCCGTACATATCGTACAGTCCCCATGGATTCGGTTTTCGCGTTCCGGCCGGGGCTGTTTTACCTGATGAGTTTTTGCTGTATATCGCGTAGTTTTTCATATTTTTCTGTTCATTGCCGAAAAAGTATTTCTCTTTACTGCCCGCTCTTGCTGCGTATTCCCATTCCGCCTCTGTGGGGAGCCTGTATCCGTCAGCGTCGAAGTTGCATTCCCATGTGTCTTCATTATAACACGGGGTAAGCCCCTCTTCGAGTGACCTTTCGTTGCAGTAAACAGCAGCGTTGACCCAGGCCACCATCTCAACCGGATTTTTATCTCCCTTGAAATGAGAAGGGTTAGGGAGCTCTATCTTCTTAAACATTTCCTGTGTCACTTCATACTTGTCAATATAGAAGGGGGAGAGTCTGACTGTGTGTGCGTCAGACCCGTCACCCATGATGAACTCGCCTCCGGGGAGGAATACCATCTCAATTCCGGATTTGCTTTTTATATCTTTTACTGCTGTATCATTTTTCTTCTTACCGCATGAAGCTGCTGATAGTATAACTGCTGTTACGGCAAATATTGTAATAATTTTTTTCATCTTATATCTCCTCATGGAATCCAGTCCGGTTCCTTGTTCTGGTTACCGTCTGTTGTTACATATGCCCATTTCCCTGTTGCAATCTCCGCAATACAGATATTCCATCCTTTCGCGGTTCCTCCCACATGCTGCTCTCCATCCGGGCCGAATGAAAAAGCAATGTACCTGCCGTCAGGTGACCAGTCGAGGTGATAAACCTCGTAACCTTTTTTAACCTGGAGAAAAGGAATCTTGTCCCTGTCCGAGACCGGGACACTTCTGCTCATATTAATCTTCGCGATGTCAAACTCGAAATCGGTCCTCCCCCAGCCGATTGAACTTCCGTCGGGTGAGAACTCCGGCCTGCATCCTGTTACGTTGAGCAGGAAATATCTTGTACCGTTTACTTCAATACCGATATTTGTGTGCTTAAGCCCCATCCCTCCGAGAACAGTTGCGGTAATATATTTTCCGTCGGGCGACCATCCGAGAGAGTAAAGATGTTCAAGAGTTTTGTTAGCGTGTTCCCGAACCTGCCCTGTAGTTAAATCATAGATAAATAAACCTTTAGTGGACCAGCTGTCCAGTGAAAATCTTCTTGTAGACTCGGATTTTACAAATGCAATAAATCTCCCGTCCGGGGACCAGCACTGTTCTCTGGAATTTTTTGAGATGAGTCTCCGCCCTGAACCGTCTATATTCATAAGATAAATATCGCGCTTCCTGTTTCTTCCTTCACCCGTGTCTTCAAGATAGCTGATCTTTTTTCCGTCAGGAGAAACCTTCGGGTACATCTCGTGAATATTTGAAGTATTGGTAAGCTTCTTTTTTTCCGTACCATCTGCATTGATTATACAGAGGTCGAAACTGTTATTTTCAAATGTCTCATAAACAAGCTTATATTTAATAGCAGAGAGGTTCACCGCGGGAGCATTGCTCTGTCCGGCAGGAAGTGAAGAAGCTGCCAGCACTATTACTGTAAAAAAAGTGTATATTTTTTTCATAATTTCCTCTGAAAATAGATCGGGAGTAACCCGTATCAATATTTTTTTATAAATTTAATTTTCAACACTTTTTTTTATATAGTAAAGATTATATGAGAGAGTTTAATTCTGAGTCAATTCATTTAGAACGGATTTATTTATTAGAGATTACCTGTGAAATATTATTTAAATCGGAGTGACGCTTAAACATTGACTTACATTAATTCCGGCGTTAATTTTGTACAAACTATATTTATTAAAACAGAAAGTTTTTAAAAATAAACCGGGCTTGATTAATTCATATTGTGATTATATAGAGTTTCGATTCGGGAATCTTCGGCTCTCGCAGCGTGGAATATAATTTTTTACGGGAATTATTCCATCTCCATTTCTACATACTCAAGAGAGCTTCTGGTACTTGGAACTTCCAGCATTTCGGCAGTATTCTCCTTCCACCTTTTATAATGTGCGGTTTCCCTGTGTTTGTTCTGTTCTTCAGCTGATTTAAACATCTCAAACAGAATAAATTTATTATCCGCATCAAGATCCCTGAAAAACTCAAACCGTTTAACCCCCGGCTCTTTAACACTGTTCGCGACATTATCATTTGTAAATCTGATAAAATCTTCAATAGCAGATTCTTTTACTGTAAGAAAGACCTGTACTATTATCATTTGGTATCTCCGGAAAATAAAATATAATGAAACCGAATTGGTTTCATTTAACTTCTGCGCTCTGTAAAATCAATTAAAAAATTTTAATATTCAATAATTGATAAACCGGATAGATTATGAAGTATGATCTTTTTATCTTGACATAATTTCATTCCATTTGCAAATAGATTGCAATTGATTCTTTATATCTCCGGGGAGTTATGGATAAAAACAGGTCCGAATTATTACTGAATGAAAAAGGAATTAAGGTAACAAAACAAAGGCTTACTGTTCTTGATCTTATTATGTCAAAGGATATGCCGTTCTGCGCTAATGATCTGTTTGATCAATTGAAAGGCAAGATGGATCTGGTCACCATTTACCGGAACCTTCAGCTCCTCTGCGGAGAGGGTATACTCCGTGAGGTTATGAATAAAAGCGGGCGGCAGTATTTTGAATTTTCATCGGAAAATAATCCGGTGCATCCGCATTTCTACTGCAGCTTATGCAGAAAAATTTTCTGCATGAAATCAAAAAATAATTATTCTGTACCGAAGAAGGTAAATCCGGGGGATAATTTTATTATACTTGAAACAGTTCTGCAGTACAGCGGTATATGCCCGTCGTGCCGGACATAGCGTCCTGATTTGTAAAAAAGGATTTGCCTCAGAGACACCGAGGGCCGGAGCTTAAATAATATTTTTATTTATGTCTCTGCAGTAAATTCAGTTTATGATTTTTTATAGAGGAGAATGTTTTGAAGGTTTTGAAATTTGCTGTCATATTAATCTTATTATCAGTTTTTTCTGCAGGATGCAAAAAAGAGGATAACGCAGCCGGCAGGGATGAATTTTTAATTGTCGCCTCGTTTTACCCTGTATATGTTATTGCATTAAATGTGGCTGACGGAGTTAACGGGGCAAGAGTCGTGAATATGACACCGCCTGTTACCGGATGCCTTCATGACTACAGCGTTACTGCCGGGGATATGAAAAACCTTGAGAACGCTGACATCTTTTTATTCAATGGCGCCGGGATGGAATCTTTTCTGGATAAGATCGCAGGCAAGTATCCGGGACTCAAAACTGCGGAGTTGTCTAAAGGAATTTCTCTTATTAAAAGCAGTGAAGGCGAAAATCCGCATGTCTGGGTAAGTGTAGGTAACGCTGTTGTCATGGCCGAAAACTGTGTAAAAGCTTTATCAGAAGCTGACCCCGGGAATGCCGGCAGTTATAAAGCCAATGGCGCAGTTTATATAAAAGATCTGCAAAGGCTTAAGTCGGAGATGAATTCTGAGCTTATGAAATTCAGCGGCAGAAAAATTATCACATTTCATGAAGCTTTTCCATACTTCGCGAAAGAGTTTAATTTTGATATAGCAGCAGTAATTGAACGTGAACCGGGAAGTGAACCTTCAGCGAAGGAACTTGCCGAAACAATAAATCTTGTGCGCAGTGCGAAGATAAAAACTCTCTTTGCCGAACCGCAGTATCCGTTATCCTCCGCGAATGTTATTGCGAAAGAAACCGGCGCAAAAGTTTTTGTACTTGATCCTGCTGTAACCGGTGAAAATGACAAAGGAGCATATATAAAAATTATGAAAAAAAATCTATCAGTTCTGGCAAGTGCTTTCAGTGAAAAATAAAAACAGGCATAACTGCAGCATAGACGGGCCGTGCGATAATTGCTGTACATATATTGAAGGTGTATCAGTCAGCTACGGCGGAATGAAAGCTGTTGATAACATCGATTTCAGATTTTCCTGCGGTGAGCTTACTGCTATTATAGGCCCGAACGGCGGAGGTAAGAGTTCTGTTTTAAAGGCGATTCTCGGTGATATCGATTATCAGGGGAGTATCGGTTTCTGCTCAACATCCGGCAATGGTAAAAAACCGAGGATCGGGTATGTGCCTCAAAAGGTGTCGATACAGCCCGATTCTCCGATCAGTGTACTTGACCTGATGCTGCTTTCCCAGGGACATCTCTCAGCCTGGATGCATGTTTCAAAGAAAAAGAAAAAGGAGATGATGGATCTTCTCACTATAGTCTCTTCTGAAAATCTTGTCCGGAGAAGGGTGGGTGAGTTATCGGGAGGCGAACTTCAGAGGGTTCTCCTCGCGTGTTCGCTCAACCCGCTACCCGACCTCCTCCTTCTTGATGAACCTGTCTCGGCTGTTGATGTGAAGGGGATGGAGGCTTTTTATGAAATTATCTGCAATCTCAGAAAAGCGTTTCATATGTCTATTGTTCTTGTTACTCACGACATAGGAGCTATCGCTCCGCATGCTGACAAAATGATTCTTATAAATAAAAAGATATTCGCAATAGGTGATCCGATGCATGTGCTTAAACATCCGGAGTTCAGAAAACAGATGGGGAGTGTCTATCCTTTTTTTACAAATGTACTGAAAGATAAGCATTACGGTATTAAGCTGTGATAGAATTATGGTATAGTATAATAGGCCTGCTGCCTTTTACGTGGGTGAGCTACGAGTTTATGAAGAACGCTCTTCTTGCCGTGATTATTGTTACACCGTGCTTCGGCCTGGTGGGAACAATGGTGGTCGGGAACAGAATGGCGTTCTTTTCAGATGTGATCGGGCATTCCGCGCTGACAGGTATTGCCATCGGGGTGATCCTGGGATTTACCGATGTCCGTCCTGTCATGATTATCTTCGCGGTGATTCTTTCTGTTTCGATAAATATTATTCTGGAAAAGACAAAAGCGTCAAGTGATACAGTTATTGGAGTTTTTTCCGCCTCGACGGTGGCGCTGGGTGTAGCTCTTCTCAGCCGCGGCGGATCTTTCAATAAATATTCGGTTTTTCTGATCGGAGATATACTTTCTGTTACGAGGATGGAAATATTTTATCTTGTGCTTCTGCTCGCCGGTGTTGTTCTATTCTGGATTTTTTTCGGCAGTTATCTCGCACTGATCAGTGTTGAACCGTCACTTGCCTATGACAGGGCCATCTCGCCGTTTGTTGTGAAAACACTTTTTTCTATACTGGTCGCTCTTGTGGTAATTCTCTCTATAAGATGGGTCGGGCTGCTTATAATAAATTCTCTTTTCATACTCCCGGCTGCGTCCGCGAGACTGGTTTCCGGGTCACTTAAAGATTACTATTTCAGGTCAATGTACATAAGTATGCTGTCAGGTATATCCGGGCTCATTATTTCATTCTATACCGGGAGCGCCTGCGGGGCAACCATTGTGTTGTGCTCGGCGGCAGTTTATATTTCTATACTGGTGGTGAAAGGTTTGAGGAGGAGTGCAGGGTGGTGAAATGTATCTTCAGGCTGTAATATTCGACGGCTGTTTTTAGTTTTTTAATGAAACATTTTTAAACACTGTATTTTTCGGCTCCTGCACCCGGAAGAGGAAAGAATTCTTTGTTTGGAATGTGTCTCATTTGAAGCTATTATGCATTGTCTCCTCCGGAGGTGCATGGGCTGTTTGTACAAAAATGTACAGCGTACTATTTGCACTAAATTTCATCTTTTTAAAAAAATATTTGAAAAATATAGGCCTGATAATGTTTTTGTAGCAGGAATGAAAAGGAGTTAAACATGCCGGGCAGATTTAAAAAGTTTTTCTACAGCAGTACAGCAGGAGTGCTTAATCTCGTTCTCTGGTCTGTACTATTCACAGCTTATTTATTATATGACAGATATAATGGAAGTATCGATGGAGATCTCCTTCTGACTTATATATATTTATTCGCATCAATAATTATTCTTAATGCACTTATCTTTTATGTTTTGCGGTTTCTGCTCTCCATGTTCAGGTACGGGGCTATAGCTGCATACCTCATTTCAAATCTTCTGGTAACCATGCTGTTCTTTATCAACAATATGGCAGTGATTGTTTATGGCAAACAGCTCGGTACGGAAGGGGTTGTAATGGCCTACCGCGGCTGGACCGGCGGTGAGATGGGTAATTTTACATTGAGCGTTATCAAACTGGTGTTTTTCATATGCATTTACCTTGTACTGTTTTACGGACTATATCATTTATTAGACAATATTCTTTCCGGAAGATTTTTTGATCATAGTTCCTCGATAATAACATTCTCAATAATTTTTCTTTTCGCGATTATACTTCACTTCAGGCTTGTTGCTCTTGCGGATTCAGACTGGAAAATGAATTTAATGAAAAATAAAATTCCATGGCAGTCTATTACAGGTTTTCCCGAAGACCGGATTAAAGTTGATGAAGACGGAAAGAAGAGCAAGGCAGTCCCGGCGCTTTTTGCAGAACCTGAATTCCTTGATGAAAAAACAGAAGTTGAGCAGTTAAAAAAACTCGACCTTGCAAAAGATAAAATTCTTTCACGGAATATAAATGTAAAATCTCCGATGAATATACTCTTTATAAATATCGAGGGATTGAGAAGCGATATGCTTAATCCCGTTAATATGCCGTTTCTATATAAATTCGCAAGTGAAAGAGGATTCATTTTAAAGAAGCATTACACGACGGGGAATAACACACCCGGCAGCCTCTACGGTATGCTCACTGGACTTGCTCCATATTACTTTGAACCGTTGAGGGGTAACAGGTTTTATAATATGCCTCTTCAAGTTCTGAAAAAAGCGGGTTACATCCAGTCGTTCTACTACAACTCCCCGCATCAGTATGAATATATACACCGCGATATAATTGAAAAAACCGAGGACAGATTCTGCAGGGCACCCGGCACTAAAATTGATGATTATGGCCCGAGGGAACAGATTCTGATAGACAGGCTTATCGGTGATCTGAAAAGCGATAAAGGCAATAAGCGTTTTGATTACTACCTGATGAATGTCACCCATTTTAATTATTTTTATCCTGAGGGATGCAGAAAATTCATACCTGATTATAATGCCAACTTTACAATAATAAGCGGTACCCAGGAAAAGTTTAAAAAAGACAGGGTTGAGCTCAAGAACCGTTATATGAACGCGGTCTGTTATACGGACCAGCTTCTTAGACAGCTTATCACGGAGATGGACAGGATGGGAAGGCTGAATAATACAATTCTTGTTATATCCGGGGATCACGGCGAGGAGTTCTGGGAACATGGAAGTTTCGGCCACACATGGGGCCTTAATAATATACAGATTCAGCCCGCGGCACTGATTTATTATCCGGGGATTAAACAGAAAAGCATTAAATACAAATATACGTCACACCAGGATTTTATGCCTACGGTATTTGATCTTATCGGTCTCAACACCGATTGGAGCCAATTCACAACTGGAAAATCTCTTGTTAATTATAACGCTGATCTTGATTACGCGGTATCATCACTTGGAATACTTGTGAGTTTTAAAAGAAACGGTTATGCTATTATGGGTAACGGATACAAGGTGTTATATAAAAATAATATGGACCTTAACGTTTCACCTTATGCTGTTTATGACGATGATGACAAGCCGGTAGAAAAATTTGATACATATAAAGTCATCGACCTGATTCTTAAAACGAAGAGTTCAAAGAGACTGGTTCCTCCGAAATTTTAGGGATCGGATCATTACTTAAAAATTTTTATACATTTCTTCCCCTCCGCCCTTCGGGCACCTCCCCCTGAAACAGGGGAGGAATGTTACAGAATATTTTTGTAAAAATGACATAAGTCTGCGCATGCAGATTTTCAGTATTTGTCTCCCCCATTTCTTATGGGGAGACGGCCGGAGGCCAGAGGGGGAGAGCTTCTCAATAATTAATCGCCTCTATCAGAGACTCCGTGATTTTATCATAATCCGGTTCACGGTCTACGCCGCATAGTTCGTATGTTATTCCGTGTACTTCATATTCCATCGAGGATTTATAGCTTCCGAATGAACCTGGTGTTGCGTAGCCGATATCGTAAGATATTGGAATACCCGTAATACCCGACATTTTCTGCAAAAGCCCGGGGGGAGTTCTATCATCTGGATAAAGTGAGTTAAACGGCTGGTGCATCTGAATTATAAGATCCGGCCTGTAATCTTCAACAGCATTCGCTATCAGTACAGTTTCGGGTTCTGACGCGGGAAGCGGCCCGGGATTGTTGTAGTATTTTGCATATTCAGGAGACCATGTTTTAGTAGGGAAATTTCTGTTAATGTCAACCTTATGTCCGTTGGTGCGTCTCCTCTTAATAAGGCCGTCAGGATTGAGACAGGGAATTATTATCACGCGGTTTTTTATCGAAGATGGATTCTTCTTTATATATTGCGCGAGTTTCAGAGCGGAAATAAATCCCGAAGGTTCATCTCCATGTATCCCTCCGACAATCATCGTGAGTTTCTTTCCCGAACCGAACTCCTTATAATAAATTCTGTTTTTCCAGTTTGACTTTCCGAGTATCTTCCATCTGATCCTGGAAGATGGAAGGTTTCTGTATAAGCTGATTGCTTTTCGTGAAATTGCATTCTGTTTTTTATAGGAACCTGCATCAGCGCTCGCGAATGTTATAAGCAGAATCAGTATCGGGATAGTTGTCTTTTTTATATTCATGATTTTTAATCGGAGTTCTGATGGATTAATTTATTCTTTTTTTCAGTTTACAAAGAGACAGATGATATAAAATTGTTACTTATGAAATTGAAGTATTAAATTGGATTGAGTTAGTAAACGAAATCCCCCGGCCTGCGGCCACCCCCTTTGTTAAAGGGAGCAGGGGAGATTTACAGTTAACTCGAATTCTGGAAAACTTTAAAGGAAAAATCTATGGATGAAATGAAATCAATACAGTTATATAACTCTCTCATCGAAAAACTTGACGCGCATGAAACAAAACTTTTTCAGAAGTACGGAGAGTTTATCATCTGTAAAAAGGGATGCTCCGCGTGCTGCATATTGGAGAGTGTTTTTCCCGTTGATGCGTTTGTAATTTATAACGCAATTATTTCAGGAGAGATAGATCATGAATTTCTGTTATTTGAGGAAACTCCGGAGAGATGTGTTTTCCTCAAAGACAGCCTCTGTTCAATATATTCCGCGAGACCGGTCATCTGCAGAACCCACGGTTATCCTGTACTTGTAGACGGTAAAGCTGATTTCTGCCCGGAAAACTTTAAGGGCCTGAAATCGATCGACTCTGAATATATACTTGATCTGGAGAATTTAAACAAGGCTCTTGCTTCGATAAATATTATATTCCAGAGAGAAATTGAAGAGGATGAGTTATTTCTGAAAGAACGAATTACACTGAAGGAACTGAAAGAGTTCGCTCTCGAAAAGATTAAATGAAGCTCCAGCCTGCCGGTAGAACATTAATCTGACCCGGATTATTAAAAGTAATACGGATGGAAGATGTTTATGAAGTTACTTTTTATAAATGCTGTAAAATTTTTGTTGAATAAATAAAACCATGTTTTAATTATAAACATGTAAGGTCCATTCAGGGAATCGGGTGCAAATCCCGGGCTGTCCCGCAACTGTTACCATATTTATTATGGAAGCCAGGTCGCTGAATATACCGGACAAACCGATACTACTTTCGCGGAAAGGGAGGTTTGCAATGGAAAGGTTCACTATCCTGCATATAAGATTCTACTATTAACTTGTTCTCCACTACATCAATTACTGTCACTGCGAGGCTTATTAAGCCGCGGTATATTATTTTTTATCTGTTAAGTACAGATTAAATGTTTCCGTGTTCCGATCGCCCAACCGGCTTCCGTGATGATAAACTTAAATTTATTTTAAAAGATTAAAATGGAGAATTCAATGAGGAAAAAAATATTAAGCATGACGTTTCTGTTATGCGCTGCGGGTTTTTCGGGAGCAGCAGCCCAGACTGAAAAGGTTTTTTTTAATGACCCCGTTGTCATAACCGCATCGAGATACGAAACATCCGTGTCCAGAGAAGGTAAAGATATCTCTGTAGTAACAGAAGAGGATATTAAGAAGAGCGGGAAAAAAAATCTTTCAGAAATACTTGAGAGTGTTCCCGGGGTGACAATAAGTAAAAAAGGGATCGATGGAGGGATTGCCAATATTTATATCCGCGGATCAAGAAGCGGCAATGTCCTAATTCTTATAAATGGCGTTAAGATTAATGATCCCATGGGAATAGAAAAGCTTTCTGATATTTCATCTGTCCAGACATCTAATATCAGGCGCATAGAGATTGTCAAGGGCGCTATGAGCAGCATGTATGGTGCAGAGGCTTCAGGCGGAGTAATAAATATCATAACCAAAACCGGCGGAGAGAAATATGTGAAAATTTCTGCGGAAGCCGGCCCTGACAGAACTTTCAGCGAATCAGTCGCTGTGAGTGACAGCAGTGAAAAGAGTACGCTTTATTTTTCAGGAACACATTACAGCACCGATGGAATATCCAAAGTAAAGAAAATCAATAGTACGGGAAATTTCGACAACGACAAATACGAGAACAGGACAGTTTCATGCGCACTGACTACTGAGACGTCTGAAAAAAGCAAAGCTTTGTTTTCCATGAATTATACTGATACTAATGCGGATATTGATGACGGGACGGATGAAGATGATCCTAATCATGTTTATAAAACAAGTCTGTTCACTTCGCGTGGAGAGTTCAGCCATTCCCCATTCGCCTGGTGGAACTACAAATTTGCGTTATCATACATGTCGTCTGTCAGAGATGATATAGATCCGTCAGATGCTGTTGATACAACTGAAAATGATTCCTACAGGTTCAACAGTAAAAATACAAACTTTGAGATGCTCAGTAATTTTAATACTGCGGATATAAATCTTTTTACAATTGGTGCGGAAATTCTCCACGAAACCGGGAGCGGAGAGTCCGTTTTTTATACAACATGGCCGGCCGCAGGTTTTGAATCCCAGATTCTTGATGAGAAAAGTGTTGTGACAAAGAGTATTTTTCTGCATGATTCATTATCCGTTTTTGATATGCTGTTCCTCAGTGCAGGCGGGAGACTGGATACATTTGATGAAATTCATTTAAACAAATCCGGAGATTATAATAAAACCTGGGACGCTTCAGCATCATTTATAATACCTGTGATCAAGACAAAGCTGAGTACTTCATATGGTACCGGTTTCAGGGCGCCGTCACTATATGAACTTTTCAGTAAATATGGGAATGAAGGCCTTAAACCTGAAAAAAGCTGGAGTTCTGATTACAGTATTTCGCAGGAATTATTTGATGGAGCATTCTCGGCGGGATGTACATACTTCAGGCAGAAATACAAAAACATGATAAGTTTTGGAACCACTAATTATGAGAATATAGACGGCACTGTAAGAAACAG
The DNA here is from genome assembly GCA_035403545.1 of Spirochaetota bacterium. Lineage (GTDB taxonomy): Bacteria > Spirochaetota > UBA4802 > UBA4802 > UBA5550 > WRGT01. The sequence goes on from DAONFJ010000010.1 coordinate 21,391, forward strand.
GGGAGTTGAGCTCACCTCATCTTTAAAACCGGTGGAAATGATCAGCCTTGTTTATTGTTATACCTGGATTAAATATGATGAAACAGAGAACAGCCAGGCTATATTAAAACGGCCTGAAAAGAAACACTCCGCAAGCCTGACATTAATTCCGGTTAACAGCCTGAGCCTTAATATATCATATCTTTATGTGGATGACAGGAAAGATGCTTATTATGATTCACTTACATGGACAACAACAAATGTCAGGCTCGATTCTTACCATAAGTTCGACATGAACATCCGCTACGCATTGAATGAAACTTTCACTTTCACTGTGCGGGGTGAAAATCTCACTGATTCGGATTACATGGAAACCTACGGGTATAACACTAAAGGACGAAGTTTCTACGGCGGAGCTGAAATAGTACTTTAATGCACCCCAGGTGTTTCGAAACCGGTTTTTTGTCATTCCGGTATTTGGCAGGCTTTATCAGAACATCATGTTCTATGCCGGCAGGCAAACATCGTGTTCGCTCCATGAATTGAAGCTGCAAAACCGGAATGACAAAATCATAACAAGTCAGTTAAAGGCAGATCTGCCGTTGTTATAAAGTCTCTTCACCGTAACATGCCAAAGGGCGGTAGATTGCCGCCGCAGCAATTCCGGCTAATATAAATTCAATAAGCCCGTATATAGCCCACTGGATAATCAGGGAAAACGGTAAAGGGTAAACGGCATACTGATAAAAAGCCCCGCTCACGCTTATCATAAGCCCGAGTATTATACCGAATCTCACACCTTCGAGGATACCTCTGCCTTCGTAGCCTTTTACAAAAACAAACATCATCAGGTAGGACATAATAAAAGTGGTGAGATACATTATCCACATAAGAGACATCATGTCCGGCCTCCAGACATTCATCATGGACATATAGATTTCTCCAAGAATGAGATTGTGAATTATAAAATCACAAATCTGGAAAATGATAAATATCGCGAAACCTCCTGCTGCAAATCTTTTAATATTCATGTTCAGCCTCCATTTTTACATACTTAATCTGCGTATAGTTTAAGTAATGGTGTTTAATAATTAAATATCAAGATAATATGTTTCAGCGGGAAAGCAAACATTTCCGGTGCGCATGAATTTATATTCCGGTTTGCGGCAGCACTTTTTTTATGTATGGGAGGGAGGGTATCTGCTGTTTTATTAAATTTTTTCCGGAGTTTGTTTTACAGGGATACGATTTTCGCATGGTACGCCGACCTGGCACTTGCCGCATCCGTACCTCGGTTTGAATTTTTCAGCTGTCACTTCCTGAAAAGCTGAACAGATACTATGCTCTTTACCGCGTTCCATGGAAATTGCGTTAACCGGGCAATTCCGGATGCATGCCCCGCACATTGAACAGTATTCGTAGAGCTCGTTATATTTTCTGATATCCTTCGGGAGATCTAACTCTGTCAGAATAGAACCGAATCTTCCCGCCGTACCTTTTTCTGTAATCAGTCCCTTCGAGAGTCCGAAAGTGCCAAGACCGCATACAAACGCCGCGTGCCTTTCCGACCAGTTCGATGTAAAGTTTAAGCCCGTTTTCTGATCGCCGGTAAAAGACCGGAATCTTGTGTCCAGGGTCGGGATAAGGCTTGAGCATCCGGCATCAGCAATCAGTGTTTGTAAATGAATGGCCAGCCTGTTAATGAATTCCTGCCCTTCAATCCGTCCGTGGAGCCATTCTTCTGAAGGCCATGACATATCTTTCCTGTTTCCTTTTTTAACAGGATCAGTGAATGGCAGAAAAAATGAAATTACAGATTTTGTTTCCGGCATCCATTCGCGCGGGAGTAAAAAATGTTCCCCTATGGCGGAAGGATTTTTTAATAAAGCGAATAGTCCGTCATCCGGATCGCCAAATCCGAAAATCGGAGGATCAAATATTTTCATTCCTGCTGCTGAAGGCGACAGGGCAATTTTTTCTGAGATAAAATTGTACTCTGAAGATTCAGTGAAGTTAAGTGCGCTTTTAATAATGTCATTTCTGTTCATAGAGTTTATTCCGGATAAGCCTGGTAACTATATTTCCAGTAACTGAAGCTGATAAAAGAAGATTTGTCAATCATATAACACCCGGATTCGGAGCAGCGAAAGTCCGTCGGGCGGCCTGTAAGTGCTTTGATATAATTATAAGTTCTAATGTTCATTTGTAATAGGGATATAGTAGAGTTAACCGGATCAATATCTGTCTGCTGAAAATCTCTCTCTGCATTCAGTATTGACATTGGGTCACTTAAAAGGTATATTAAACAAGGAAGAGAATTATATACAAAACAATCCGGGGTTTATATGAGTACTGAGCCTGTAAAAATAACAGATAAAAAACAGATTTATGAAATATTACAGACACGTTTTAAAACGGGGAAAATATTTATAAAAACATCTGACATAAATATACAGGTAGAATCATTTTTGTTTGATAATGGTTTAGTTTCAATCACAGGGCCTTTTGAAAATGAAAAAGTAAACAGTGTGATTCTATATATAAGGGACAAAGATGAAGTTATTTTTTCTCATGCGGTATTGAAATCAAAAGATGAAAACTGCGCTTTAAATTATGAACCGCTTGATATTCAGATTGCTCAGATACCGAGAAAAGAAGAGAGAAAAAATGTTTCATCAATCGATAAAACCGTAAAAGCCCCGTTATATATTTCAAATATCATTTCTGATTTTACAGTCCATGAATGCCTTAACCTTTCAAGACGAAAAGTTGATCTGATAAAGGATGAGCTTCTGAAAAAACTTCAGGACACTTATCCCGATTCAGAAATTGTATTTTTAAGCGATAAGGGAAATGATCCGCGGATGTTTTATTTTAAGAACAAGCGGAAACCGTATTTTATAAAGAATATAAGTGATGCTGATGATCCTGAAAAAGTTCACTGTGATGAAGATCTGAAATATTACAAAACTTATATTCAGCCGAGAGATCCTTTGGGCCATAAAGCAAAAACTGTTTCTGAAATTTGTGTCCCGCTGCTTTATAAGATGATGATGCCTTTTGGCTACATAAAATCAGCAAGTTACAAAGAGTTAAATGATGAAGATTTTTCAGCTGTCAGAAAATTCGGAATGTCGGCATCGACTGTCTACACAAATGACAAACAGCTTATAATAAGTTCAAATGATAATATTGCCGTTACAGATCTCTCAATGAGCGGGCTTGGAATTTTTTTTAAAGATAAGGTACTGATTAAACATTTTAAGGAGAACAGCCTGATTATATTTACAGTATTTTTACCGGAGAAGAAACAGGCAACTCTATTGTGTGAAGTAAAAAATATTGCTCTTATAAAGAATTATATTTACCGTATCGGCTGTGAAATTCTTAATATAGAAGCGCTTGGTGAGGTATATTATTCAGAGTACATCGAAGGGCACAAATCAGATTAGTGAGAATTTTAAAATTTTAATCATAAAATAAAAAAATTGTAACTCCCGTTCTGAATTACTACTTATTTGATTAAATAAGTAGTAATTACTATTCTTTTTTTAATACAATTATGGAGGATTTAAATGAATAAAGGTTTAAAGATCATCTTTATGTTTCTTTTTGCACTATCTTTTATATCTGCGGATTTCGGTATAAAGCTGAATGCGGCGGATAAGGCGCAGACTAAATGTCCGGTTATGGGCTGGGACATAGATAAAAGCAAATTTGTCGATTATAAAGGAAGCAGAGTTTATTTCTGCTGCGCGGGGTGTCCCGAAGAGTTTAAAAAGAATCCTGAAAAGTACATGAAGAAACTGAAGGATAGCGGTGTAGTTCCGGAGAAAACTCCAGCTAAATGATTTATATTAGTTTTTTATTACGACATCAGTTATATTTAATAAGACCGCTGGCAGCAGGGAATTAACTACTCCCTGCTAATAGTTTAAAGAAGGTGCGATGTCATCGTGTTGCTGGACTTTGAGTGTACAAGACTAACCAATGAGGGCTTATGAAAAAGACAGTACTGCTTGTTATATTATTAGTTACACCGCTTTTCAGTGAAGGGAATGACCGGATATTCGAAATACAGAATTCCGCACTTATCCATAGCCCGAAACTGCAGTCTATGGAAAGAGAAACTCTCATGATGAAGAGCAGAATTGACTGGAGTACAGCACTGGAGGACCCGCGGCTGAAGTTCGGAGTAAACAATCTTCCGGTAGGTTCATACTCCTTCACTAAAGAAGATATGACTTCAAAAGAAATCGGCATCAGCCAGATGATTCCCGTAAACAAACTTGGAATAAAAAGAACCATCGCTGAAAAGGAATACGAGAAATCTCTCCTTAAATTAAAAAAAGAGAAAGTGGAGATACTTCACGAACTCCGGATGAATATTTATGAACTTATATACATAAGATCCTCCATCAATATAATCGAAGAGATTAAAAAACAGATTAACCTGGTTACGGAGAGGGAAGTGGCGGCAAGCAAGTCCGGTACCGGTACTCTTGCTAATGTTCTTAAGTCCAATATAGAATTTAATATGGCGGAAGAGGAACTTATCAATCTCAGGCAGAAAGAGCGGGAGCTTTCACAGAAAATAAACTATCTCTCCGGAATGCAGACCGATATCGATTTAAAAGACCTCCCTGTCCCCGAGTTTGTGAATCCTCCTGCGGATAATCTGAAAAACGAAATACTTACTTCCAATCCTGAACTTAAAATTTTAAAAATTGATATGGAGATCAGTATGGAGGAGGTCCGGCTGAAACAGATGGAATATCTTCCTGACATTGAAGTTGGAGTCTCCTATATGCAGAGGCAGGACGGGAAGGATATGAAGAGAGATGATATGGTGTCGGGAATGGTCTCGTTAAATATTCCCGTATGGTTCTGGAAAAAAAATGCGCCGATGATTGACGAGATGAAATCGAAGAACAGTGCAGTTGATAGCCTGTACAAAGACAAGTCAAATGATTTTACGGCCAGGGCTGATATAATAATCAGTCAGCTTTTAAGGTGGCAGGATCTGTATAAATTATACAAAGAAAGACTGATTCCGCAGACCGAGCTTACACTTGAAACGAATCTTGCGAGATACAGAACAGGTTCGGTAGAGTTTATGCCTGTTATTGATAATATACGTATGCTGCTCCGGTACCGCAAAGAGCTGAACATGGCACTGAAAGAATACTACACTTTTTATTCTGAATTGAATGCACTGAAGGGAGTGGAGGTTGTCCAATGAGAACCGGAAAGAAAAAATATATAATAGCAACTCTGCTGATACTTGCACTCGGCGGCTATCTCCTGCTGCAGTTTTATCCGCACCGGCACGACGGGAAAGTTGTTGAGAAGATTCTTTACACATGCCCCATGCATCCGCAGATTGTTCAGGATACTCCCGGTGATTGCCCTATCTGCGGGATGAAGCTCGTTCCGCTGGGAAAAGAAAAAAAAGCAGCTGAAAAGAAAGTCATGTACAAATCGACGATGCTGCCCGGAGAGATCAGCGATAAGCCCGGAAAAGATTCAATGGGTATGGACATGGTTCCATTTGATGTAGATGATGGAGGCGGCGGATCAGTTACAGAAGCAAATTCGCTTCCGGGCCTGGCGCCTGTTACAATATCAAATGAGAAACGTGTTATGATGGGGCTTAACTTCGAAACAATAAAATCAAGAAACATGGTTAAAGAGATAAGAACCTCGACAAAGATAGTGCAGGATGAAACACGGCAGTTCAGGGTAACTACAAAAGTCAGCGGTTATGTTGAAAACCTGTATGTTAATCAGACAGGGCAGTTCGTGAAGAAGGGTGCGCCTCTTCTTTCCATCTACAGCCCGGAACTCCTTGCTGCCCAGCAGGAATATCTTTCTGCAGTTAAGGCGCAGGGTAAAATGTCCGGCATGGACCAGTCGATGGAGGGGAATATCGGGGACATAGCTGAATCCGCACGTGAGAGGCTGAAGCTTCTTGATATTACCGATGCCCAGATCGACAGGATAAAGAAAACAGGCCAGGTGACCCGCGATGTGACCCTTTATTCTCCGGCATCAGGTTATGTAATGGAAAAAACAGTTCTTAAAGGGCAGAAGATAATGGAGAACGACGCTCTTATGGTCATTGTTGACCTCTCAAGAGTATGGGGCGAGGCTGATATTTACGAGTCGGATATTCCTTTTGTCCGTACCGGTATGCAGGCAGAACTTACATTGAGTTACTGGCCGGGAAAAATATTTAAGGGGAAAATTACTTTTCTCTCGCCATTTCTTGATCCGGAAGCGCGGACTCTTAAAGCCAGGATAGAGATACCAAACAGTGATCTTGTTTTAAAACCGAATATGTTTGCAGACGCGAAACTTAACTATTCGATAGGTGAACGTATCGCTGTTCCTGAAAGTGCGGTCATGCGCACAGGCACAAGGGATTATGTTTTTATTGAAGGTGATCACGAACTGATAGTTCCATATGAAGTAAAACTTGGCATGCGGTCAGGTGACGGATACTATGAAGTTCTCTCCGGGCTGAAGAAAGGGGAGAGGGTTGTAATCTCGGCTAATTTCCTTGTAGATTCTGAATCTTCACTCAAGGCTGCATTCAAGGCAGCAACCTCGGCGCAGAGTAAGTAAGGAGATGATATGATCAGAAAGATTATATATTTCTCGGCACACAACCGGATGCTTGTAATTATGCTGGTTGCCGCCGCGTTAGGTTATGCAGTTTTTACAATGAATAATATTCCTCTCGACGCGATTCCCGATCTTTCCGATACGCAGGTAATTGTATATACCAAGTGGGACCGGAGCCCTGACCTTATCGAGGATCAGGTAACGTACCCGATAATTTCAGCACTGTTAGGCGCCCCGAAAGTGAAGGCGATCAGGGGTTTCAGCGATTTCGGGTTTTCATATGTTTATGTTATTTTTCAGGATGGAACTGATATATACTGGGCCAGGAGCCGTGTTCTGGAATATCTCTCGAAAATTCAGGGAAATCTTCCGGCCGACGTAAAAACAGAACTCGGTCCAGATGCAACCGGTGTCGGGTGGGTTTTTCAGTATACACTTGTCGATAAAAGCGGAAAGCATGATCTCGGGTCGCTGCGCGCATTTCAGGACTGGAATCTCAAGTATGCCCTTCAGAGTGTACCCGGAGTTTCGGAAGTTGCGACGATCGGCGGTTTTGAAAAACAGTATCAGGTAATTGTGGACCCTGACAGATTGCATAGTTTTAACCTCTCACTTATGGATGTTATTGAGGCAATCAAAAAAAATAATAATGAGGCGGGGGGAAGGCTCATCGAGTGGTCCGGCAAGGAATATATGGTCCGGGCAAAGGGCTATATTAAGAATCCTGACGACTTAAGAAAAGTTGTACTCAAGGCTGTAAACGGTACCCCGGTACTTCTTGAAAATGTTGCAACTATAACTTTCGGTCCGCAGATCAGAAGGGGGCTCGCCGAGCTTAATGGAGAGGGCGATGTCGTCGGCGGAATTGTTGTAATGCGTCACGGTGAAAATGCCCTTAACGTAATTAAAAATGTTAAATCTAAAATTGAAGATATAAAAATGTCTCTTCCTGACGGGGTGGAAATACTCCCTGTTTATGACAGGTCAAATCTTATAGAGAAATCTATAGATAACCTGAAAGAGGAACTTGTCATGGAGATGATTGTTGTCAGCCTTGTAATACTCCTTTTTCTCTGGCACTTTCCATCCGCGATGGTTCCGATAATTACTATTCCGATTTCTGTCGCGCTTGCTTTTATTCCTATGTATTTTTTCGGGATATCATCGAATATTATGAGTCTCTCAGGCATTGCTATTTCTATAGGTGTACTTGTTGACGGCGCTATTGTCGAAGTTGAAAATGCCTACAAGAAAATTGAATTATGGATTGAAAACGGGCGGGTGGGAGATTTTCACGAAGTGAGACTTGAAGCTCTCATGGAAGTCGGACCCTCGGTGTTTTTCTCTCTCCTTGTGATTGCGGTATCATTTCTTCCTGTGTTTACGCTTGTTGATCAGGAAGGGAGACTCTTTACGCCTCTCGCATGGACGAAAACTCTTACTATAGGTCTTGCCGCGCTGCTTGCCGTTACGCTTGACCCTGCAGTGCGTATGCTCTTCACAAGGCTTGATCCATTCCGTATAAAGCCGAAGTGGCTGGCAAAAACTGCAGATACCCTTTTCGTAGGAAGGTATTATCCCGAGGAGGAACATCCTGTAAGTAAAATACTGTTCCGGCTCTATGACGGGCCGTGCCGCTGGGTGCTTGATCATCCGAAAAAAACAATCGCAGCTGCTGCAGTTGTAGTAATCCTCTCAATACCTGTCTACATTAAACTCGGATCGGAATTTATGCCTCCACTTAACGAAGGAACCGTTCTTTATATGCCGACAACAATGCCGGGCCTTTCAGTAACCGAAGCAAGAAATCTTCTGTTGATGCAGGATAAAATCCTGAAAACTTTTCCCGAAGTGGAAACAGTTTTCGGGAAAGCAGGGAGAGCGGAAACTTCAACCGATCCTGCGCCATTTTCTATGATGGAAACGACAATCCAGCTTAAACCGAACGATGAGTGGCGGGAAAAACCAAGATGGTACTCATCATGGGCTCCATCACCGCTTAAATGGTTACTGCGCCGCGTATGGCCCGACCGTATCTCATATGATGAACTTATAACTCTTATGGATCAGGCAATGCAGATTCCGGGTAACTCAAACGCATGGACTATGCCTATCAAGGGACGTATAGATATGCTCACAACAGGTGTAAGGACTCCTGTTGGAATTAAAATTTTCGGGTCTGATCTTATGGAAATACAGACCCTTGGTTCCGAAATCGAGGCTGCTCTTAAAAATGTCCAGGGGACCAGAAGTGTTTTTTCAGAGAGGGTAAGCGGCGGCTTCTATGTCGATTTTATTCCGAAACGCGAAGCCCTCGCAAGATACGGGCTGAGCATTGATGATTTTCAGGCTGTCATAATGGGAGCTATCGGCGGTGACACTGTATCCTCGACGATCGAGGGAAGAGAACGTTATTCGATTAATGTACGCTATCCCCGGGAGCTCAGGTCCGACGTTGATCAGCTGGAGAGAGTCCTTATTACTGCAAAAACGGGTGTGCAGGTTCATATAAAAGAAGTCGCTGATATACAACTGAATTACGGGCCTTCGATGATTAGAGATGAAAACGGCCGCCTGGCGGGATATGTCTACGTTGATATATCAGATCGTGATGTCGGTTCATACGTGGAAGAGGCAAAACGTATGGTCAGGGATCATGTCAAACTCCCGGCAGGTTATACTCTCACATGGAGCGGGCAGTACGAAAATATGGAGCGTGTAAAGGAGAGACTGAAACTGGTCCTGCCTCTGACTATTATACTTATTTTTGTTCTGCTTTATTTGAATACAAAGTCCGCTTTTAAAGCGACGGTTGTTATGCTTGCTGTACCTTTCTCTGTAGTGGGGGCTGTGTGGCTTATGTTTATCCTGGGCTATCATGTTTCAATTGCAGCATGGGTCGGGATGATCGCGCTCATGGGCCTTGATGCCGAAACCGGTGTGTTTATGCTTCTTTTTCTTGACCTGTCATACGATGAAGCCAGGAAAAACGGTAAATTAAATAATATCAGCGAACTGAAAGAAGCTATCATTCATGGTGCGGTAAAGCGTATAAGGCCGAAGATAATGACAGTTATGGCTGCATCGATGGGCCTCATGCCTATTATGTGGTCTTTAGGTACAGGAGCTGATGTGATGAAACGGATTGCCGCACCGATGGTAGGAGGGCTTTTTACTTCTTTTATCATGGAGCTGCTTGTATACCCGGCGATCTATCTTTTGTGGAAAAATAAAACTGTCGGCAAGGTGTAGATACTGCGGACCGGTTAAGCATTTAACTGATCAGCAGGCACCGGCGGACCCGGCATAAATAAATTTTAGCATGTACCGTTGACTGGAGCAGAAAGTTTATCTAAAACATTCTGCTTCAGTCAACGTTCTTTCCCTGTTGGACAACTAAATTTATCCCCTGCAGCAGACATTCAGTTTGAATTTTTATCAGAGATTATAATTTATTAATGCCTTGACTTAATAGGCGGCTATTTTTTTCTTAAAATATTGCAAACATCATCGAAATTGAACCTGATAAGACTCAGGGAATTATCAATGACACCTCAAATGATTAGTATTGTGTTCACTGAATTAGGGATGTTTCGCGTTATAGGAGTGTTTTTAAAAACGGATTCTCCTGTAAAAAAAATCAAAAAATAAAAAGGTAATGAAATGTATACATATGAAAAGCCTGACAACCTGGTTGACTGGTTCGAGTCGAGCGTAAAAAAGTATGCCAACAACAAACTTTTTGTAGTTAATACTCCGGAAAACCCGCTTTTCCCTTTTACCTATCGTGAAATCGGCGATCGCGTGGACAAGGTCCGCGGCGCTTTATCACAGCTTGGTATAAAGAAAGGCGACGCTGTTGGTATTATTTCCAAAAACCGTCCTGAATGGGTGATCGTTGAGTTTGCCGTTTATGGATGCGGAGGGCACTATATTCCCATGTATGAAAAAGAACTCTTTGAGACATGGAAATACATCGTTACGGATGGTCCGATAAAATTTCTTTTCGTAGCAGATATGGGAATTTATGAAAAAGTTAAGGGATTTCTGAAGGATATACCCACTCTGGAAAAAATATTTGTAATTGATTCTGATGGAGAAAACAGCCTGGCTGCCCTCGAGAAGATGGGCGAATCTCACCCTGTTGTATCGGTCAAACCATCAGCGGAGGAAATGGCTGTCATCATCTATACCTCTGGAACCACAGGTGAGCCGAAAGGTGTAGAACTTACTCATGGGAACCTGACATATTGCTCAAGGAGCGGATACAGAATTTATCCCGAGCTTAATGAAACGAAGACAGCTTTGAGTATGCTCCCATGGGCGCACAGCTATGCTTTAAGCGGAGAGCTGCACAACTGGATACAATTCGGCGGAACTCTGGGATTTATGAATGATGTAAGCACTCTCCCTGACGATTTAAAACGCGTAAGGCCTCTTTACCTCATTTCAGTTCCGAGAGTTTTCAATAAAATATATAACGGTATTCAGACTAAAATGAACGATGCCGGCGGGCTCAAGAAAAAACTTTTTGATGCCGCCTGTGCCGTAGCAAAGGATAAACGGATTCTTGCTCAGAATGGGAAATCAAGCATGCTGACCAATATAAAATTCTTTTTTCTGGATAAACTGGTATTCTCAAAAATTCGTGAAGGCCTCGGCGGCAGGCTTGAAGGTTCCCTCACCGCAAGTGCAGCAACCAATGTAGAGATAGCAAATTTTTTCTATGACATAGGAACTCCAATTTATGACTGCTACGGTCTGTCCGAAACTTCACCGGCAGTAACAATGAATTGCAGTGCAGCCCACAGGCTTGGAAGCCTGGGAAAAGTACTCGCCGGGCAGAAAGTGGTTATAGACAAGTCCGTAACAGGTGACGAAGCTGAAGACGGTGAAATATTAATCTCCGGGCCTAATGTAATGAAGGGTTACCATAATAAACCCGAAGAGACCGCAAAGGTTCTAAGCAAAGACGGTTGGTTCAGAACAGGCGACCGCGGACGTTTTGACGCTGAAGGATACCTGTATATTACAGGCCGCATCAAGGAGCAGTACAAACTTCAAAACGGAAAATATGTTTTCCCTGCAGCAATTGAGGAGGAAATCAAACTTATGCCGTCTGTGGCAAATGCCATGGTCTACGGTGATGGAAAGGAATACAACGTATGCATTGTTTTCCCTGATTTTGATTACCTGAAGAAGTATGTTTCTGAAAACAAGCTCCCTTCAAATCCGGAGGAACTGGTGAAATCAGAAAAATTTACCAGTATGATGGAAGAACGTATCAAAGTGCAGCTCAGGAAGATTTTCGGAGGGTATGAGATTCCGAAAAAATTTCATTTTATTACCGAAGACTTTACTCTCGATAACGGAATGCTGACCCAGACCATGAAGCTCAAGAGGCGGAATGTACTGCAGCACTATGAGAAAGACATTTTGGAACTGTATAAATAAACAAAAGGGGGCTTAAAAGCCCCCTTTTTTTATTCAGAAAACAGTGCAGTTAAAAATTCCCCACAGAGATTGCTTCCGGAAAATATCACCGATTTATGAAATCTAATTCAGCTATACGTGCTGAAAATATTTTGCTGCGAATGATTTTTCTCCAGCTATTTCTGCCGGCTCAGCGCAAATCCGCCTGCAGCGGCCGGTGAACCCGTCGGATTATAGTGCAGGTAATCTGCATCCTCCTTTTACATTATGCTTAAGCGTTATAGCTCTATAAATAGGGCTTGACTATATGTTTTAGTATTAAAATATTAATATACCGTATTAAATTACCCCATTAATTTGCCGGTAATTTATGAAACCCGGTATATACCATAAGAGAATAGTAAATATATGAATAATATATCAGAGATTGAAGATTTTTCTAATATTCCTACACTCGATGGAGATATATTCAGGCATATTTTTGAGAATAATCCGCAGGCGATTGCTGTAATTGATATACAGGGGTATATCGTAGGCTCTAACCGTAAATGGCTGGAAATATTCGGATATAGCAGCAGAGAAATGAACGGCTTTCACATACTTGACATGATGCCGGATGATGATCAGGCATCGATGCGGATGATCCGGGCACTCCTTATGAAAAATCCGGGCTGGGGGCAGTTTGAAGGTTTTTTCCTGAAAAAGAACGGTGAAAAGGTCTGGGCTGATATTACTACAAAGTTAATAAAGGATTCTTTAACACAAGCTGTAAGTTCAATAATCATTTATGCAGATATAAATAACGGCGATCCGGTTGAAAATATTCATAAATCAAGCGATATTAAAAGCAATGTTCTTTTAGAAAAATCACCGATCGGAATTGTAGTATTCCGAACGAGGACTTTATTGTTTGCAAATATGGCATTTGCAAAAATGTTGGGTTATGATAAACCCGAAGATATAATAGGTGCGAAGGATTTTAAACATGTAGCAGAGGACCAGAGGAAATTAATTATTGAGCGGAATGTCCGTCTTGAACAGGGTTTAGCAGGCCCCAATGATTATGAAATTATATGTCTGAGAAAAGATGGATCGGAAATTAATGTTTCTGTTAATACTGTCAGAATTATTTTAGGCGGCGAACCGGCAACTCTTGGTTTTCTTCAGGATATAACAGAAAGGAAATGTATAGAGAAGGATTTAAAAAAATCTTACGAAGCACTTGAAGAGAGGGTAGCGAAAAGGACCCGTGAAATAATAAAACTGAACCAGCAGGTGATTAATTCTCAGGAGCAGGAACGGCAGCGCATAGCCAAAGATATCCATGATGGAGTAGGGCAATCATTGCTTGCCGTGAAAGTAAATATTTCCATGTTTAAGACTAATCCTGATTTGTACCCGGACAGGTTAGAACGCGGACTGATGCTTCTTGACCAGTCGGTCAGGGAGCTTCGGGAAATAAGTTCAGACCTCTTTCCTTCGGTACTGGATGAATTCGGGCTTGCTTCTGCAATAAGATTATATTCAAAATATTCACTCGGTTCAGCGGGAATAAATGTGGAGCTTGACCTGTGTGATGACCTGAAAACAAAAAAAGAAACGGAAATAAATCTTTATAGAATTGTTCAGGAATCATTCTCCAATATTCTGAAGCATTCCGGCGCGGACAGTGTAAAGATCACCCTGGAGAACCGGAATGATTCCGTAAGGCTCTGCATAGAAGATAATGGAGTCGGGTTTAATCCATTTCAGACAATGCAGTCGCGAAACCACTGCGGATTGATCAGCATGAAACAGCGGGCGGAAGGTCTTGGCGGTATTATGCTGATTGATACAGATACTAATATTGGCGGGACTAAACTTATGGTTATTCTGATATAATCTGCGGGTTATCTTTTAATTGTTCTTTATATTTTCCGCCAAACGATAAGCATCCCTCCGTGTAACCGTTATGTGAGTAATAAAGTTCAGTAATATTTAAATTGAGGACCTGATGATAGTATTAATATCCTAGCATAAATATGTGCAATTATGTAAAATTATATTAAAATATAATGTTATCCCTCTATTGTTCTTTAAATTAATTTAACTAAAATTAAAATAATACCCAAAATCTGTAGCAATTCCCTGTGACATATTCAAAATATATTACTTGAGTTAGCCCTATTATTCGAGAGGCATGTGGATTTATGAAAAAAATTAGAATTTTTATCGTCGATGATCATGCCATCCTCAGGGAAGGACTTCGTACTATTATTCAGAGTGTATCGGGATATGAAGTAATTGGTGAATCGGGTGACGGGAGGGATGCGCTTGAAAAAATAGAGCAGCTTAAACCTGATGTAGTAATACTCGACATATCACTACCGTCGATGACCGGGGTGGAGATATCACGTCAGCTTAGAAAGTTTAATCCTGATATCAGGATAATAATACTTACACAATATAATAATGATGAATACGTTGAACATCTTATGCAGTATGGCGTACATGGCTATATACTCAAGGAAAATACCAGTATAGACCTTATCCGCGCGATTTCGGAAGCAATGAAGGACAATATTTACCTGAGCCCGGAAATAACAAAGAAGATGGTGAATAATTACATCATAAACCGGCGGCAGAACAGCCATGTTGAAGATAAAATTACCATAGACCTCACTCCCCGCGAACTTGAAATAGTCAAATTGATAGCAGAGGGGAAATCGAATAAACAAATCTCATCGATGCTTTTTATCTCGGAAAAAACTGTTAATGTCCACCGTTCCAATATAATGAAAAAGCTTGGTATAAAAAAAGTCACCGGTCTTGTAATATATGCCATGAGCAAAGGGCTGATCAATTAAGAGTATACTTCCAATAATTTTTTCTGCAAATCTAAATCCCGCTTAAAAATCTGATTAAAAATAAATAGGATATTCGCATTACAATATTAAATAACAACTAAATGAATTTAACCTGAAATTTATATACTAAACTCTATTGTGTCAGCCCCCTTTTTGTAATGTAATGCCGTGTCAAAGTTTTACTGAGGTATACAGCACATTTCAATTTCAAAGGGGGTCAAATCGTGAAATGGTTTAATAATATGAAAGTTGCAAAAAAGGTATTAATTTGCTGCTCATTTTTTCTTATAATCATAATAATAATTTCATCAAACAATTACCTGAATACAAAAAAAGCCGATGTCTCATTTAACAGTTTTTATAATAACAGATTTATCGGTTCGGTTTATCTTAGCAAGTTATATTCGAACTTTATCTACCTGAAATTAAATATGCTTTCACAGCAAAGGGCTGCGGAACTTAAAAATTCAAAAGAAGTGGAAAGGCTGATGGATGAAAGCAAAACAATCATCCAAAACTATAAAAAAAATCTGGATAGTTACATGGCCCTCCCGATTACTCCTGATGAAAAAAAAATATTAGAGGATCTGCTGGCTATCATTAAAGGCGGAGCGGATTCAAGAACACAATTCAGCGAGTCCCTGTTAAAAGGTAATCTCGCAGAAAGTAATAAATATATGGAGAGCTGGTTCGTTTTTCACAAGAATGGAAGTGTTCTGATAGACCGCCTGGTAGATTATCAGATCAGCGAAGGGAAAAATCTTAACGAACAACAGGAGAAAGATGTTGCCTCAACTAACATTCTTATTTTTGTTATATTGTCCATATCGCTTATTATCGGAGTCGTAATAATTTTATTGCTTTCAAAGTCAGTTTCAAATCCGGTCAACAAAGGGCTTGTTTTCGCCCAGAAACTTGCGGAGGGTGACTTTACCGAGAGAATCGACCTTGAGCAGAATGATGAACTTGGGATTCTTGGCAAAGCATTGAATAAGACTGCTGATAACCTCGAACGGCTTATATCGGATATTATTGTAGCTTCACAGAACCTTGTTGATGCAGTAAAACAGATCGCAACCGGAAATCAGAACCTGTCACAAAGAACCAGTGAACAGGCAAGTGCGCTTGAAGAAGTTGCCGCAACAATAGAGGAAGCAACCTCTTCTATAAATCTTAATTACCAGAATTCCCAGAATGCGAGTAAAATGTCAGAGACATCATCTCAAACCGCAATCCGCGGCGGAGAACTGGTTAATGATACTGTTCAATCAATTAATGAAGTTAATACAAGTGCGAAAAAAATAGGCGAGATAACAACCGTTATAAATGAAATCGCCTTTCAGACAAATCTCCTTGCCCTGAATGCAGCGGTGGAAGCAGCACGCGCCGGAGACCAGGGCAGAGGTTTTGCCGTTGTGGCCGGTGAAGTAAGAAATCTTGCTCAGAGAGCCGGGAATGCCGCTAAAGAGATTGCCCATTTAATTAATGATACTGTGACCAAAGTGGAAAATGGGACTGAAAAGACATACAAGAGCGGAGAATCTCTAAAAGAAATAATTATCTCGGTAAAGGACGTTGCCAGGCTTGTGGGTGAAATAGCAGCGTCTTCAAATGAGCAGAAACAGGGAATGGATCAGATCGCGGCAGCAATTACCGGACTTGACAATATGACACAGCATAACGCGGCCCTTGTTGAGGAGACGGCTGGAGCAAGTGAGGAGATGTCAAATCAGGCGCAGGATCTGATTGCGCTTATATCACGGTTCAGGATCAGGGAGCATTCATCTGCAGCAGGAGATGCAATTTTTAATCACAGAGTCTTACCTTCAGGCTTAATTGCATCTCAAGCAGGATCGGCTAAAATTTATTCCGGCACTGAAGAGAAAAAGGTGATGCCGCTGAATGGGCATGAAGGCTTTGAACAGTTTTAATGTTAATGGATAAATTTAATCAGGTGTATGATCAATAACATAGAAGGTAATAAATGGGAAACTTTGTCGAAAAAAATAGTGGAACAGGACTTATTCAAAGTGATATGTTTGTGACTTTCAGCCTTAATGATGAAATATTTGGTATTGATGTAATGAAAGTGGAGGAGATAATAGGCTTTATTCCTGTTACGCACATTCCGGATTCAATAACTTATCTGAAAGGTGTGATAAATCTCAGGGGTAAAGTTGTTCCTGTCATCGACCTCCGGCTTAAATTCAGGATGGATGAGAAAACTTATGACGCATCAACTGTAATATTGATTGTTAACGTTGAAAACAGGTCAATAGGCCTGATCGCGGATTCCGTATCTGATGTAGCGGATATCCCGATTGGGATGATTCACGAATATTCAAAAGTTGATTATGGCCAGAAAAATCATTCAGTAAAATATATCGCAAATTATAATGATGAACTTGTTCTGATTCTGGATATTGACAGTCTGATGGATGATATTGATGCTCTGCCGGATGGAGATGACATCGTGTAACTTTTGTTTTCCTGTTAACAAAATAGCAGGAGATGATTAAATGGATTGCGATAGATTGAAAATACTGCTTGTTGAAGATAACATAGTCGTTTCGTTATTCGAGTCGGGATTATTGGTTAGATCAGGGTATGATGTAATTGCTGTTACATCAGGTGAGGCAGCAATTGGTTTTATGAAAAATGGAGTCGAAATTGATCTTGTGCTGATGGATGTTGATCTTGGCGACGGGATGTCGGGAATTGAAGCTGCGTCTTTGATAACTGAGATGTATCATGTCCCGCTTATATTTTATACAGACCACGATGAACCGGATCTCTTTTTCCCGGGAACAGATATAAAGAGGTTTGGTTATATCTCAAAAATGGCATCTAAGTCGGATGTTATTAATGTTATCAATGACGCTGTATTTTTCCGCAAAATTTAAAAAGTAGATATATTTATTGAATTCAGCAATACTGGAGGATGTGTGTGCAACCTCCGGTATCATGCTGAAAAATTCGTGGTCACTGATTCTTCATTTGTTTTATAAAAGTCCCGTTACTGTATTCCCGAAACGCTATATCAAGTTCTTCATCCGTATTCATAACAATCGGGCCGCGCCATGCTATAGGTTCATTAAGAGGCTTTCCTGCAAAGATTATGAACCTCGCACTTTCTGAGGACTTTAATTTTAACCTGTCCCCGTTTTGAAATATTAACATTGATCCTGTATCTATATTCCGGGCATCCGGTCCGCAGTCAATATTCCCCGCGTAGAGGTACAAAAATTTTTTGTAACCCGGATCAATATCAATGACAAACTCTTTCCCTGCATTAAGAGAAACATCAATGTATAAAGGATTTCCGGAAATATCCTGTGCCGCTCCTTTAATACCTTTGTACTCTCCGGACAATATTTTAACAACTGTACCGTCTTCGTTGATTGAAGGAATTTTATCCGATATAATATCCCTGTATTTCGGCTCACACATTTTATCTTTCTTCGGGAGATTTATCCATAGCTGAAATCCCTTTAGAAAATCTTCCGCTTCAAGCGGCATCTCCTGATGAATAATACCGCTCCCTGCAGTCATCCACTGAGCGTCTCCCGCACCAATTACACCTCTGTTTCCCAGGGAATCTCCATGCTCAACCTCGCCGTGAATCATATAGGTCATAGTCTCAATTCCGCGGTGGGGATGCCATGGGAATCCGCGTAGATAATCATCCGGGTTGTCAGAACCGAAGTGGTCGAAAAGGAGAAACGGATCTGTCAGTTCAGGTTCTCCGAATCCGAAAACTCTTTTCAGCTTTACACCTGCACCTTCCATCACATGGCGGCCGGTGAGAATTTTTTGAATTTTACATTCTTTCATCTTTTCCCTCCACATCAGTTTCAAAAATTGCAAGGCGGAGATTTCTGTAGTGAGCCGGAAGTCCCGCAGCTTCGTCCATATCCTTATAACCAATATGTCTGAAGCCTGCCCTGATATAATAGTTTATAAGTTCCTTGTTGCTTCCCCATGTATCTATCCTTATATATTTTCTGTTTATCAGCTTTGCTTTAATGCGGGCCCATTCAAATATAAAACGTGTAAGCCCCAATCCTCTGAATTCGGAAGCTGTAACACCGCGATGAAGGTATAGCGCGTCTCCTTTCTCCATGCCGCCCCAGATTGCCGGGTCACTGAACGCGATGGAAAAGTAGCAGAGAATTTTTCCGCCTGCAGTGAGTTTGTAATTCAGGTCTGATTCGATTTCTTTTACGATAAGTTCTTCGGGGAATTCCGGCCACACGGGATTGCCGCCTTCTTTCTGAAAATGAAGGGCTTCATTCCACATGGTCCGCATTATTTCCAGATCTTTTTTTGCTGTTCTAAGTATTTCCATAAGTCATCCTTTTTCTTAAACACAAAGTGTACTGTCTTCGATTATCCTTCGAAGCATTCCTTTAAATATCAATCCATGAAACGGCAGCAGTATGTACCAGTATAATCTGCCGTAAACTCCCCTGGGAATGAAATATGCCGTGATGCGAAGGTTGGAATTATTGATTATAAATTCGAGCCAGGCTTTTCCCGGGAGTTTCATCTGGGCGGATAGAAGCAGCCTCCTCTCGTGAATCAGGTCAACTACCGTCCAGAAATCTATAGAGTCACCGATACGGAGATCATCGCTGAATCTCCGTCCGCGGTTAATTCCCGGTCCTCCGGAGAATTTATCTATGACTCCGCGTATGTTCCAGAGAATGTTCATGCTCAGCCAGCCCCTCTCCCCGCCGATTGACAGAATAGATTCCCACAGACGTTTCCTGTTTAATCCGGTAATATTTTTGTGATATGAAGATGTGTGCGTCGCGCTTTCTGACTGTTCGGCTTTTTTTCCGGAATGGAACCACGCGCTGCTGCCGTCGCTCCAGTGGCTGACAATTTCATCTACCTCTTCATCCGCTGCCCGCCTGATTGATTCCATGTAGGATATGGGTTTTATATCCGGAAAGAATTTTTCCGCGTTACTGTTTTTAATGACAGATTCCGTCTTCAGCCCTGCAACAAGAGCCGAAGCAAGTTTGAAGGGCACCGGGGTAAGGAGGATGAGCCAGTATGATGATATTTTAGGTGAAAAGAAAGGGATAGGTATTATTAATCTTTTAAGCGAGTAAAACTTCGATGCCTGCTTCAGCATGTCGAGGAATGTTAGTTTCTCTCCCCCTATGTCGATTACTGTACTCCCGCGGAAATCAGTTTTAAGAGCCCGGATCAGGTAAGTTATTACATCATCAATTGCTGTCGGCTGGGTTAATGTTCTGACCCACGACGGCGCCAGCATGACCGGAAGCTTCTGTACAAGATCTTTAATTATTTCATAGCTCGCACCGCCTGCTCCGATGATGATTGCAGCACGGAACCATATGACTTCAACTTTATCCGGGCAGGACGAGAGTATTTCTCCGGTTTCCTGTCTGCTGACAATATGCCTGCTGAGTGAATTTTTTTCACCAAGCCCGCCAAGATATATTATACGTTTTACTCCGGCAACGGCGCATTCCTGAATAAAGTTTTCTGCGCTTAATCTGTCGAGGTCAACAAAGTCTCCCTTTTTTGTTCTCATGGAATGTATAAGATAATATGCTGTATCTATACCTTTTAGCGCGTTTTTCAGGGCTGATGCGTTGAACGTATTGCCTTCGACAATTTCAACTCTCGAGGCGGCAGTTTCATCGACCTGCCTTTTGTCAGTGACCAGTAGCCGGAGGTTTATATTATCAACGGAACTGAGCAGCCTGACCAGCAGCCGTCTTCCGATGTATCCTGTCGCGCCGGTAAGGAGTATATTCATGAAAGCAACCTTCGATAAGAGCGATTGATAAAGTCCTGTAATTTATTATACTGCCGTACAGAATTTTTTTCAATTAAAATGTTTTTAAATTTTCATCCGTACTGCGGAATTATTGCCTCTGCATCAGAACTGATCTGCTGAGAGGTATCAACGGTTCTTCAATTATTTTGAATCCCGCATCTGTTAATAATTGAATTGATGCATTAAATCTTTTTTTATCCACATGTATTTTCGGTTCAGCTATCAGGAGTTTAGCGCCGTCTTTCATTACAGATTCAATCTGTTTTATAAATATCTGTTTATTATTCACTTCATGGTACATCCAGAAAAGCAGAATAAAATTAAATTTTTCATCAAGGTCAAATTTATTTCCATCATAGAGTTTTGTCTTTATGTTCCCGGCTTTATTCTTTATTACTTTCTTTTCCAGTCTTTTCAGCATTCCCTCCTGAATATCAAGAGCGACAACATTTCCTTTCTCTCCCGTCATATGAGATAAAGGAAATGTGAAATATCCCATTCCCGGCCCGATATCGAGAACCGTGTCTCCGGGATGAATGTAGCCTCCTAATATTCTGAACGGGTTCTGGAACAGTCCTCTTACTGGATTGTCAAAGGTAAAGCAGAGCCACCATGGACAGGTGTGATCTACCCGTGCAAAAATTTTGTCAGCAATTTTTGTCATATTTCTTACCCCTTCATTTTAAAAAGTTAGAACATATCAGGACCGTTCACTGCTGGTTGAAATTTGAATATAATGTTATGTGTAATTGCAAGTAATTATTTATAACTATTTCGATTCTGTGCGGATGTGCGTTACCCGGACAATCCGGCAGTATCAATGTGCAGGCTCTTTTTATCTCAACGGTATTGGCTGGCGTGAAATTAAAATATTTAATTGCGGGAGAGTGTCTTTAATTATTTTTCAATGGCAAATCAAGTACTTCTCTTACTTTTCTGGTGAAGTCAGAAACTGAAAAAGGTTTCTGGATAAAGTTTATCCCTTCGTCAAGTTTCCCATTATGTGCTATTACGTTAGCAGTATATCCTGATATAAATATGGATTTGATGTCACGCCTCATTTCTCTGATTTTATTATACAGATGCAGCCCGTTCATATCCGGTATTATTACATCTGTTATCAGGAGATGAATAATTCCTTCATAAGATGAAGAGATGGAAATTGCAGTCTCGGCATTCTCAGCGATAAAAGTTTTATACCCGTTTTTATTAAGTATTGTCTGCAGCAGATTTCTTACCTCGGGATTATCTTCCACTGCAAGGATAGTTTCATTTCCTTTTTCAATTTCCGGTTTTACAAGAGCGGGAGCATCAATATCTGATGCTTTGTCTTTGACCGGGAGATATATTTTGAAAATAGTCCCTTTCTCTTTTTCACTGTAAACATGGATCATGCCGCCATGTTGTTTTACAATACCGTAAACTGTTGAAAGTCCCAGCCCTGTCCCTTTACTGAATCCTTTAGTCGTAAAAAAAGGATCAAAAATTTTATCTATTATACCCGGTTCAATGCCTGAACCGCTGTCGCTTACAGAAAGCAGAATATACTGCCCGGCAGAAATATTTTCATATTTTTTTACGAAATCCTCTTCAACCTCAACCCGTGATGTCTCAATTATAATTGTACCTCCGTACGGCATGGCATCCTGTGAGTTAAGAGTAAGATTCAGTATGACCTGTTCTATCTGTATCGGGTCACCTTCTATAGATCCGGGATTATCACAAAGATTTTTCTGTATTACTATATTTCCCCGCAGCGTCCTGGCGAGCATTCCGGTGAAGTCGCTGATAATTTTGTTGATGTTGATTTTTTTCATATCAAGAGGCTGAATTCTCGCGAATGCAAGGAGCTGCTGAGTGAGATCCCTTGCTTTTCTGGAAGCCCTGATTATTTCTTCAATTTCAATTTTTACCTGGCTGTGCGCATCAACATTATCTCTCGCAAGTTCAGCAAAACCCTGAACCGCAGTGAGTATGTTGTTGAAATCATGCGCCACTCCGCCGGCAAGAAGGCCTACGGACTCGAGTTTCTGTGACTGGAGAAGCTGTACCTGCAGCTTGTTCCTCTGATCCTCGGTTTTTTCCCTTTCTGCTATTTCGTTCTCTGCCCGGTCAAGCGCCTTTGAGTTGATGGTGAATGCCGTGTAGGAAATTATCCCTATAAATATAAAAGCAATTGTGTTGTCTGCCAGGTAATCCCTTAATGCCGCTTCCGGGAGATTCAGTTCATTTTTATAAATGAACACGAATAAAAAAAGAACTGCAATGTTCATCATAGCATACAGTATAAATAATTTTTTCCAGTGTGTTACAATGACCGGCATCATGGTTAAAGATGCTGTTATGAGGACTATAGTATCTATACGTGTAGTCAGATCCGATTCTGCAAGAAACATTATACCCCATATTGCCGACTGGCAGATAATAAGAAGCAGGTTTCCTGCGATCGAAAAATAACCTTTTATCAGAATAACCAGCACAGCAAAAAAAAGAATAATTGCAATTATCTCCGGTCCGATGACATTCATTTGTATTTTATAATTGAGAAACGGATTATTCAGATGCGCATACATATTGTATGACATTATCAGCGGAGCAATGACGAGTAATGTCAGGATTAAATAAAGTATAAATCTGGCCCTGTTTTTAATTATATAACTCGAAGAGTCATACCTGTAAAGAAGCCGGTCGATAATATTGTTTATCACTCTTTTCAACCCTGTACATTCAATCCTTATGAGCAGATTATATTATATTGAGATTTAAGAAACCGTTCAACACTAAACGCATCAATCCGGCATGTCAACATAGTTTCATAAATCAGCACCAGTGTGCCGGACTGTGAAGCATCAGTCGATGGATACCGTCACCTTTTTATCGGTATCAGCCCGGCCATTTCTCCCATAACATTCACCAGGTCCGTACCGGCCGGTACTACAATTTTTGTATTGCTCTTAAGTGATTCCTCCACCATCTGAATCCTTTTCAGAAGCTGGGCGTTACCTACAAAATACTGGTTGGCAGCTTCATTAACAAGTTTTATAGCCTGGGCTTCTCCGTCGGCCTCGAGTATTCTTGCCTGCTTGATTCCCTCAGCCTTTTTGATTTCAGATCTTTTCTGCCCGTCCGCAGCTGTTTCAGCAGCAGTAGCGTAATCTATTGCTGCTATCTTTTCATTTTCCGCTTTTACAACCTTGTTCATTGTTTCCTGAACATCCTTCGGCGGATCTATCTCTTTTAATTCGGTCCTTACTACTTCCAGTCCCCATCTGGCAGTTTCTGTTGATAGGGTTTTCAAAAGCTCAAAATTAATTTTGCTCCTTTCACTGTTTGCTGATTTCAGGGTAAGTGTGCCTATGATATTCCGCAGTGTTGTTCTTGCCAGATTGACAATCTGCCACTGGTAATTGTTAACACTATACAGTGAATTTTTAACGCTCTCTTCGTCTGATTTTACCTTGAAGTATACCTGGGCATCTACTCTTGCGTTTAGATTGTCATTTGTTATTATTTCCTGCGGTTCAGCATCGACCATCTGTTCTGTAATATTTATTCCGTACATTTTTTCAATAACCGGAATAATCCAGTGGAATCCCGGTTGGGCAAAACGTACATATTTACCAAGCCGTTCAATCAGCCCCCTGTGAGTCGGACGGACAATCCGTATACCGCTGAAAAAAATAATAAGAACAAGGATTATGGCTGTATAAAATAATGGGTTATAATCTGTAACTCCAGACATATATGCTCTCCATTGATAATTTTTTAATACAATATGATTGAATCAATATAACCATAAAATGTTAAAAAATCAATGGATAATAAATATAATTTTTATCATGCGGAAATAGAGTCTGATTTTATAGCCGGAAGATCAGTATATAGCATACCGGATCAAGAGGCCTGAGTCCTTTGTTCTACAGAGTTTGATTGAGGACGTATAAACTGAATTCATCTTAGTATCCGGGGATTGTACTGAATCAAATTCAGTACAACGGGAGAAACATAATTTCAGGTTTGAATAATTGACTTCCTGTTTAAAATTCTGTATTTTAATACAAACAGAAATAAACATTATGAACTATTTTCAGCAGTGAATAACCGGCTGTAATTGTTTCAGGGGACAAAATGAAGAAAAAAATAATTGAGGGTGATGATGTTCTTAAATGTATAACTGCTGTATGCGGAGAACAGAAGATCGGAGTTCTCGCAACCATGGGTGATGAAGGGCCTTATCAGAGCCTTGTTGCTTTTGCTGTCCTGCCGGGTTTCAGGGAGATCGTTTTTGCAACTGACAGAAATACAACTAAATTCAGGAATATTAAAAAATCTCATGAAGTAAGCCTTTTTATAGATAACAGGACCGGGAAACTGAATGATTTCAAAAATATAATTACGGTAACAGCAACAGGTGATGCTTATGAATTAGAAGAAGTTTTCGAAACCGGTCCGGGAAAAGAATATATGAAGTGCCATCCGCTCCTTGGAGAAAAATTTCTGACGGAAACCGCTGCCCTTGTGAATATTAAAGTAAAAAAATTTATTGTTGTCTCAAAGTTCAGTGAGGTGAGGGAGTACTTCCCGTAAAATGCCGCGGGCAGTTTTATAAGTCGAATTCAAGAATAAATTCTGTACCGTTATGTCTTTCAATCTTCATGCTGCCGCCGATCTGTTTTGTCAGCATCCCTACAAGCTGCAGTCCAAAACCGGTAGAATTATCCAAATCTATATGTTCGGGAAGGCCTTTTCCGTTATCCCCGATAGATATACATGCGTGGTTGTTATTCATAACTGCGGACACCGTCATTACTTTACTTTCAATTCCCGTAAAAGCATATTTCATCATGTTGGTAATAAGTTCATTCACAATAATTCCGAGAGAGAACAGTGTCTCGGCATTGATCATGAAATCAGCGATTGATTTTTCAATTCTTACGGTTCTGCGGTCATGAAAACTTCCTGCAATTTCATCCACAAGAGGGGAAAGATATTCTCTTATCGATATTTCAATGAAGCCCTCGGACCTGTAGAGCTTGTCATATAACATCATCATACTTCGTACGCGGCTTCCGGCATCATGAAGCGCTGCGGCGGCGGATGGTTCTTTTACCGTATCAGATTGAATGGTAAGGAGGCCGATAATAGTATTCATGTTATTCTTGATGCGGTGATGCACTTCTCTTAAAAGCAGTTCTTTCTCGCGGTTTGCCTGCTCGGCATTTTCTCTCTGTTTTATAACTTCATCTATTGCCTGTATCAGTTTATCTTCAATTTTTTTTCTTACGGTAATGTCCCGCGCAACGCTTATAACATGAGGAATCCCGTTGAGAGTGATAACTTTAGAAGAGATCAGCAGGGAAAATATTCTGCCATCTGCATTTTTAAAAGAGATTTCCCGGTTCTCGCAGATTCCTTTTTTAAATAGTTCTTCTCTGATTTTATCCAGGTCGGAGGGGATTGCCCATACACCTAAATCAGATGTTGATCTGCCTATAGTTTCTTTGCGTTTGAAACCTGAAAGGAGCATAAAACTTTCATTAGCGTTTATAATATTACCGTCATCCAGCCGGCTTATAAGAGCAGCGTCAGGACTTGTGTTGAAGATCAGTTCAAAATGCTCCTTCGTTTCAAAGTTGTCTTCGTTCAAACGCTGATTTATCATTATAATAAAACCTGACATCCAGAGATTGATATTGACAAGTGAAACCAGGAACAATACAACCTGAATCAGCGTAGGAGTAAAAAAACTTTCGGTGGAGGGCTGAATGATATTAACAACTCCGCGAAATAATAACAGACTTCCCTGCATAAAAAAAACCGCTGATATAAAATTTGCAGAACCGGTTATCGGACGGCTCTTGTGGACAAAGAGTGTATATGCGATTAAAAAGGATGTAATAGAGGTAGTGAAAGAATAAATAATTGTTCTTGCCGGAAGACTGTACTCTGCGTATGTAAAGTACGCTATAAGTACAAAATAGATAACTGAGGCCAGTGACAGAAAAAAACTTTTTATTTTTCTGTCAAAAAAAATGTTAATCCCGATGTAGAGGGCAAGTGAACCTGACAACTGGAAAACGTTCGAGAGGATGATTGACAGTTTTTCCAGCGGTGCAAATTCGCGCAGGGGAATTAAAGCAAAACCGACTGCGATCAATATATAACCGGTCAGCCACCATCCGATCCCTTTATATGTTTTGTTTACCAGGTACTGCATTAAGATTACCGCTATCTGAAGTATAGAGGTAATACTGAGTACAATTGAAAGTGTCCGTATGTCGATATTCATAAATTTTTATTTTGGGTTTCTCATTCTCGCGAGTGTTCTGTCAATTGCTTCACGTACAATTTTTTTCCTGTCACCTTCCAGTTTTTCAATCGCCTCGAGCGCACGTTTACCGCCGATTCTTTCAAGGGTAGTCAATGCTTCAATCCGCACCTCGGGGAATTTGTCATAGAGAAGTTTTTCTACAACATCAACAGAAGACTGGTCCCTGAAAACGGCAATAGACTTTAACGCTTCAATCCGCACTCCCCTGAATCTGTCATTACAGGCCTCGTGAAGAATCGCCAGCCCCCTCAGAATTTTATCCTGCCTTATCCTCCCGGTTGTTCTGTCACGTACCGGTTCATTGCCGTCCATACTTTCAGCAAGCTGTGTCAATGTGTCAATATCAATGGTTCTATGTGTACGGTCATTGTTAATTGCAGCGAGATATGTGCGGGCTGCGGAATGCACATCTTTGTTTTTGTCTGCAAGAAGCCCTATAAGATAATCAACACTTTCATCTCTCCCGATGTTGTAAAGTGCTTTTGCGGCGAGAAGGCGTACTTTATAATGTTTTTCGTTGAGCATCACACCAAGATAGGGAATTAATTGTTTGTTTTTTGTCACGTTAGCGGCACTTATTGCCTGAAGCCTTACGAGTACTTTTTTATCTGTCAGCCCGGTCATTATTACCTGGAATAAAGTCACGTCTGAAGTCGGGCCGTTGTCGGTGATAAGCCTTAAAAGTTCAAGTTTATTCGTCAGTGTACCTTCATTGATAATCTGAATCAGATTTTCCGATACCGACGGATCTCCCAGTTTGGCAAACCGCAATGTAGCTATGGTTTTTACCCATGGGTCAGGGTCAGTATACATCATATTTTTAAGTTTGGTTTTAACCTCTACGCTGAGGTCAGCTTTTCCTGCGAGTGCTGCGAAAGCGCTGTAACGGATTGCGGGTTTTATATGATCAAGAAGCTTTACCAGTTCAGAAATTTTATTATTCTTTTTCAGCTTATTTATATCCGGTCTGAAAAGTCCCATGGTTTGATTTCCTCTGTATTTTACGGTCTTTTTTTATATTTTTGCTTTCACCGGTTAATGTGTGAATTTGTTTAAGTATTGTCAAGATTTTCTATTATTGTTTAATTTCCCTTAAAAAACTCTTTTTTTGATTGATTAACATTCTATATTAAATTATAATTAAACATCTGCGCTGTTTTTCGGCATTTTTAATATTTAGACTAAATTATGATATATAAGTAAAATTATTCAGATCAAAAGAATCAGGCTTATAGGAGAGACTGTAAATGCTCAGGCGGATGAGAAAGCTTTTTAAAACTATAATAATTAATTCGCTAAGCACACAACAGGTAAATTATCTCGGGGTGCTTCTTGACAAAAAATTTGATCTTTACCGGGAATCAGGATTCAGTTCAACCACTCCGATCCCAAGGCAGACAGCAGCCGATATACTGATGTACCGCTTCAAAGAGGAGGAGGATATTGTCAGCCTTTTTTCGATTCTGCTCCGCCATGAAGGTGAACGTTTCTATAATCGCGACCTGGTATTATGGGGCAAAGAGGATTTTTGTCTCCTTTTGAAGCATCTGAAATGGGTATATGACCGTGACCTTAAACTGTTTTTTCGTGATCCATTCTATGAGCATGAAATAAATTTTCTTAATAAAATCCACATCATAGACCTCCGTTCCGATGCGGATATCGACAAAATTACCAAAAGCATATCAGCAATCAGCAAAAAAATGAGCATACAGGATCTGGAGTGGAGAATTACTGTGAGGCTTTACGATCTTGAAGCACATACGGGTGAACTCGTAAGAAAGATCATAGACCTTCTTCTCTCCAGGCAGAATCTCCAGTCTTTTACAGGTGAACTTTTTTTCTGTTTTAAAGAACTGGCAATAAACGCCAGTAAGGCAAATTATAAACTGCTTTTTCAGAAATATGTCACTGAAAAACAGGGAATCAGATCTGAAGATAATTACAAAAAATTTCTCGAACTGTTTAAAGCAGAGATCGAAGAAAGCGGGAACAGCAACCTTCTGGAGCTGGCAAAAAAAGATGACCGTTTTTACACCATAACTTTTCAGTCCTCTCTTGATTCAATTGAGATATGGGTAACGAACACACAGAATATTACATTGATAGAGAAAGAACAGATACTTAAAAAACTGTCCCCGGAACATCTGGACAGCGATAATTTTTTTGACGATGATGATGATAATACCGAGGGGGCGGGCCTTGGACTGACTCTTATCATCAATGTTCTGAAGAAGTATTCAACTGAAGCTAATCCGCTGAAGGTCGTATTTTATGCTGATTTTGTAAAAATAGGTTTCGAACTTAAACGTACCGAAATGAAACAGAATATTACAGACGAAGTTTAGACATGTTAGAGCGAGGGGATTACAACCCCCCGCCCTGAATGAAATCTCTCCTCCCGTTCATGCGGGAGATGGCCGGCGGCCGGAGTGGGCGAATCTTCCGGCAGGTGACAGTTCCAATGTACAGTTAAATATTGTATATTTAATACGGTGCGATTTATCGTACCGGCAAAGGAGAAGATATATGGCAAACAGAGAAGTCGTAATTCTTTCGGGATGCAGAACACCAATCGGGAGTTTCGGACAGTCTTTGAAAAGCATGAGGGCTTTTGAACTCGGCGCGATTGTTATGAACGAGGCGCTGAAACGTGCTAATGTCAAGGGAGAGATGCTGGGTGATGTAATCTTCGGAGATTGCATACAAACCAGTGAAGAGGCCAATACAGCGAGAACGGCAATGCTGAAGGCGGGAATTCCTTTCGAAGTTCCTGCGACTACGATTCAGAGGCAGTGTGCGTCAGGAATGCAGTCTGCGATTTTCGCCTCGCAGCAGATAATCGCCGGGGATTCAGACTTTGTTCTTGCAGGCGGAACGGAATCTATGAGCAACGCACCGTATGTTCTTAAGAATGCAAGGTGGGGGCAGAGGCTGCAGCATGGAGAGATGACGGATGCGATGTGGGAACTTCTTTACTCGGGGAGCGGGCTTCTCGGAGAAGGGTATATAATGGGCCAGACTGCCGAGAACCTGGCGAAGAAGTATAATATTACCCGCGCGGAGCAGGATCAGCTCGCGTTTGAAAGCCACAGTAAAGCTGTCGCTGCGATAGACTCGGGCAGATTTAAGGATGAGATTATTCCGGTACCTATTCCTCAGCGTAAGGGTGATCCTGTCATGTTTACAACTGATGAACATCCGAAGCGTGAGACTACTCTGGAAACTCTTGGGAAACTTAAACCGGCTTTTGATAAAAACGGTACAGTAACAGCCGGGAACGCATCAGGACTGAATGACGGAGCTGCCGCCATGATCATAACTTCAATGGATAAAGCCAAAGAAACCGGCTCAAAACCTATGGCAAAAATTGCGGCAAATGCGATTGCAGGATGTGAACCTCACCTTATGGGGTACGGGCCTGTTCCTGCTGTAAATAAACTGCTGGCGAAAACCGGCCTTAAAATTCAGGATATAGATTTATTCGAAATAAATGAAGCTTTCGCGTCGCAGTATATCGCGTGTGAAAAAGCACTTGGTCTTGACAGGTCAAAAGTAAATGTTAACGGATCAGGTATAGCCCTGGGGCACCCCGTGGGATGTACAGGCGCCAGGCTTATAGTCTCTCTTATGTATGAGATGAAAAAGAGAAATAAAAAACTGGGAATTGCCACACTCTGCGTCGGCGGCGGTATGGGTGCTGCAGTTCTTATCGAAAATATTTAATTTTTATTTTTAAAATAGAAAAAACATAAATTATTCCGTAGAACAAGGGGCTTAAGCCCCTTGTTCTATTGTGCTGGTGACCGGATCAGCTTTGAAACATAATTTCTACCCTTTCATTATTTCACACTCCGATAAAATTCTTTACTTCTTTCACTCCCGGTTTTACATTGAACTTCCATTTATCTTTTCAGGAGAAAGTAATGAAAAAAATAAGTAAAATATACATCTCCGGGCTTGGAGCAATAGGAGGGGCCTACGGCAGCAGAATTTTTGATACAGACCCGGAATGTATAACTGTCATAGCAGATAGTGAACGAATTACGCGTTACACAAAAAACGGGATAACTATAAACGGGAAACTCTATCCGTTTAAATATGTAACTCCGGAAGATGGCGGTGATAAAGCTGATCTGATACTTATTGCGGTAAAGCATCACCAGCTCGGGCAGTCTATACGCGATATTGAAAAATATACAGGAGAGGATACTGTTATTCTCTCACTGCTTAATGGAATTGTCAGTGAAGAGCTTGTCGGCAGAAAATACGGAATGGATAAAATACTTCATTCGTTTGCCGTAGGTACGGATGCAGTGCGTGAAGGGACAGATATACGTTTCAGAAATATCGGCAAAATTGTTTTCGGGACAAATGATGAAAGCAGGAAAGAGAAAGTCCAGGCCGTGAAGGAGTTCTTTGAGAGAACAGGAATTCCATATGATATCCCTGAAGATATTATCCGTGAACTCTGGTGGAAATTTATGCTGAATGTAGGGATAAACCAGGTATCGGCTGTACTGAAAGCGGGATATGGAATTTTTCAGAGGGTTGATGATGCACGGGAGCTTATGGTGATGGCATCACTCGAGGTTGTTGCTCTTGCTGAAAAAGCAGGGATCAGTCTCAGTAAAGAAGACATATCAAAATATATAGCGGTAATTAATACACTCTCACCTGAGGGTAAGACTTCGATGCTTCAGGATATAGAGGCAGGGCGTAAGACCGAGGTGGAAATTTTTTCAGGAACTGTTATTGAGATGGGGAAAAAATATGGAGTGGAAACTCCGGTAAATGATATTCTGTTCAGGATGATCAGGACTCTTGAGCAGATGAACGGTTAGGCGGCGATTTTTATATCTTCGGCGCCAGGGGATCTTAAACAATTCAAATGGGGATAAAATATGTTTGAAAAAGTATTATTCGCAGGATGGGGTGATATCGACTTCAATTCGCATATGAAGAATACGGCTTATCTCGATAAGTCCGGTGATGTCCGGATGATGTTTTTTGCAGATCACGGTTTTCCAATGAAAGAGTTTGCCCGTCTAAGGATCGGCCCTGTAGTAATGAAAGATGAAGTTGAATATTACAAAGAGATTAATCTCCTTGAAGAGATCAGGGTAACACTTGCAATCGGCGGACTTTCGCAGGACTGCAGCCGGTTTATTATCCGGAATGAGTTTTACCGCCTGGATGGAAAGCTTGCTGCAAGGGTGACTAGTACAGGGGGATGGATGGATCTCTCTGCAAGAAAACTTACTGTCCCGCCCGATGGGCTGTTGAATGCACTCAGGTCATTAACCGCGACAGATGATTATAAAGAACTCGGTTCAAGCATAAAATAGTCTTTAATTCCTGATCCGGATGTTGATGAATAAAAATTAGTTGTAATTTTGAATTAAGCATAGTAAGATTCGAATATCATTGCAGCAGTTGAATTTTTGCTGTAATAAATTTTCAATGACGGACAATTTTTCTGTAATAACTGCAGTTTTATTTTTGAGTTTACGTTTGATAAATCTGATTTTAAAGAAGGCGGGTATATGAAAAAAATATTACTTTCAATTATTTTAATCTCTGCAGTGATGATAGTAAATGTTTTCAGCGAAGATGATAAAGCTGTTTCAGATGTTCAGGATCCTTCAATAACTGAAATATTAAGTGCTCATAATAAGTACCGCATTGAACTGAATATCCCGCCTCTGAAATGGTCCAATGAACTTGCAAAGCACGCAAAGGCCTGGGCTGACCGTCTTGCAGGTACAGGAAGAATGTATCACAGTTCCGGCTCGGGGGAGGGCGAGAACCTCTGGATGGGGACTTCCGGATACTATTCATTAACACAGATGGTCGATGGCTGGGGCGGAGAAAAGAGATATTATAAAGACGGCACATTCCCCGGAGTCAGTACGTCCGGCAGCTGGGCTGATGTTGGACACTATACACAGATTATATGGCGTAACACAACTGAAGTGGGATGCGCTAAATCAACGGGAGGGGGAAATGATTATTTTGTATGCAGATACTCCCCGCCCGGGAATTACATTGGGCAGAAAGTATACTGATGCATCGTTTTATGAATTCAAATGAAAAGTTTTAAGTGCCGGTTACTGCAGGCTGTAATTCCGCTGATACTGATTTTATTCAGCGGAGCTGCTGAACTCGGCGCTGAAAAACTTGTAATACGCTATCCGCGCCCTGAATCTTTAAAAGATGAAAGACATCTCTACCGCGTTGAATTGCTTAAACTGGCAATGGAGAAAACAAGATACTCTCATGGCGATTATGAAATTATCTATACCGGTACGGAAATGTCTCAGAGCAGGGCTCTCATTGAGCTTGAGAAAAACGGTGATATAGATATTATTGCACTTCCGTCAAACCTGGAGAGGGAAAAGAAACTGCTTCCTGTAAGGATACCGATAATGAAAGGAATACTCGGCTACAGGGTATTTATAATAAATAAAAGCCAGAGAGAGATATCCAGAAATATAAGATCTTTTTCAGATCTGAAAAAACTGAAAGCAGGTTCGGGCCATGACTGGGCGGATGTCCCGATCCTTGAGTATAACGGGATACCGGTAGAGAAGGGAAGTAAGTACGAGGGACTTTTTAAGATGCTTGCTGTTTCACGGTTCGATTATTTTCCCCGCGGAGTTAATGAGGCATGGAATGAAATTGAGGACAGGAAGGGTGCTCTCCCCGGACTGATGATTGAAGAAACTCTGGCGCTGTATTACCCTTTCCCTGTGTACTTTTTTCTTAATAAAAATAATACTGCTTTAGCAGGACGGATAGAGAAGGGGCTTGAGTATGCTATAAATGACGGCAGTTTTGATAATCTTTTTAATAAATATTTCAAAACTTCATTAGCAAAGGCTAACCTGAAGAACAGAAGAATTTTTGTTTTAAAGAATCCTTTCCTTTCGCCGCGGACTCCTTTTAAAAATAAATCTCTCTGGTATGATATCAATAAATAGTTTTATTGCTTTTTTATATTTCCGAAACAGAGAACTCTCCCTTTCCTGTCCATAAGCCTGTACTCGCTCCCGGTATAATTAAGAAAGACTGTACTCCGTAAATAAACCGGTCTGCAGAATATAATACTGAAATAACTTAAATTCACACCGTCCATGCTGAGTTTGGAAAGAATCAGGTTGGCGGTACAAAGTCCCTGTATAAAAGGCCTTCTGTATCCGAACAGCCGTGAAGTCAAAGGCGTTGTATGAACAATATTCTTGTCGCCAGAGGCGCTGCCGTAATCTCTTGCATAATGTTTTTCTATGAAAAGTTCACGTACCAGGGCTCCCTCCATCGGCTTTGCGGGTATCCGTGTTATCCCCTTGAATTGTCCTGTTTCGTCAAACTTCAGCTTTTCCAGGTCCGGTTTCGGCACTTCTTTAATTACAAAGTGATCCCGTACCTCAAGTAAAACTGTGCCGTTCTTCTTAACTTTTACAGTTCCGATAATCGCAGCCTTGTCCGCTTTTATCCTCATCACGTCAGCGAATTCAAAATCGACAACATATGAGTCACCGGCCTTCATCTCTCCAAAAATACGTATTTCGCTTTTAAGGTGGAGGAGATGCCTGAAGTTTACTCCGAGTTCCTTAAGTATTCGCATCATGCCGACAGCTCCGGAGTAGCCGTAAACTGTAAAAGGCACATAAACGTTTTCCGGAACATTATAAAGCCGATGCCATCTCCGTTTAGTGGACTCAAGGTAAATAAAATTACTGTCCCGCCCGTAGCGTGGTGTTTTAAACTCCAGCCTGTGTTTTCGCAGGATTCCTTTTATCGCCGAGGTGTAGTAAAACCAGTTGTATGAAAATGTTCCCGGATGGCCATGGTTTTCAAGAGGTATATAATTTATTTCGTTCATTGCATGCTCCGGGTTATCTTTTACTATGGGTAAAGAAAGAGAGAATGGCGTTTATTTGTCCAGTAAAAATAGCAGAAAGCCGGATTAAACGTTGCCGTATAAATCAGGTTAAGCAATGATCCGGCATTTGACTTTTCCCCGGACTGCTGTTATACTGAAAATAATTTTTGTTAACAATTTTACAGGAGTGTTTATATGAAAAAAATCGCAATATTCAGTTTTATGTTTCTTGTCTTGATGTCCTACGGGATTACCAGCGTAAATAAAATTTCTCACAAATCAGAGCTGAATAAAAGTGAGCAGTTTGCTCTTGAATTGAAAGCATGCAAAGAGGCTCAGGCTTCGGGTAATCCGGGCAAGTGCGGATTATACGGTAAAATTCAGTATGTGACATCTTTTCCCGATGTGAAGGTTCAGGTAGTGACTTCATTCCCTGACATAAAAGTACAGGTGGTAAACTCATTTGCTGATGGGCCGGGTGAGTGGCAGATTGTAGATTCATTTCCTGATTACAAGGTTCAGGTTGTAGACTCATTTCCGGATTTCAAGATTGAGTATGTATCCTCTTTCCCGGGGTGTAATTAGAAAATAGTATCTGAACCGGAATTTATCGTATTTTAGTATTACAGGATTGTAAAAAAGCTGACTTCATCTGAATTCTGTAATACTAAAATTGTACGGATCATGGTTCAGGCATTATTCCGGGGAATTACAGTCCGGAGCTGTTTTAAATATAATTTCATATCCCCGCATATCTGCGGCAGTCATCATCAAGTTATCTGAATTTCTATAAAAATTCAATTGTATACACCGCAATAACTGTCGGGCTTTTTTCTATAATGTGTGTGATTATTAAAACTCTATCTCCTTCCATGAGCTTCTGTCCGGTCTGCTTAAGTAAATCAGTTTCACTTATTACGCATTTTATTTCAGGCCCGAGAATAGTATCCCATCCTCCGTCATCGTATGATTTAATTTTTACCATGAAGTGCAGTATAAACCGGGGATTCTTTCCGCTCTTATCTATGTAGATGGAATCTATTGATGTTACAATACCTGTTATCGAAACTGCATGTGATTTTTCTATGGCAGCGGGCTGTTCAGTTTTAGCAGGAGAGGAACATCCGGTTGTGATCATTATCATAATCAGTATAAAAAAATGCGCTTTACAGAACATATAAATTCCTCTCATTTCAGGATATGATTTAAATTGTTTATCTGTTGATGAAATTTACAAATAGGAAATTTAAATTTTCTATAAATTTTACTCCGCCTCTTTCGAATGTCATGTTTACCCTGCCGGATGGTGTGTGCGGGTTACCTCCGTCTCTGGCTTAAATAAACTCCGGCAAAAATTAATCCGCATCCGCAGTACTGCATAAAGTTCATTTTCTCATCTAAAAAAATCCATCCGAAAAACATGGTGAAAACCGGAATAAGGTTAACAAATGCCGCGGCAGTACTCGCCTTCACCCTGCTGATACCCACACTGTAAAGCCCGTACGCGCCTATTGTAACAATAACACCGAGATAGACTATTCCCATAGCCGGTAAAAGTACAAAATCTTCCGGAAAACCTTTTCCTGAAATAAAAATAAACGGAAGGAAGAATACTGATCCTGTAAAACACTGGAACGCTGTGAGAAAGAACGGGTTGTATCTCCTGCTTAAATTTTTTAGTGAAATAGTATACCCGGTTGCGCACACCATGGCGCAGAATTCAAGAAAGTTTCCAAGTATCGGATTCGGCGCGCTTTCAGTCACGTCACTGTATATACTCAGAAGTACTGACCCTGCCACAGCCATTGCAAGTCCAAACCATGTGAGGGGCGTGGTCTTTTCTTTAAGAGTAAAGAACGCGGCAATAGCAACAAGAATCGGAAGAGTGGATGTAAGAATGCCCGCCTGTGAAGCTGTTGTGTTTGTTATTGCCATTGCCTCAAAGATGAAGTAGAAACATGGTTCGAATATTGCCATGAGCAGGAGGAGTTTGTAATCTCCTTTTTTATAGGTACATTTTTTCCAGAGTTTCTTTATTACAAAAAGGAACAGAACTGCTGCAATTATCTGTCTCCCCCATATAACAAACATAGGGTTGTATGTTCTGAATGTTGCCTTTAAGACGACAAATGATGTTGACCATATTATCATCGCGGCAAGCAGTACAAACGTGGCTCTCAGATCTGTTTTTTTCATTTTATGTTTCCTGTTAGCTGAACGTTGATACTGATTATATCCGATTGTGCGATTGGCAAGAAATTTTCATTGTGAGTAAATTTTTTATATACACGAAGATGTAAATTATTCGAAAACTTATTGACAAAGAGCAAAAATTAGTCTGCCATTTTTTTAAGTGCATAATTAAATTTTTTAACACCAAAACCGTTTTTTGAAAATTATACCGGATTTATGGGTAATTTTCAGGAATTTTTTCTACTACATAACATAAATATCTGAGTGAAATTGTTTTGCCGGCAATTGAATTTTTTTTAAGGAACTTAACATGAAAGTTAAAATGTCACGAAAATTAATGACTGCAGCAGCTGCTGTTTTAATTATTTCTATGGTATCAGCATCCCCTCTGAACGCAGAATCTGTTTTTTTAAAAGACGGTTCGATCGTTGAAGGATCAATCATTTCTGATTCGGCAGCATTTATAAAAGTAAAAGATAAGGATAACAAAATTAAACAGTTACCCCGGAATGAAATACTCAGGGTCCGCTATACAAAACTTAAAATGGGGAAGATTTACATTCAGAAGCGTGACGGCGAAGGGATTGTTGCGTTCATAGTTGATGAGGATCAGGACAGCTATACTTTCAGAAAAGAGCTTTTAAAACCGGACGAGTTTACTCTTAACCGTGGTGATATACTTTTCATGGCGGAGAAAAATCCTTCCGGCCTTAAAACATCCGGAGATATCGAAACTGACAGGGTATCTCTGACATGGCTTCCCCCTTACGATTCTGTTAAGAAATATAATATCTATTTAACGAAAGATAAAAAGAACAAATTCGAATTAGCAGACAGTACTAGTGGCAAATCAATAACAATTAAAAATCTATCAAGCAACACTGCATATTTTCTGATAGTGACAAGTATCGATAGCGATGGATATGAATCATCGCCAAGCAATGAACTTAAAATAACTACAAAGAACAGGCCGCCTTCTGAACCTGTGATAATTTCTTCCGGGGATATGAAAGCAACTGAAAGAACTGTTATGTGGGATGCATCAAATGATCCTGATGGCAAAATAGCGGAGTACCGGATTTATGTTACTGCTGATGACAAGAGGGAAATGATAGCTGAGATTAAGAAAACTGAGTTTATTCTGAAAAATGCATTGAGTTACGATAAGGTTGAAATTGCTGCGGTTGATGACCGGGGTGATGAATCGGAATATGCCAGGGTCCGGATTCTCGGAGATAGTACTTTCTTAGGATTTTATCCCGGTATGATTTATCCTATGGGTAAATTTGGAAAGATGTATAACCCTGGTTATGGAGGTATGTTTACTTTCTCTGGAAGAAATCTACTTTTTATTAACTCTGAAGTCGGGATATCACTGGGTTATTATTATCTACAGGGGAAGGATCTGCTAGATGAGAAGAATAAGGATTATCTGAGTTATATGCTTATTCCTCTTTATCTGACTGCAGGTTATAATATTGGTATAGGAGAAAGCTTTTGTATAAAACCTGTCATATCTTTAGGAGCTGCTTATGTCGATGCCAGATACAAAGACGCATTAAC
>DAONFJ010000010.1:60165-64288 GCA_035403545.1 Spirochaetota bacterium
AGTTTATAAATTAGGGGACACAGGCCCTGCCGGAGGATTGATCTGCTATATCAATCCGGACTGGGAGAAAGACGGTTGGAGATATCTGGAGGCGGCACCGAAATCAACTGAATTTTCCAATATAGAATGGGGTAAAAATGGCGATTCCGTAACCGGCACTCAAAAAACCATCGGCACCGGGTACTTAAATACCGGTAAAATTATTGTTCTGTTGAATACTCCGGTTGCAGAAACAGGCAGGGCTGCTCAAGTATGCGAAGATTTATCAATCGTCGTTAACAGCGTTATTTACGATGACTGGTTTCTTCCTTCACTGGATGAGCTTAATTTGATGTATGAGAATTTAGCTCAAAAGGGGATTGGAAGTTTCACTTCAGATCATTATTGGTGTTCATCAGAATATGATGCCAGCTTTGCGTGGAATCAGGGTTTCGACGATGGTTACCAGGGATGGAACTCAAAAAACGGCGGAGGTATTCGTGTACGTGCAATCCGTGCATTTTAATTAATAATCGTGCCTATTGTTTGAATATTGAACTTTAGAAATTTATAAGTTTGAATCAAAAAAATGTTTTTTTAATCCTTTGAGTCCTAACCCGGATTAGTTCTGATTAAAAAAATTGATTTAAAATCCCATTTTGCTGTTTTGTGGCGCCATATTACCAGTAGTGTAATCATGTTATATTTTAAAATTCAAAACTACTTATATAATTTTTGTATGAAAATATATTGAGATCATCCCTTATATTCCCCTGAAATTCCTGATTATATTTTGTTTTTTTACAAGTAATTATTATCTTATGTCTAATTCTTAGTTAGAATCAGTATTAAAATTTTCATTGACATCGGCATATTGCCGGTGAATATATTATTCAGTTTTTTTAAAATCTGCGGTGAAAATTTTTCCGGCGTGCCAGGGTTGCGGCGGAGACATCAGCACCGGCAATTTTTAAGCTGTTAATATTTTGTCATTTTTTAAATAAATAGGAGTAAAATTATGGTAAGCTATAAAGAATTAGGTTTAGTAAACACAAGAAATCTTTTCAAAAAAGCGGTTAAGGGCGGATACGCAATCCCCGCATATAATTTCAATAATATGGAACAGCTCCAGTCCATAATCATGGCCTGCGTTGAAACCAGTTCTCCTGTAATACTTCAGGTGTCTGCAGGTGCGAGAAAATACGCCAACCAGACAATGCTGAGATACATGGCAGAGGGCGCTGTTCAGTATTCAAAAGATCTCGGAAGGAAACTTCCAATTGTCCTTCACCTTGACCATGGTGATTCATTTGAACTCTGCAAGAGCTGTATAGATACAGGATTCTCCTCTGTCATGATCGACGGATCACACCTTTCATACGCTGATAATGTTAAGCTTACAAAAAAAGTTGTGGCTTACGCGCATAAACATGACGTCACAGTTGAAGGCGAGCTTGGAGTTCTTGCGGGAGTTGAGGATGATGTACATGCAGAGGAGCATGTTTTTACACAGCCGGAAGAGGTACAGGACTTCGTGTCCAAAACCGGAGTGGATTCACTTGCAATCGCCATCGGTACATCGCACGGCGCGTACAAGTTCAAGCCGGGAACAAATCCGCAGATAAGACTCGATATCCTTCATGAAATTGAAAAAAGAATTCCCGGTTTCCCCATAGTTCTCCATGGTTCTTCATCTGTACCTCATGCTCTGGTAGAACAGATCAATGCAAACGGCGGAAAGATGGACGACGCAATCGGCATTCCCGAGAGCCAGCTCCGTGAAGCGGCGAAATCAGCGGTATGCAAAATAAATATTGACTCGGACGGAAGGCTGGCAATGACCGCAGCCATAAGAAAAGTTCTGAAAGAGAATCCCGGAGAGTTTGATCCGAGAAAATATCTGGGCCCTGCAAGGGATGCGCTTAAAGAACTGTATATGCACAAGAATATTAACGTATTAGGCTCAGCAGGTAAAGCATAATAAAAAGGAGAATGATAATATGAAAGTAAAAGTTTTCAGTCTTATAGCTGCGATTCTCATTGCTTCGGCAGCATTTGCGAGTGATCTCCAGCTTGAAACTATAGGAGCTTCGGGCGGATCAAATCTCTATCTGACATATCTTTCGATAGGAGTAATTGCGGATTCTCATACTAAAGAGGTATATGACAAAGAACAGGCAATATCGTTTGTAAATTCGATTATAGCACAGTCTAAGGTTCAGAAAGATTATCTTGATAAGCTTGTGAAATCGAAAGAGGTTTCGGAACCTGACGCGGTTTTTCTTAAAAAAATGATAGACTGTTATACTCTTCTTATGGATGAAGGTAAGTACTTTGTAGAATATGTGAGCACTGGTAAGGATGCTTCTCTTGCGTCATACGATGCCAAGAGGCAGCAGGCCTGGAAGCTGATCAGTGAACTTTTAGGTTTTGACAAGTAATAAAGGGAGAACGGGATGTTCGATATCAGGGAATATTATAACTGCAGTGCCGGAAGCGGACAGGGTATTGATTACAGTATCCCCGGCATTGATGACGAAATTGTCTCTGACATCGATACCCTTCTTATTGATAGAGTAGGGAGCTTATACCTCTGCGACAGGTATAAAAATAATGATTCAATAATTGAAATTATTTATCCCGGAACCGGTTATCCCGGAAATCAGACTCTCCTCATGACTCCGGACAGACTGAGATTTCTGCTTTCGTTCTATCCTTATAAAGGCGATTTTTCAAAGATCGGCAAAATTGTAATCAGGCCGAGATATTTTGAAGCAGGAAATGTTGAACTTGCTGCTATTTATCTTAAAAAGAAACGTGTACTGGTTCTCTATCTTACTCATCCTTCCGGTGCGGCAGAGAGCGCGGAAGACAACGACAAATTTGTATCTGTAAGCCTTGAAAATATTATGGATACTAAAGTTATAGAAGACTCCATTGACCGCAGTGGTAAACCGGGAGGTAAAGTCCCGTACCTGTGGAATATTCTCACCGTAATAAACAGTGAAGGTGATGGAGAGATGGAGAGATTTTTTATAAAGATGGAACAGGTCGATCCTAAAGTATATACTTCGCTTAACGATATTTCACACTTTTACTACAGGCATGGTTACTGACATACATGGTTAACTATCACAACCATACCATTCTCTGCGGCCACGCTACAGGTGAGATGGATGAGTACATAAAAAGAGCGGTTGAATACGGGCTAAAAGAGTTCGGTTTTTCAGACCATGCTCCTGTCCCCCTGCATCTGCGTGATGGAATATCCATGTCTCCTGAAGATGTTCCCGGATACGTAAACTCCATCATTGTAAAAAAAGAAAAGTATAAGAATATAATTGATATTAAACTCGGTTTTGAAATTGATTTCCCTTTTTTTGATACTCTTCAGAGTTCATATCTCACTGATCCCGGAATTGATTTTATTATCGGTTCAACTCATTATATGGGTGACTGGGGAGTCGATAATCCCGCAGAAATCTCCCGCTATGATGAAAGAGACATCGATGATATATATAAAGATTATTACAGGCTTATCGAAGGCCTTGTAGACGCGCGTTTCTGTGATATCGTAGGGCATTTTGATCTTATTAAAAAATTCGGCCATAGATCAAAACGCAGCATGAATCCTGTTATACGAAGGATCGCTGCAAAGATGTCCGCAAACGGGATTGCCGCGGAGATCAACACTTCGGGCTTGCGGAAACCTGTTCATGAAATCTACCCGTCCGATGAAATTATAGACATATTGTTTCGGGAAAATGTTCCGGTTACACTGGGATCAGATTCGCATTCGCCTGATGATGTGTGCAGCGGATACCCTTATGCGATAGAGAAACTCAAAAGCGCGGGTTACAGAAAAATCTCCGGTTTTACACAAAGAAAAAGACACGAACTCCAGCTGTAGAATTTGTTGCGTAGTATAATGGATCCTGTACAGTAATTGCGGATAATCATCTTCACTTCCG
Organism: Spirochaetota bacterium; assembly: GCA_035403545.1. Taxonomy (GTDB): domain Bacteria; phylum Spirochaetota; class UBA4802; order UBA4802; family UBA5550; genus WRGT01. Next base: position 64,116 of record DAONFJ010000010.1, read on the forward strand.
CAGCTCACACATAACTCATCCTGCAATACAAGAATACAGCACCGCACCCAATGGGGGGTTGCGTGCGGTGCTGTATCAACAGTCGTATAGGAGGATTTGGCTGCATGCCGCCGGTGCATGATACCGATTTTTATCGCTTTTTAATTTATCCGAATAACAGCTTGCGCACTGTA
>DAONFJ010000011.1:0-64240 GCA_035403545.1 Spirochaetota bacterium
AAAACGCCGGATGGGAGAGTCCGGCGTTTCGAATGGTATTGCGATGTTGGCTCAGAAAATTATTTAAGTAATTGCAGTACTGTCTGTGACTTCGCATTTGCCTGGGCGAGCATTGAAGTCGCAGCCTGTGTTAAGATCTGATATCTTGTAAATGAAGACATCTGCTCTGCCATATCTGTATCTCTTATACGGCTTTCAGAAGCCTGAACATTTTCATAAGCGTTCATTAAACCTTTAGCAGAATGCTCGAGTCTGTTATAGTATGCACCAAGGTCTGCTCTCTGTTTTGAGATAATTCTAAGAGCTTCGTCGGCAAGTCCTATTACAGAGTTAGCTTTACCTGGAGTTGACAGAGATATAAAAGTAAGTACTGTCGGATTCCTTAGTCCAAGTGCTGCAGTTGTCATTGTTTCGATGAAAACTCTTTCTCTCTGATGCATGTTTGGTCCCATATGAAACCACATAGACGCAGTAGGATGCAGTCTTGCAAAAGAACCTGTAAGAAGTTTCATCTTGTTAAATTCAGCCTGAGACGCGATTCTATCGATTTCATCAACAAGTTCTGAAACCTCAATCTGTATCAGCTGTCTGTCTTCGTCTGTATAAGTACCGTTTGCAGATTGTACAGCAAGGACCCTGATTCTCTGAAGTATTTCATGTGTTTCTGTGAGGTAACCTTCAGCAGTCTGAATGAGGGACATACCATCTTCAGTATTTCTTTCCGCCTGTCTCAAACCCTGAATCTGTGATCTCATCTTTTCAGAAACCGCGAGTCCGGATGCGTCGTCACCGGCTTTATTTATACGCATTCCTGAAGAGAGTTTTTCCACATCTTTTGTTAGGCTCCAGTCATGGAATTTTAAAGTCCTGTGAGAAAAAATTGCAGCTACGTTGTGATTTATTACCATTATATTCCTCCTTGAATTTAAACGCCGTCATCCTTGATAGCATTAAAAATTTTCCTTTTTCATAAACAAAATCGTCAATTTAAAAAAATTACAGGATTACACTGATGGGTTATTAAAAGCGATTATAACCGTTTATTATTAAATATATAAAAATATCTCATCAAAGTTATTAAACATCTATTTTTTTCATTTTTTTAAAAAAAATATTTGTATTGGCGGATAATGAATTTAACAATCAACATTTAATAAATTATAAGGTCAGAAACATGGGTAAATTCGGCGGTAAAACATTCGGAGGGGGAAATGGTGATAAAAAAAATCCTTTCTCTTTCAGATCAGATAAATTCTCAAATAAATTTAATATCAAAAAAAACATAAATACTGAAAGAGCAGATAATATTATCACAAGCATAATTATCATTCTAAAAAGTATTGTCACAAACCTTCCCTCGTTTGTACGAAACTATAAAACAACACTTGTTGGCCTTGGAGCGGGATTTGTCATAGCTTTTATTGTGATACTTGTTATTGATTTTAACCGGGTACAGAATCTTGCGACTTATCAGCCCGACATCACGACAAGGATTTATGATAAAAATGGAATCCTTATCTCTGAACTCTTCACTGAAAAAAGAGAAATAGTCCCATATGAAAAGATTCCCAAAAATCTAATAAATGCTTTCGTTGCAATTGAAGATAATGAGTTCTACGACCACTGGGGAATTAATCCTAAAGGTATAGTAAGGGCTTTTTTTGTTAATATTTTCGCAGGAGGCGTAAAACAGGGCGGGAGTACAATAACACAACAGCTTGCAAAAATTCTTCTCACTTCAAGGGAGAGGAGTCTTTACAGAAAAATTAAAGAAGCTTTTATCGCCATTATGATTGAAGCTAAATATTCCAAACAGGAAATTCTCAATCTTTATCTTAACCAGATATTTCTGGGGCATGGCGCATACGGCGTTGAATCCGCGTCAAAAATATATTTTCAGAAAAATGTATGGGACCTCAATCTGGCAGAGTGTGCCCTGCTTGCCACACTGCCGTCATCACCTAACCAGCTTTCGCCTATACGGCATCCTAAAATTGCAATTTCAAGGCATAAAATCATTCTTGGAAAGATGGTGGAGATGGGCTACATTACCGTTGATGAAGCGGAGAAAGCTTTTCTCGGATTCTGGCCTGATTATCTTGCTTTTATTGGTGACCTCTCGCCATCACTTACTACATGGAGCACAAGAATAGACAAAGCTCCATGGTTCACTGAATATATACGAAGAGAACTGGTTAAAAAGTATGGGGAGGAGATGGTTTTCACGGGTGGACTTTCTGTCTACACTACGCTGGATGTAAACAAGCAGATGGCAGGACAGCGGATTCTGAAAGATGCGCTCGACAGGCAGAGTGTAGTATCAGGCGGACTTTCATTTAACAACGAAGAATATATGGTTAATAATTTTTCTGATGAAATTTCACTCGCTTCATTTATTCTCAATATAAATTCATTCAATAAGAAGGGATCTGCCGAGAATAATAAACTTAACAATCATCTCCGCAGTGAAGTCATTGAAGAACTGGAAGGAATAAATTTCCTTGCCGGTCTTGATACCATCTCAGACTTTCTTGATAAATATAAAACAACATACACTGACGACCGCGAACTTCAGAGAGTTGAAGGATGTATTATCTCCATTAATCATCATAACGGTTATATTGAAGCAATGATAGGCGGAGGTGAGTTTTCCAGCATAAACCAGCTGAATCGGACTATGCAGTCAAAAAGACAGCCCGGCTCATCTATTAAACCGCTTCTATATGCTGCGGCGATTGAGTCAGGAAAATTCACAGCAGCAACAAGTGTACTCGACTCGCCAATTGTTTATCTCGATACGGATGGAGGGGACTGGGAACCTGAAAACTACGAAGGTGAGTATAATGGTTTTATCAGGCTGAGGAGAGCACTGGAAAAATCTATTAATGTAGTATCCATACGGATTGCTGACGCGATTGGAATCGACATGGTGATGAACTATTACGCCAAACTCCTGAAAATGAATGATTCCGAAAAGAAAGCAAGGATACCGAGAAATCTTTCAATCGCCCTTGGATCGATTGAGGTAAGCCCCTTTGAAATCACAAGGGCTTATGCTATAATCGCAAATGGCGGAAAAGATGTAGTTCCATTTGCAATAAGATACATTAAAAACCGCAATGGTGAAGTAATTGAAAACCGGGAACAGGAAGTAAATGATATAATAGCTGAAAAAACAAAAAACGGTACAATCCAGGTTATACAACCGGGTACGGCCCAGGTAATGATAAGCCTTATGCAGAGCGTTATTTCATCAGGAACAGCACGGGCTGCTTCGCCAGGACGGCCTGCAGCAGGTAAAACAGGAACAACAAACAACTGGAAAGATGCATGGTTTATCGGCTTCACATCTGATCTCTCCACCGGATTATGGATAGGTTACGACAAACTCGGCCTTTCCCTGGGCGTAGGACAGGCTGCTGCCGGTATCGCCGCTCCGGTGTGGGGCAATTACATGAGAGAAGCCTTAAGGAACGAACCGGTTTCCGGTTTTCCCGCTTACGCTGCACTGACCACAATGACAGTTTGTGCCAACTCCGGGCTCCTGCCTGGTCCATCATGCAAAAGCACAATTTCAGAAATATTTATCCCTGAGTTTATACCGGATAAAATATGTGACATCTGCTCAAATCAGAATTCAAATTTTCACATGTCTACAAAGTCTCCTGACGAAAATATTATGCAGGGGCAGAAACAGAAAATATTAAATAAAATAAAAGATAACAAAAAGGATTCCATCATAAATAATATTGGAGATGAACTCCTTCAGTAAATGCCGGTAATATAAAAACTCATTTTTATTGCCGCGGGGAACCCACTGGTACGTTAAAAGGGATAAGTACCCTTGACCATGTAAAAATTAATTAATTACAACTAGCACAAAGGATATAGAAATGAAAGATTTTACAATAAACAGCAGCGACTCATTATTATTGATAATAGATATACAGGATAGACTTTTTAACGCTATGGAGAGCGGTGTACAGAGTGTCCTCAAAAAAAACGGGACCATTCTTATCAACACAGCGAGAGAATTTAATATTCCTCTGATATTCACAGAACAATATAGAAAAGGCCTGGGAGAAACAATTCCTGAACTTAAAGATCTCGCAGGAGATTCATTAAACCTTGAAAAATTACATTTCGACTGCATGAAAGATGATGAGATAAAAAAAGCCGTTCTTAAAGCAGGTAAGAAAACTGTGATAATTACAGGAATAGAATCACACATCTGTGTGCTTCAGACAGCTTTGAGTCTTATCTCTTCAGGAATAAAAGTAATAGTTGCAGCGGATGGAGTAGCTTCAAGGAAAAAAGAGGACTGGAAATCAGCCCTGAGTATATTATCTGAAGCCGGTGCATTGGTATATCCCACTGAAACAATTGCTTTTATGATTATTGAAAAAGCCGGAACTCCGGAATTTAAAAAATTATCTCCATTATTTAAATAACGTCACTTAAGGATTCGCGGGGGCTACAGCCTCTTAATCCCCTTAATAGATTGAAAAATTATAATTGCCATCGAGTATTCCAGTACTATAAAAAAACTCCGCCAGTCTGGCAGAGTTTTTTTATGTTTATAGAAATTATCATTACATCAATCAGGCATTTTGTCCCAGAGAATTATTCTGCCGTCAAAAACCGGACCATCAGCACAAGCCCGCCTGTATCCAGTTACAGTATCAACTGTACATCCCACGCAAAGCCCCACGCCGCACCCGAAATAATTTTCAACAGAGACTTCTACCGGAGTGCCCGCATCCGCAAGCTTTACGGTCTTTTCCATCATCGGATCAGGGCCGCAGGTATATATCCTGTCATAACCTTTCATTGAAATTTTATCAGCCATTACTTCTGTGGCAAAACCTTTAACACCGTCAGACCCGTCATCAGTAGTAATAATAAATTCATCCGCAAGTGCCTTATATTTATTTTTTTCAAATATAAATTCTTTATTTCTCGCGCAATATATGTAGGTAATTATGTTTCCTTTTTCTTTTAATTCTTTCATCAGGTAATAAAGAGGCGCATTCCCCACTCCGCCGCCGACAAGAAGTACATGTTTACTTTTCTCAATGGTAAACCCATTACCTGAAGGCCCTATTACATTTATCTCGCCGGGCTGCATGCCACAGATCAGTTCAGTTCCTTTCCCTATAACACGCACTACTATCCTGACAATTTCACCGTCAGCATCGAAAATTGAAAATGGCCTGCGGAGCAGAGGATCTGTTCCGTCAGATGCTTTTATATTAATAAACTGTCCGGGCTTACATGCATTATCCATCATTCGTAATGTCAACAGATAGTGATCTTTAGCTACCATTTCAGGGCTGTTAAGTAAAGTGGCCATTAAATCCTCTCATAATTAAGTTATTTCAACATGCGGTCACGGACTTTGTTTTACGTCAGCAGAAACTGCAAAAAGGTGTATTAATTAAATACTTTTTAAACCAGTTAATCTTTGAATGATAAATAATCAATCAAAAATATAAGTATTCATATCAGTTTTATTACTCCGATTTTTTTATATTCAGCTCCTGTTCTATGAAGTGTAGATTCAAAAAGTATAAGTTCCCTGAATACTGATGAAGCAAATGCAGAATCCTTCCCGGTGTTAAGAAATCTGATTAATTCAGCAGGTACTTTTTTTTCTTTTCTGACTCTTGCGAGAGTAAGGTGCGGAATAAATTTTCTCTTTTCAGGAGGATAACCAAATGACGCCGCCAAAGTTTCCACCGCCTGAAAAATTTCACCAAGCGGCTTTTTGTCATATTCCAAGCCGGTCCATATAACTGAAGGGTCTGCTGTAGATGGGAAAGCCCCGATACCTTCAATTCTGAATTCAACTTTTTTTAAACTGTTAAGAGATAAAAATGCATTTGCGAGAGAGTCTGCAGTTACCGGATCAACTGCTCCGAAAAATTTTAATGTTATATGAAAATTATCCGCAGGAACGATCTTAAGGAGTGATTCATATTTCTTCAGATTTTTAAAAACTTCAGCCAATGATTGGACAGCCTGTACTTCATCAACAGGAAGTGCAATGAACAGACGTCGTGCAGATGTATCCATATTATTCAATAATTTTGGGAACTATAATATATCCTTCTTTAAAATCAGGCGCAATCTTTTCCAATTCACTGCGGTCAATAGAATTTTTAACAGCATCTTTTCTAAAAACATTATTGAGTTCAACAATGTGATCCGCAGCCTCAACCATTGATGTATCAAGTTCATTTATCTTTTCAACATATTCAATAATGCCGCTCAGCTGCCTTGAATACTCATCTTTCTCCTCAGGAGAAAGGTCAAGCCTTGCAAGTTTTGCGACTTTTATTATATCAATTTCTTCAATTTTCATTCTTATTAAAACTCCACCTATTGCTGCATATTTTCAATTTCATTATATTCAAAACGGCCAATATCAAAATCAATAACTTTTTTTACATCAAAGTATTTTATTATCACTCTTATCTTTGATGATTTCCCTGAAGAAATTCTCTGAAAAAAACTGAAAAAAGAAACCTTATCTCCCGGAGCAATAAAGTTAAGCCTGTACCCGGCGGTTTCATTTTCAAAATCGATTTCTCCCAAGAGATTTTTATCGGATAAAATCCTTCTTTTTTTAAGCAATGACGAAATATTTACCGAGTACCTGTTCCCTAAATAACTTTTATCTTTGATAAAACTGTAATCTTCTACAGGTATAATTTCCCCGTTGTACGCGGCCTCTACTTTCTCAATTATGAAAGGTTTATTCCACGTATTTACTATTATAAAATGAAAGCATGGATCCACAGGATTCCCTTTTCCGCTGCCTTTAAACATATTAAAATTTTTAAGATAATTCCAGCTGCCACTATCTACATATTCAATATAGATATCACAATAGACAGTTCTGATAAGTCCAGCCCTCCCCCCTATAATATCGATATCCGCTCTCTCCACAGGACGGTAAAATAAAACTTTATTCTCCCGGCTACAGTTAAGAATCTGCAGGATCAGAAATAAAATTATAAAAAAAACTCTGTAGTTTATATTCATATATTATTCATTTTTTTTAAATTCTGATAAATTTCCATTTACATTGAAATATTTATATTGAAAAGATTAATAATTGCTTCCTCTATGCGAGGTAATAATCTTACCTGTACAATATTCAAAAGATTATTACCGTTTAAATTATACTAGCAATAATTGAGTAGATACAATAATAATTATTCAGGCAATAACATTTTCATTATGTTTTCTTTTCTGCCGGGAATAAACGGGTTAAATATACTTAACAGGATAAAGTCTTGCGAAAATTAAGATCAGCATTTTACCTTTTTTTACTCACATGTACTTCCGGAGTATTGGCCTATCATTTTATTGAAGGCATGTCATTTTCAGATGCAATTTTCATGACAGCAATAACAATAAGCTCTGTCGGTTTTGGAGAGGTTCAGCCGCTCTCCGGAATAGGACGGATAATTACCATATTTATAATCGTGTTCGGTATAACCATTGCCGGTTATACTCTGGGTACTTTTATCAGGATGCTCATAGAAGGTGAAATAAGTGAAAGGTTCGGGAGAAAAAAAGTGGCAAAGAGAATTTCAGGATTAAAAAACCATTTTATAGTATGCGGATTCGGACGGATAGGTAAGCTCATAACAAAGGAACTTATGAAAAATAATGAAAAAGTTATAGTATTGGAAAACGATACTAAACGTGTTCCCGAACTTGAGGCAATGCATGTCACATACATGCTTCTTGATGCTTCTGATGAAGCTACACTTCTTAAAGCAGGTATCATGAAAGCAAAAGGATTAGTTACAGCAGTAATGTCCGATGCTGATAATGTTTTTATCACGCTGACAGCAAGAATGCTTCATCCTGATATTTACATTATGGCCAGAGCTTCAGATGCAAAAAATGAAAAAAAACTTACAAGCGCCGGAGCAGACAAAGTTGTTTCACCCTATCTGATTGGAGGGCAGAGAATGGCGCAGATGCTGATCAGACCGACAGTTGTTGACTTTATAGATATTGCCACAATGGATGACAAACTCGGCCTTAGAATGGAAGAGGCGAAAATAAGTGCCAAATCCAATTATATCGGGAAAACACTTGTAGAAAGCAATCTTCGTAAAGATTTTGGAGTTATCATTGTGCTGATAAAAAAATACAACGGCGAGATGAAGTTTAATCCTCAACCGACTGAAATTCTTGAGATGAATGATGTAATTGTAATGCTTGGCAAAATTAATGATGTGGAAAAAATAAACGCAATTATTTAATTTCTAAACTTTCAGTAAATTTAAGTTTGAGATTCCCTTTATCAAATCCTCAATATTAAACGGCTTTGCCATAAATAAATCTATGAAGCCTGTGTATCCTTTAAGATCAAGCGACCAGCCTGACAGAAGAATAGTGAGCGTATCCTCGTTTATCTCCTTTACTCTTGCCGAAAGCTCGATCCCGGTGTATCCGGAAACATCATAATCAGTTATTACAATATCATAATTCTTGCGTTTAAACTCTTCAAAAGCATCATTTCCATTATCTGTTATAAATACACGGTTTCCCATTCTTTCGAACAGATTTCCAAGAATCATCTGTAACGCCTTTTCATCTTCAACAATCATAATATCTTTATCTTCAATATTATATTCCGGTTTGCCGTTAGTGTTATTATTATTCTCAACAATTATTCTCTGAGGAAAAATTATTTTAATGGAGTACTGATCAACGGATTCCTCTTCAAGAATTTTCAGGTTCAGTTTTTCAGCGGCATTCCTGATTTCCGAGGGGGAAAGGCCATCAAGTGTAAAAGGAACAATATTGTCTTTATCCAAGCCATTCTGTTTGTTTACTGAAACGGTAAAATAGATAAATGACGATTTCTTCAGTTCGACCTCAATCTGTCCTTTTTTACCTGCATAAGCTGATACTTTTAAAATTGCCCAGATAAGAAGTTCTCTTACGAAACCTGTATCAGTTTTTATAACCATTTCGAAACCGGGAATTTTTTCGATGGAAAGTGTCCTTCGTCTTTTCCCTTCTTCAACCTTAAAATGAATTTTAGTAAATTCAATCGCATCATTAAGGATATTCTCGAAAGGTTCCACTCTATCTTCAGACAGATCATTTTTATCATTAATAAAACCTAAAATTCTTCTCAGCTGATCAACCACTTCATGTACATATTGTTCAATCTGTTTAAGTCCGTCATGAACAGAATTTTTTTCCGTAATTATCTGCAAAAGCTGAGTCTGATTCAAAATTACATTAACTGTATTATTAATCGAGTGTATAAAACCTTTTCCTATATCACTTACAAGATTAAGCCTTTTAGCTGAACTCAATCTTTCTTTTAATTCCCTTACCCTTGTGATATCCTCCATGATCAGATCTATCGCAACAATTTCGCTATCTTTTAAAACCGGATAAATTATCACATTAACGATTTTTTCGTCACCTTCCTTGCTCCGTACCTTGATTTCTCCAATTCTCTTAAACGGGATATTCCCTTTTAGTATTTCCAAAATATGATTCTTTATTTTTTCAGAATCATACTTAAAAAGAGTGCTTATTCCCGCAGGATCTTTCGAAAGTTCATCAATACTATAACCCAGAGTCCCCTCAAAAGACCTGCTGCATCTTAAAATCTGGAGTTCTCTGCTGAATCTCATAAGCGGCAGTGGTGAAAATTCATAATGCCCTGAATTGGCGAATTCTTCATGTCTGCTGACGGAAGGCCTGTTAGCTACTCTATCTTCATCAAGGACTCTGATCTGTATCATTACATTGTGTATAATCCCGTTAACCGAAACAGGCTGCATCAGCATTTCTACAGGAATTGCTTCATTTTCTGGTGTTTTAACCTCTACCTCACAGCTTGAAAAAGCACCGTTAAATGCCTTAACGAAAGTCTGGGCTACACATTTCTTATGTTCACTGTTAAAGACATTAGGCCAGTCGAATTTTCTCTCACCGGAATCGATTCCGAAAAACTGCATAAATGAGGTATTCGCGTATTCAAGAATACTTTTAGAAGTAATAATACAAGCAGGATATAGCAGATGATTGAGTATGTCGTTATTAAAAAATACGGGAGATTTTTTGTCTCCCGTATCTGTTTTATGAATTTGAGTCATTATTTTCAACCTGTACCCTAATAAAGCGTTCTCAGGTTTACCAGTGTCTTTTCGCCTTTCTTAATTTCAACTTCTTTTTCTGCACGATCAACAATTCCTCCGTCTCCCATAAAAGCAAAATTAAGCTTATATTTACCCTGTTTCAGCTTCATCCTGCCCAATTGAAAGTTTGCCGGAAGAGTATGCCAGCACCGTAAATCAGGTTTCATCTGGGAAAACAAAGCCGCTCCAGTCCCCGCTCCCATAGCAGTACCGATAAGTCCCGAAAATGCCTTGGTAGATTCAAACTGTTCCGCCATTTTTTTAGCAGCAATACCCGCCGCAAGAGAAGCTACTGCTTTTGTAACTATTGACACTGCAACTCTTTTATAAAGTCTGCCGTAATCATCTTCCAGGTTTTTAACTACGGTAGTTTCCACATCTTCAAGCTTGGTTGTATTAATGGTTTTCCCGCCGGCATCAACCCTTACCTTATCAACCTTATTTGATCTTTTCTGGAATTTTGGTATCGGATTTTCTGCATTACTCATAGCAACCAGGACAGCAGCAGCTGTAATTCCCGCATTAACGTTGATTGAAGAATTAAGAGAAACCCTGATAATAGGTTCCATATCAGGATCTTTCAGGAGAGGGCCTCTGGATTTTTTAATAGGAGCTCTCCCCGCCTGGAAAATAGTTACAAGTTCGCCTGATTCAGCATCTTCATTATAACTTTTTCCAAATTTGCTCTTCCATTCCTGATACTCATCATCATAATCGAGACGTTTAGATACCCTGAGAAGGTCATCTTTAACCATAGCAAGTTCAGGATTAAGTGCATACACCTGTTTATATTCTATATAGGCAAATTCAATATCCCTTGTATCGTTATCCCTTTCACCAACTATCTCAAATGCAATAGCAGTAAGATATTTAGCCATTAAATTCTGCTTATATCTCGCTTCGCCATTTTCAGTTTTAATTTTCGAAAGTTCATTATTAACTGCCATAAATTCAACTCTGGCGTCGTCATACTTCTCCAGCATTAAAAAATTAATGCCAAGATACACGTGAACAAGCACTTTTTCGAAATCCTCACCCCGATAGTTGGAGTTGGCATCATTTGTCAGAAAGGATGCAGCCTGCTGGGTAACGCTTATAGGTATCAGCTGGGCGAGCTTTCCGGCCCTGAGCATAACCTTGTTGCTTGTTTCATAATCGCCGCTGGTATGAAGCATAAGACCGCACTCCATCATAAAAAGGAGTTCATCTTTCCCTGCATTATTAACATTAGGCAGAAGAAGTCTTGCAGCCTCACGATACTGGCCTTTGTAAAACAGATCCTCCGAAGCTTTCATTTCCTTTTCATAACTCTTCGATGAACACGATACGAAGGCAAGTATTATCAAACCGGCTGATATTATCTGCATTATTTTTTTCATAATTATCTCCGGGATTAAACAGCGGATCAGAAACTGATCTTGTCAGATTTGGATGATTTTAAAAATTCCTGTTGATCCTGCCATTCTGCTACATTGGTTTTAAGGTTTATAAGTTTAAGAGTAACCTTAAGATACTGAACTTTTTTACCATTTATATATCTTACATTCTCTCTTATATCGCCGGTAAGATACATGTTCGGAGATTTCAGTTCACCTGCAGGTACTGCACTGTCAGGATCTACCATTCCGGTCATACCTTTTTCCATCTCTTTCAACGCATCTGCTTCAAGCGAGTCGTCAATAAATTTAATCCGTTTCTGGATTAATCTTGTCTGAATTTCGCTTACCATCAGATCTGTATCAATATGTTCTGATGTTTTATTCTGGAATTTTTTTACCTGGATAAATGACGGTTTTTTGTATTCATCTTTCAGAAAAACATATAGAGATGTAACCATTTTATCAACTGTGACTTTAATCTCTTTCGGACCCCACTCCATCGATCCTTCAGCTTTATTAACATCCTGATACTGTGTTCCTCCGCCGCAACCGACAAAAAACAGAAAAAGTGCAGCTGAAATAAATTTTTTCATATAGCCCCCTGATTTTTTTCCTTTAATTATTTAAATTTTTAAAAAATTAGCAAATTTACCAGCTATTGTCAATTATTATACTGGTCTTTAAATTTTTATTAATTAAAATTCACGGTATCCTGTAATGCGGTACATAAATGAAGATGAGATGAATGCCGCATTTTAAAGATTCAATACCCTTTTTATAGTAAGCAATACCTTTTCAGATGCATCAACAGTGTCAGTATTATTTATCCTGGCAAGATAATCAAATTTATCAAGGGTATGCCGGTACAGTGTGTCATAATAATCAAGAAGAAGAATTTTTATAAACTCATCCAGGTTCCCCTGCTTATAAAATTCAATCAGTTCATCAGTTTTTTTGCTGCCGAGTTTGCTCCTCAAAGAATTAGCAATTTTCAATATTTTTTCGTCTTCGTCAAAACCGGTGTATTCCCTTCTTATGATCTCCACTCTTCTTTCAATGGACGTCTCAATATAGATTGCAGGAGCTTCCCGCATCTGCCTGAAAATATTTTCAGGTATATGCATATTTCCTACTTTTTTTGATTCTCCTTCAAATACGATAAAGGCTTCATTTTTCAATTCTTCAAGTTTCAGCCAGAGAAGAGTCTCAAAACACTTCTGGCTGTTCTGCTTTAGCCCGATGCCTCCGAACATCGAGCTTCTGTGTCCCGCCATGCCTTCAAGATCAACGGAATTCGGGAGTAATTTTAATATCTCTGTTTTACCCGCACCGGTCAAACCCTGCAGTATAAAAATTTTAGGTTTTATTTCTACTGTGGATAATTCGTCCATTACTATCTTTCTGAATGATCTGTATCCATCAATTATTCTATAGGTCTTTATGCCCAGGGAACTTATCAGAGATGCAACAGCCCCCGATCTCATCCCCCCTCTGGCGCAGTATATGATAATCTGCCTATCTTTTATTTCAGTAAGGGAATTTATTATATCGACAATTCTTTTCCCGCCGATCTCCGTTCCTCTTTTTACGGCATCCACCCTGCCGACCATTTTATAGAGAGTACCTACTTCTTTTCTCTCTTCATCATTGAATATAGGAAGATTTATCGCACCCGGGATATGGTCTTCATTATACTCGATCGGGGCTCTTACATCAACATAGAGAGGATTTGCTATTTTAAGTGATTCTTCAAAAGTTATATCTTCCATATTTTCCAGCAGTAAATTGAATTTGCCGCTGCAGTATAAAACTCAGCTTTTATACTGCAGCAGCTCTGAAGGTCTGTTAAGGGACTACTCCGGCTAGACCTTGTATAACCGGCCTTTATATCTGGGACATCGTGACTGTTACTTTTCCTGTCCGTACAAGTTCCCTCGCACCGCGGATGACAACAGACATATAAAGTTTCATTCTCTTATCAAAAATCATGGGGTGAAAATCTTTCCGGGAAAGGGATCTTCTTATAATTGTTCTGCCGTCAAATCCTTCAACGGTCATAGAACTGTCTTTCTTTAATAATGACTCAAGAAATAAAGATGGAACAGCATAGAGCCCAATGACTTCGCCGTCGTTAAAAATATAGCTGTCAAGCGGCCTCTGATCTGCGAGAAGATAAACATGCTGAAATTCTCTATGATGGTAATCATCAGTCTTATCTTCAAAACGGCAGAAACCGATATCTGCAAGTTCCGGCTCATTTACAGAGATTCCGATCTCCTCCATTGCCTCTTTTCTTATTTTACCGGCATTCTCTTCATCCTGACCGAAAGTTACGTGACCGCCCACGGTAATATCAAGACAATCAGGATAGAGCGCCTTATTCTTTGCACGATGCTGAAATAAAAGCTCGACATCAGCACCGGCATTACGCGCAATCCACAAGTGTACACCTTCATGAGGTGTCCCGGTCCTGTAAGACTCCCCCCTGGTAATACTTATACCGGTAGGCCTGCCGCTCTCCCAGTCCCATGCTTCAAGAAGTTCTTTGTTATTTAATATTTTGTCTTTCATATATAGTAAAACATGCAATAATATACGTCTTTTTTTATCAACCGAAATTAGATAATTACCGATAATATAGAATAATGCATAGGTGCATTCAGGGAGTTTTAACGGGTTCAATGAATTTACTTCTGTCAAAGTGAGCCTGTACTTTAACCATATGTGTTATACTCAATGTCATTCCAGTGCGGGGGGGGGAATCCGCAATTTTAAAAACAATGGATTCCCGCTTTTGCGAGGATGGCAGGCTGGTTCCAAGAATTTAAAAATAATTTCGGAAAGAATAAATCAATGGCAGAACATAAAACAAATAAACTAAAGAAGCTGATATTCCCGGTTGGAATATTTCTTCTGATGTTTACTGCGGAATCTCTAATCGGGACAGCCGGAGTTGTCTCATATTTTTATATCTCAGGCAAAAAGAATATCACCGAAATAGAAAACTATACGGTCAACTATTCTAAAACTATGGCTGAAGCATTCGCCAGAGTTGCAGAATTCAGTTACTCAACAAAAAAATATTCTTCTCTCAAAACTCTTTTTCACGAAAAAATTGAGGAAAATACTCTTGATGAAGCATTTTTTGTCCTGCCTGACGGTAAGCTTGTTGTCCACTCCAGCACTACAGTTGAAAAAGAATTAATGGGAAATATTGCAAGTGATGAAATTGCATATAATCTTGATATGATTCTGCTGCCGGTTCAGACAAAAAGCAGCGAACTTATTTTCAACAATTATAATATTATAAATAAAATTGTCCCTTTTAAACGGCAGGATAGAGACCTTATAAAAAAATATGTATATAAAGACTTAAACAGCACCGGCTGGCTTTTTACAAAAGGAATCTTTTATAAAGGGAAACCGGCGGGCACTGTAAATTTCATTATAAGCAAAGACCGCATTTACAATTCTATTCAGGGATCGATTGACCAGGCAAGATATTACACGCTGCTTGTTATAACAATTTCCATGATATTATCATTTTTTATAGCATTAATTGTACTGTTCAGATATCGTTCAATACAGAAAAACGCATTAGAAGCATATACTCACGCAGAAACGCCTTCATCTGCAGATACTTATCCGGTATTGTCTGTAAAAACTGTTGAAGCTCCGGATGACCGGGATGATGTAATGTTTTTCCCGCCGGATAGTAATGTAATAGAACCGATTATGGATTACGTTATAGAAGATAGTTTTGATAACAATATTATTGATGAGGATGGAACTATAAAATCCGCCGCCAGTCTTAGCCGTGAACCGGAAGCAGGAACTGTTATCCCGCTGAGAAAACATGAACCGTCAACTGATGAAGAAGAATACATAACCGTGGAACTTCTGGGAGAGATCGAACCGGAAACAGAATTAAACATGGAAATACCCGAAAAAACGAAAGAGTACATAGCGCCGGTAATCAGTCTTGATGATTATAAAAATTCGTTAAATAAAGAAATCAGGGACGCAATACCAATCAGGAGAAAGAGGTAAAAATGTTTTTCATAAACCATACCGATATTGGAGAAGGCTCTGCCGCGATTATTGAAACTGACGGCCCTCTCAACAGCGACTCTGCTCCGGACTTTGATGATTATATCAGCAAGCTTATAAATAATAATATCATTCATCTTCTGATTGACATGAAAAATCTCAGTTTTATAAGCAGCGAAGGCATCGGCGCAACTCTGATGATCCAGAAAAGTATAAATGAAAAAAACGGATTGGTTGTTTTTTTTAATATAAATAATGAAATTGCCTCTCTCTTTAAACTTCTCGGATTTGATACTTTATTTACAATTGCCGCAGATAGAGCTGACGCTCTTCATATACTTGACAAACATATAGAACTTTTCCCCGGTACAATAATGCCGCCTATATCAGATACATCAGATATCAGTGATGCTTTCCCTTCTGAAGAAAAATCAGTTTTTTCAGAATTTGAAGAATCAGAACCGGAATTGTTTCCTGTAATTGAAGATACAGCGAATACCCTTGAACCTTTTGTAATCGAATGTGTAAAGTGCAGATCACTTATAAGAGTAAAAGAATCAGGAGACCAGCTCTGCCCATACTGCAGCGCCGAGTTTACAGTAACTGATGAAAAAAAAGCTGTTTTTAAAATTAAAGAAATTCATTCATAAAGAAAGGCATTTTTAACCTGTCCCTTTTTTCTTGACTAAATCTGTACATAATTGATACATTATTAACAGAATCATTATCAGGAGTATTACTATGCCGTTAGCAGAAGGAAAAACTTTTACCTTTGATGACCAAAGCCATATAGCAGCAGAATTTCTTGAAAGTATAGAATACTCCGGAAATCCTCAAAGAATTAAATATGAGACCGGCGAGTTCAGTGCGGTATGCCCATTTTCCGGTCTCCCGGATATAGCAACCGTAGAAATTGAATATATTCCCTCCGGCAAAATCATTGAACTTAAATCACTCAAATATTATTTTACATCTTACAGGAATGTGGGGATTTACCAGGAGGCTGCAACTGACAGAATTTATAATGATATATGGAACTGCATCAAGCCTGCTTTTCTCTCAATAAAAACTGTGTATAATCTAAGAGGCGGAATTCTCGCTACATGCGTAATGGATTCAAACATAATTAATGAGAAGGGAAAAAAATAAAATGAATCTCAGAATTTTAAAACCAGTCGGTGCATTCTTTGAATCAGTCTTTGACAGGGCGGTATCAGCAGCCGGAGCACTTGTATTTATTCAGGTTCCCGCATTTTTAGTTCAGTATCAGCAGAGACTCGGCGGCCATGTTGATGAGCTGGCCCTTTTAATAAAAAAATACAAATCTGCGGCTGCCGGCAACAGCAGAACTGTTGAAGAATATATCGGGCTCCATCTCCAGTCTGATGTTAAGGAATTTGTTTCAACCGGCAGAATAATGGCTGATAATATGGACAGATTTACCGGTCTATCCGAAGCATTAAAAAATCTTTCCGGATCAAAGGGTCTGACAAAATTCTTTTATTTTATAAAAGATATGGATATTGATATATGCAAAGCCGCATTTAAAAATTTTGTACCGGGTATTTCATTCCATTTCGACACTCTTCTTTATGGTGCGATGGGAATCATTGTTTTTATGTCTATTTATTTTGTCATAAAAAAATCTTTACATTTTATAATAAGCATAATAAGAAATCATTAAAACTCTGTAACCGGGATGATTCATCATTCCAATATAAACCGGATGTATTGAAAACTTACCCTCGATCTAGTGAATACGGCAGGATAAAATGAAAAAAAGTATATTTATTATAATCTCAATAATTATTATCTGTTGCGGATGTTCTGCTGATAAAAACATTAAAAATGAAATCCCGGATAAAATTGATGTGGTTATTGAACAGGATGGAAACATTGTAAACCTGATCGATGATACTGCAGAGATCCGCAGAACAAGGTTTTCCATTAAATTTAAATTCACTCAACCGGATAGTATACTTATAAATGCATCCTTCCATCCTGAAACTTTTAATAACGCGAAGGAAGGCCTTCCTCTCAATGAACTTGCAGGATTTAAAAATACAGGAATAGCTGAAGAACTTTTTAATAAAAACAGTGTTATATTCCTTTCATTTAATTCACCCAATTTCTGGTACTATGCTGACGATTTCGATCATAGATTCAACAATGTCCAGAAAAGTGAAAACGGATATTTATGCACAAGAGAAATATCAGGTATAATTGATCTCGACGGAACGGGTGATAAGATTGATATTATCAGAATCAGGCAGAGTGAAATATTTCTGGTAATTATAAAAAGCGAATGGAACGAGGACTATACCAAAATGATTGAAAAGAACCGGAAAATTATAAAATTGAAATTCATATTATAGGGGCCGCTAATAATAATGAATACAAATGAAGGCCTGATATCTTTTGACCAGATGAAAACGCAGATTGAATCAGCATCAATTCAGTTATCTGATACTGCCGGTTCAAGCCCTGACCTGACTATTGAGTATCAGAAAGGACAAACAAAAATAAAAGCAGCGATACCTCCTCTTACGGATATTATGCTTTTTGATTCTCTGGAAATTATTAAAAAACATATCGAGAATTTACGGATACTATCTTTTGAAAAAGGGCACTACAGCTTCCAGGCCCTTAACACTAATGTTTTTAACACCGAAAATATTACTGAAAATCTGAAAATTGATTTTTTCAGTATTGTTAATTCTTTTATAGAAGTAACAAAAAAGGGGAACCTATCGCAGGAAGAGATTAATTCGGTAATCGAAATTATCAGGAATGTGAATTCCGGCCTGCTTTTCAGTCCGGCAGACAGGCTCAAAGAACTCGGCGCATCTATTATGAGCGGAGAAAATACTCCTGACTGGGACTACATAGCCGGGTATGCAGATATAAAAAGAAAAATTAAAGAATCAATAATACTGCCGGTACAAAATCCCGAGATCTACGATACAATCGCCGGAATGACAAGAAAAAGTTTTGAGTCTAACAGGCCGAAGGCGATACTTTTCGAAGGGCCTCCCGGTGTAGGCAAAACAACAGCTGCAAGAATAATTGCCGGAGAGAGCAGCCTCCCGCTTGTATATGTACCCGTTGAATCTATCATGTCTAAATGGTACGGGCAGTCTTCAAAAAATCTTTCAGAAATTTTTGACATGTGCGACTTAATGGGTGGAGCTGTAATTTTTCTTGATGAGATTGATTCACTCGCCGGATCGAGAGACCAGAATATGTTTGAAGCAACAAGAAGAATATTGTCAGTGCTGCTAAGAAAGCTCGATGGAATTGACTCCGCGGAAAAAACATTAACGATCGGTGCAACCAACAGGATGAATGATCTTGACAGTGCGCTCTTAAGCAGGTTCGATCAGATTATAAAATTTCCCTACCCCAACACGGAGGAACGGGCTGCAATTTTCGGTAATTATGCAAGACAGCTTTCAGATGATGACTGCCTTCACCTTGGCACTAAAACTGAAACACTGACCGGAAGAAATATAAAAGATATCTGCGAGCTGGCGGAGAGAAGATGGGCAAGAAGGCTTATTATTCAAAAAGCAGAAATTGTTCCTCCCCCTTTTGATTACTACAGACAGTCGGTGCAGTTATGGAAAAATTCTATCATTTAATTTTTAAAAATCTAAAGTCTTTTTAGAAGAAACTCAATCTCTTCATTATTGTTATCATCCATATTTTTTTTAATGAGAGATTCCCTGATCCTATCCATGTATTTTTTATTTTTCACAGCATCATTTATATTCTTAGCTTCGCGCATATAAATCCCTTAACAGATATTAGAAGTTTCATCTGAAATTTAAAATTATCAATACTTAATATAATTAAAATAACGAAATATTTTTAAAACAAACTTAAACGAAGAAACGGCAGAAGTACTGCCGTTGCTGTTGGTGTGATACTATTCAATATTAAAATTTATATTAAATAAGTCAAACAGATAAATAAAAATTTTAAAAAATTTCAAGCCCAGGTGAACGGAAGTTCCGGGTCGAACTTACGGGACATATTCCGGTTGTAGGGGATTACCCTTATACTGTATCCGAACCGTCCGGACTGGAGACATAACATTTGGCCCGTGTAATAATATATTCCTTCCCCGTCACTCTGGCCTCTATCCATCGGTACCGCAACACCGTCAGCTATATCACCGAACTGATCCACTGAACCGAAGTAAAGTTCAACCAGCACATCCTCCTGAGAAATTTTTCCAAGACTAATTTTCGCGCTGACACGGAGAACAGAACCGACTGTAACGTTCGAATCATCCTCAATATGCATTTCAAGTACATGAGCATCTGACCATACTTTTTTTATTTTCTCTTTCCATGCCGATAACTCTTTTGATATCTTAAGTTTATCTTTAAGGTATCCTGTATAATTAATATGAGCCTGGTGATAATATTTCTCCGTGTAGTCCTTCACCATTCTATTAGTATTAAATTCAGGTATTATACTCTTCATTGATTCTTTTATTTTAGTCAGCCACGCCTCCGGCAGACCGTCATCGGCTCTTGAATAAAAGAGTGGTATGATTTCCTCTTCAAGCAGATTATAAAGAGAGAGGCTTTCGACCTCATCCTGATAATTCTGATCATCATAAATTTCACCACTGCCGATAGCCCATCCATTGTTAGAGTTATACGCCTCGTCCCACCAGCCGTCAAGGATGCTGACATTTATTCCGCCATTTGCCACAACCTTCATTCCGCTTGTACCTGAAGCTTCTTTAGGCCTGATAGGATTGTTCAGCCAGATGTCAACTCCCTGGACTATGTACCTCGCAACATTGATATCATAATCTTCAAGGAAAACAATTTTCTTCCTCAGTTTTTCATCACGCGAAGTATGTATAATCTCTTTTATAAATTCTTTACCCAGGGCATCCTTCGGGTGAGCTTTGCCTGAAAATACAATCTGCACCGGCCGTTTCTGTGATGATAAAATATTATAAAGCCTGTCCATATCTCTGAAAAGAAGAGTCGCCCGTTTGTAAGTTGCGAACCTCCTCGCGAAACCGATGGTCAGTGCTTCGGAGTCAAGTACTGAGCTTGCAACAACAGCCTGTTTCTTCGGGACACCTCTTGCTAAAAGCTGGTTATGTAGACGTTTTCTTGAAAAGCTTACAAGTCTTTCCCTGAGTCTCTCCCTGCATCTCCACAGCTCGGAGTCCGGAATATTATCAATTCCCTGCCATATTTCTTTTGAAGTCGGATTATCAATCCAGTCCGGGCCGAGATACCTGTTAAAAAGCCTCATCATTTCATCGGAAGTCCACGAAAGAGTCTGTATTCCGTTTGTTATATGGCCGATCGGTACTTCATGGGCCGGGAGCTGCGGCCATATCCTGTTCCACATTTTTCTTGATACATCCCCATGAAGCTTTGAAACGCCGTTGCATCCGAAAGCAGTTTTAATTGCCAGAACCGTCATGCAGAACTCTTCTTTTTTATCAAAAGGATTTTCTCTGCCCAGCGCCATGAATGAATCAGAAGCGATGCCGAGTTCTTTATATATATCTGTAAAATATTTATCGATCATCTCCGGGACAAAACGGTCATTCCCCGCAGGTACTGGCGTGTGCGTAGTAAAAAGGTTACTTGCAGTAACGTATGAAAGCGCTTCATTGAAAGTCATTCCGTGCTCTTTCATCTCAAGCCTTATTCTTTCAATTGCCAGAAATGCAGCATGCCCTTCATTCATATGGTAGACCGTTACATTAATCCCCATTGCCCTGAATGCTCTTACCCCTCCGATACCGAGCATTATCTCCTGTTTGATCCTCATCTCATTATCGCCGCCGTAAAGCTGATCGGTGATAGTTCTGTCTTCAATGCTGTTACTATCAATATTTGTATCAAGAAGGAAAAGTTTAATCTTTCCGATGAGTACCTGCCATATTCTTGCATATATCATTCTTCCGGGATATTCAACACCGATAGTTAAATGCCCGCCAGATTCATCAGTAACAGGACTTATAGGAATATTATAAAAATCTGTTTCAGGGTATCTCTCCTGCTGCCATCCGTCGAGATTCAGATACTGCCGGAAATAACCTAAACGGTAAAGAAGCCCCATCCCATAAAGCGGGATTCCAATTTCACTTGCAGATTTCAGATGATCCCCTGCGAGGACTCCGAGTCCGCCCGAATAAACAGGAAGACATTCATGAATGCCGAATTCCGCAGAATAATATGCTATAACCTGATGTTCGATATTTTCACTATTCTGGTCATACCATGAAACTCTAGTCATATGGCGTTCCAGTTCGTTTTCAACTCTATGCATATGAGCTACAAAACTTTCCGATTCAGCAGCTCTATCAAGCGCTCTTTGTGAAAGTGCCCCAAGAAAATTTACAGGGTTATGACCGACCTCCCGCCATAGATCTACATCAATTCTTCTGAAAAGATCTATGGCTTCAAAATTCCAGACCCACCACAGGTTATTTGCAATCTTCATAAGAGGTTTAAGTCTTTCGGGAAGATAAGGCACAACTTTAAATTCTCTGATTTTTTTCATATAGGAATCTCCGGAAAATGATTTAAAAAATTAATATGGTTGTCTGAAATTTTAG
This sequence comes from Spirochaetota bacterium, assembly GCA_035403545.1. Taxonomy (GTDB): domain Bacteria; phylum Spirochaetota; class UBA4802; order UBA4802; family UBA5550; genus WRGT01. The sequence continues at coordinate 22,221 of DAONFJ010000011.1, forward strand.
TATTTTTTATTTAAAAAATATAAAAATGAAATGTAAAAAGATTACTCCAGCTAATAATTAAGTAACTACTAAGCGCGGGATTTTCAACATTTATTATTGAAAAAATATGTTCGCTCCGGCAAATTTTCAATTGATCAGAATATCTGTTCAAAAAAGCGGTATATAAATTTTAAAATCCGCACCGCCGCTTCCGGACGAATCGACTGAAATAAATCCTCTATGTCTTTTTAGAATTGTATAAGCAAGAGCCAGACCGAGGCCCTCTCTTCCAGGTTTTGTTGTTACATAAGGATCAAAAATTTCACCTGATGAAATCGAGCCAAGGCCTGAACCATTATCAGTAACTGAGATTATTATATATCTGCCCGAAACGATGGAAGTTTCCCGGAACACAGCTTCTTTATCCACATCTCTCTCTTCTAATTCAATTGCTATCTCACCATCAGGCTTATCCGCTGCTTCTACAGCATTTTCTATAATATGTTTCACTGCTTCACCGATGAGTTCAGGATCAATTTCAGGATGTGTCATCTCATCCTGAACAGTTATTTTATAGTGGCCCTTATAATCTGATAACACTTCAGGGATTATACTTTCAATCAATTTTTTTATATTCGTCTTAACTTTCGCAGGTTTCATTCCCCGGGCGAACATCCCGAGTCTTTCGGTAAGCACTTTTATCTTAAGTGCGGCACTCTCGGCATCACGAAGCAGTTCATCAAGCTCACTATTATTTTCAGTATCCATTTTTGCCAGGGATATGTTCCCGAGAACCGCAGTAAGCGCATTATTGTAATCATGTGCAATACCGCCGGCGAAATTAGCAACTGCACTCATACGCCGGATTTTACGATTTAACTTGTTGATCTTTTTCTCTGCTGAGTTATCTATCAGATAACATAAAATTCCGGAAAACTTACCGGCACTGCTGTGTATCGGTAAAACTTCCATATCATAGTAGCGTGAAATTCCATCGAAGTTAAACTGCACCTCGTCAATTTTCATACAATCAATAATTTTATTTTTGTATAAATCAGCTGCTGAGTTGATTTTAGCGGTTCCAGTTTTGTCTGATATGATAGAAATATTCGAACCATAAATTTCTGATTTGTCTGCAACGGCCGTTTTGATTAATGAGCCGTTCATAAAAATAATATTCAGACAACTGTCCAGTTCCAGGTATAATGATGAAGATAATTTAATCATGTCAAAAAATGTAGTGAACACTTCATTATCTTTTGCAAATCTTACAATTACAGATTCTGTGTCCTTATAAAAAATACTATCTATATGTTTAATCCCGTCAATTGAAGAGATGATTTTCTCCGGTATTGCAGGATCGTAAGAGATCTCTTTATCTGTTCCTGATAACCCTGTTATGCTGAGTCCCTTCAACTCGCGATTTAGCCCGTAAATGTCACCCAGTATAACCAGAGCATTTTCATTATACCCGGTAATCATTCCATCTTTGCTGATTTCTACTGCACCATATCTTTCATTGAGTAAAATTTCCTCCCGCACGGGAACCTCCGTCGCTCTGACTACAAAATACTGAATTTATTCTTCAATCTCTCCATAACTTCAAGGGGATTACTCACAATTACTCTTGTCCCTGAAAGAACATCAAGAAATCCGACTTCATTTTTGTATCTTGGAACTATATGCTGATGAATATGAGATATACTCGCACCGCTCCCCTCACCCAGATTATAACCGATGTTATATCCGGAAGGATTGAATTCCTCATCAATTATTGCAATAGTCTGCACAAGAAGGATGTGCATTTCTGCCGCTTCAGATTCTGTCAGTTCACCAATACGGCATATATGCCTTTTAGGGAAAATCATCACATGCCCCGGATTAAAAGGAAACAGATTCACTGCAATTATAAACTTTTCCGTTGTATGTACATTGAGGTTTTTAACTAGAGGGTCATTATCGCGTAAGGCGCAAAGTATGCACTCCACGGAGGGTTTATCTCCTTTTACATAATTTATCTTTTCTGTATTGAACAGATAACTTCTTTCCAATCAGTTTACTTTCTCCTTGAATACATATAAATTGAATATATTGACATAAAAATAACAATAACCCCACCCATCGACACCATTAGAATATACATAAGATCCATTCTTTTGGCAAGAGATACTCTTTCTAAAGATTTTTCTTCCAGTATTGAAATCTTATGAGAGAGGAACCTTACTGTCATATCATAATCCTTCAGCTCGGAAGCATATTTCACTTCCCTGAATAAACTTTCAGCTTCCGCATACATTGTAATAATATCATTACTATCAACATTTTTACTTTTTAAATAATTAATCGATTCATCAATAGCTTTGAATCTTTTTTCAAAAGTAGAAAAATCTTTTTCTATGGTATCCGGTAATTCATTTTGTGAGAGAAGCGGAGTTCCTGTAAAAAAAATAAACAAAAGTCCTGAAATCATAAATTTTCTTATCATCGGAAAACCCCTTATTAAAAATTAGTAACAGCTCAATTTTGAGATAAACTATTTCCCCGGAGGCATTAATGCCGTGGTAAAATAGTTTACTACCAGTATTTGAATAACTAAAAAAACTATATTTTAATTAAGGCAGAACTATATTATACATATTAAAAAGATAAACCGCTGCATGCATAACCGCAAGAGTATAAAGGCCCGCAATAATATCATCCATCATAATCCCCAGGCCGCCTGTAAGCGATTCAAGTGAACGTGCCGGAAATGGTTTTATAATATCAAATATCCGAAAAAGAATAAAAGCTATAACTGCATATGTAAAACTGAAAGGTATAAAAAGAACCCCTATCCAGTAACCGAGCATTTCATCAAGAACAACATGCTGAGGGTCTTTTGATTTATAAAACTTTTCAGCAGCATCCCCAAGTTTTATCGATGGATATATTATCAGAATTATAAAGACAAGATTAAATAAATTCAATGAGGAGGAGTCAGTTTCGGAAAAAATAAGATTCTCCAGTATATAGAGAGCCGTCGCGACAAGTGTACCGGCAGTTCCCGGAGCTATCGGGGAATACCCGGAGTAGAATGCAGTGAAAAAAAACTCTTTGATTTTCATTCAGCCTCTTGATCTTCTATTTCTTTTTTTTCCGGAAAGAACAGCTGCCAGTTTGTAACAAGATATCTTACCCCGGAAAGCGCTGTCATCAGTGTTACGGTAAGCATTATCCAGTATGGAAGAGATTCATGAGTATCAAAAAATCCGCTCCTCTTTGACATGTATATCATTATAATTATTACAATGGAAAGCATCTGGAACGCCGTTTTAAACTTGCCGAATCTGCTGGTGTGTAGCGATCTTCCTTTTTTAATTGCCAGCCATCTCATCACAGTTATGAGAATATCTCTGCCTACAATAATTACAATCATCCATGAATCAAGTATTTCAAAATTAGGATCGATCACTATGATAGCGATAAGAGATGAAATCACGAGAAATTTATCGGCAATGGGATCAATAAACTTTCCAAACTCGGATTCCTGTTTCAGTTTTCGGGCTAACCATCCATCAATAAAATCGGTAAATGAAGCAAACATAAATATCAATAGGGCATACAATAAATATTCAACAGTTCTTATTGTTAAAAAATAAATAATAAAAGGAATCAGAATAATTCTGAGATATGAAAAAATATTAGGTATGCTTAGTTTATCACCGGTCAGTTTCAAATCATCACCCCTATAAGGTCATATTCAACAGAATCTGTAACCCTCGCCCTGACAATCTGATTAACCCTGTTTTCAGCGGCGGTCAAGTAAAAAACTCCGTCCACTTCAGGCGCGTCAGATTCCGTTCTTCCTATATATGTGTTATCATCAATTTTCTCTTCAACAAGCACATCAAGTTCAATCCCTATTTTTTCGTTCAGCTTTTCTCGTGAAATATCCGCCTGTATGGACATGAGTTCATCAAGCCTTCTGTTTTTATCATCGGCACTGAGTGTATCCGGAAGTTCAGAAGCTGCAGTACCCTCTTCCGGAGAATAGATAAAACATCCCACTTTGTCGAGTTTAGCTGTTTTGATGAATGATAATAATTCGTGAAACTCTTTCTCTCCTGCACCGGGATAGCCTATCATAAAAGTAGATCTTATGGTGATCCCCGGAATTTTTTTCCTGAGCCTGGCAATAAGTTCAAGATACTTTTCTGTATCCCCCTCTCGCCCCATTGATTTGAGGACTGACTTACTGACATGCTGAAATGGAATATCAATATACGGTACTACCTTTTTATTTTCAGCGATAAGGTTTATTATTTCATCTGTTATATGATCTGGATGACAGTACAGAAGCCTGATCCACCTGAGTTTCTCAATCTTTGAAATTTCATTAATCAGAGAGACCAGATTCATCTCTCCCCATTGATATACGGCAATATCCTGCGCTATGATATTCAATTCCAGGGCACCACCCAGTACTTCAGCTTCCGCATCTTTAAGTATTTTTTCAGGTGGAAAAGGAACATGCGGCCCCCTTATAAGAGGTATCGCGCAGTAACTGCAGTTGTTGGAGCATCCGTCAGAAATTTTGATGTATGAATACGGATAGCTGTTATAAAGTTTTTTTCGTACTGCAACGACATTGCCGGTTTGTATATCAAAAGTCCGGCACATTTGAGAAACAAATTTATCATCGGGAATTCCGTAAATAAAATCTATTTCAGGCATTTCACTTTCTATTTCATTAAAATATCTTTTTGTTAAGCAGCCTGTTACAACAACCTTCCTTGCAAAAGGATGAGTTTCTCTTTTTCCGTGACGAAAAAATTTTGATCCGGAAGAGCCTGATTCTTTGATTGAAACAGCATCAAGTATAACCTCAATGGCTTCTTCTTTTGCGGACTGAATAAATCCGCAGGTATTTATTATTATTATGTCAGAATTGTCCGAGGCTTCAGCGGGAGTAAATCCGGCGCTTATCATCTCCCCGTTGATTTTCTCTGAATCAACGAGGTTTTTGGAACAGCCGAGAGAAATAATGTAGAATGAAAGATTTGATGAAATATACACATCTCACCAGTCCTTCACATCAATGTGGTACAGATTAGGATTTGTAACGTCCTTTTTCCATGTTATGATTTTATTAGCAACCTGTCCAGGTTTCCCGAAAACAAATTCTTTTCCATTTATCGTTGACTTAATACCGCCGGCATTTCCGATTTTCATCTGAATGTATTCTGATGCTTCCCATCTTTCTACACTTCCTGCGGGCATAAAGCCTCTCTGCTTTCTATTACCGTCAAGGTAAATTTCTATAAAGGATTTCTGAATAAATTTCACTTCGAATACAATTTTCAGGCTCTTGTTGCTTTGAGCTATAACCTGTGTATTATCACCCTCTGTAACAGGTTTTACATCATTATTCCCATTTACAGCTGCCGCGGCATTCATTTCTGCTTTAAGGTCACGGCCGAGATCGATCATAACTTTTGCTCTGCTTTCAGTCAGGCCCTTCAGTGTAAGAAGAATCTCCCTTGGACATTCCGCAACAGTAACCGGTATCTGTTTATCCATCTCCATGACTATGTCTTTATCATTATTTAAAAAATTAACAGTGACTTTGTTGTCTCCGATCTCTTTCAGGAGGAAGACCACTTCTTTATTTTCTACAAGGAACTGAACAGCTTCACCTTTATAAACAAGAGTGAACCCTTTATCATTGGAAAGCTGCAGGCTCTTAATATTCTTTATGCTCGAATTCTGGCTCTCTTCATAATTTTTCTTTATTTGCGAAACAGAATCTGATTCATCAATGCTAACATCAGATCTGTTCATTGCCCAGACTCCCCATATAATAAGAAGAGAGAGCAACGCCACTCCGCCGAAGAATACAAGATTTCTGTACCTTTCATAGAGAGCTAATGCATTGATTACAAACTGCGACTTGGTCGGTCTTGTAAGCTCTTCAAGGGGAGTAGCTGATTCACCGATTTTATAACCCTTATAAAGCATAACCATCTCTTCGGGGTCCAGCTTCAGATACTCTGAATATGTCTTAAGAAAACCTATTATATACGTTTCACCGGGAAATTTATCGAAGTCTTCAACTTCAAGTGCTTCGATATAAGTTGGTGCCATATTTGTATCTTGAGCTACATTTTTAATTGTCAGTTTTTTTGCTTCACGCGCCTGTTTTAGTCTGTCTCCAATGCTCTCCACAACTTACTCCTCTGATATCATAGGATTTTTTATAACCCTCGCCGTTGCAGGAATATCAAACTTGAATATTCCATTAGGCAGATCAACATTTGTCTTTATATCTGAAAGGGTAATCTCAACCTTCTTCCCTGAAGAAGTAAAACCCTCAGCTTTCTGAATAAAAAAGTTTTCTGAAATCCAGAGATTGATTGTTTTATAACCGCCCCGGCTCTCTTTCTGTTTCAGAACAAGAGTATACATCTTGCTTCCATCTGTCATTGTCTCAGGCTCATCCTTTGAAGCAAACCTGTAATGGTATTTGGAAAAGAGTCTGTTAAGGCCGGCTTCTGATCCTGAAGTGAAAAGTCCTGAGTCGGTCATAAGATCCTGTTCGGCCACAACATTCATGGAAGGGATATAAATCCACATCATCTCGCCGTTTGAAACTATCTTCTGCCGCGAAGGCTGGTAGAATTCCATCAGAAGTTTATCGGATGATTTAAATCTAAGTACTCCGGTTTGTGTTGTTTTTCTTTCACCCTTTGCTGATACAATGGTAAAATTTGCCTGATATGACTCAAGGCTGCTGTAATTTTTTTTAATATTACTTACAACATCACTTACAGTAACAAAATCAAATTTGTATGCAAACGCATTCGCGGCAAAGAAAGAAAAAAGGATAAGAATTGAAGCTGGAAGGTATTTTTTCATTTTAAACATAATATCTTTTCTTTTTAATAATAAATTTTTAATATCAAAACAACAATAATAACCAGATTATTCACTGCAATTACAATAAACACCAAAAAAAAGTCAATACTAAAAACCAGTCAAAGTGTAAATGATTTTTTTAGACTGCATAATTCAAACTGCAATAAAAAACTGCAATCTTTATGAACTGAATATTGTATTTCATCCTGATTTCAGGAACAGATTACCCATTCCATATTTTTTTCACTTAATAACAGTTTCCCGAAAAAAAATTGTATTAAAATACTGGACAAATAGTAAATTAAATATAGATAGGATGTTAAATATAAAATCAGGGATAGCGATGAAAGCCATATACATAGGGAATAAAAAATTGAGAGAAATTGATCTCCTTGACCCGAAACTTGATGAAGAGCTTTTTGTGATAATGAATGAATATTCTCTGATGGAGTCTCATGTTATTTATTTTTCAGCCGGCGATTCAAAGATTAAAGAAATCCTCATAAAAAAAGATCCGACCTTTTCTGTATAGAATCTGTTTTATTTTTTTCACTTTCAATAATTTCAATCATCAGGTCAACGATTTCAGGATCAAGTTTTCTCCCTTTTTCGGATATCATAATAGCAAGAGCTTCGTCGGTGCTCATGCCGTTTCTGTACGGCCTGTCGGAAATGAGAGAATCGTAGACATCCGCCACTGCGATGAGCCGCCCCATAAGGGGGATACTCCTCCCTTCCAGACCGAATGGATAACCGCTGCCGTCCCATGCTTCATGGTGGAATATTATTCCGTTAATAAATTTTTCATAACCGGGAATCTCTTCAATAATGGTCGCTCCGTCATGAGGGTGTCTCTTAATTATATCAAACTCTTCGGGGCTTAATTTTTCGGGTTTATCGAGAATTGATTCAGGAACTCCTATTTTTCCTATATCATGAAGATTTGATGATACTTTCAGGTCACTTAAAAACGTTTCACTCATTCCCATCATTACTGCGAGCTTTGCGGAGTACTCCGTGACTCTTTCACTGTGACCGGAAGTCCATTTTGATTTTGCGTCTATTGTTTTTGAAAGGGCCAGAAGTATTCCAAGAAAAAGATTCTCCTTCTCTTCAAAAAATTTAACGCTTTTCATGGCAACACCGGTCTGATCAGCTAATGCTTTCAAAGTCTCCGTTTCAAAATCTGTAAAAGGCCTGTCGATATCCTTTCTTATAATAAGTGATCCGATATACTCCTCATCAAGATAAATTGGAAGATTCATAAGATGCAGAAAATTTTCATGGATAAGTGAATTCAGCAAATCCAGATATTCCTTATCTGTATTATTTCCAATGATGAAAAAGGATTTATTCTTTTCGATATTCTCTTTGCCGAGATTATCGAAAGTAAGAATCAGGCCTTCACCCTTAACGCCCTTGATACCTTTTATATAGTGAGAAAGTACTACATACTTCTCCCTGGCATTATCAACCATCGCAAGAGAAACCATGCAGTCGCTAAAAAGTTCTGAAACAATAAATGTCACTCTGTCAATAAGGTCATGCCGTGAAATTGACGAGAGTACAGCTTTATCAATTTTATTCATGACCGAGATAGCTTCTATCCTCTTGTTCAAGCTCTCCATATTTTCTTTTATTCTATCAGCCATTATATTTATTGATAAAGATAACTCGCCGATCTCATCTTTTGAAACAATCTCTGTCCGGATATCAAGATTACCTGATGCTATACCGGCAGTCTGGGAACTTAAGCTTGATATTGGTTTTGATATATGAAGCGCGATAAACTTTGAAAGCAGAAGTGAAACCAGAAAAAGCGCAAGACCGTAAATAAAAATAATTTCCCCTCCGCCGATAAACTTCAGAGCTCCTTTGCGGCTTGATATAATTTTCGCCACATAAATATTCTTATCATGAGGCCTTGTCAGATTTATCCAGAAATTTATATTATCGCTCTTGCCGTAAAATACTGAATTAGAATAGGATACTCTCCCCTTTTTAAGAGAGGACGAAACCTGTATCTCCTCGTCGGGGGGAATTTCGTCTTTTGTAATTATTCCGGAAGCAGCTTTAAACAGTTTAAACCATTTACCTGAATGTATTGAATAGTAATAGATTACTATTTTTTTATCATCTGTATTTTCAGCCAGATTATTTTTAAAAATTGATACGAAAGGAAATACAATGTTCATTTTCTCATTGTAAACACTGCCGGTATAACTTTCAATTATATCGCCGGGAAGATCATTATTTTCCAGCCAGTCATCCGCAACTCTTGATACGATGTTATGCAAGTGATTTGTTGCTGCAGTAGTATAAAAAATAAAAGATAAGTATCCTACCAGAAGTCCAAACAGTGTGAAGTATACTGTAAGCTTATATTTGAATTTAAGCCTGCTGAATATTAGCCTGATGCTGCGAATCACTTTTCCGAACATTTTTTTCTGAACCATTTAAGTTTTATATTTGTACAACCGGATAATTAAAACATGGTACAGAGTCAATATTTTATTCATAAATAAGATTATTATTTTTTATAAACATTTCCATGTCACAGGGTAAATCCGCGCAGATTTTAATTTCACGTTTTTCAAAAGGGTCGAAGAAAGTAAATGAACGGGAGTGCAGAGCGCACCTCTGGAAGCCGGCTCTTTCCTCAAGATTTTCACTATCACCGTTTTTAACGTAATCGAGATAAATAGTTTCATCGTCGCCGTACATCTTGTCTCCGAGTACCGGATATCCGGCGTATTTAAGATGGACACGGATCTGATGCATTCTCCCTGTTACAGGAAAAGCTTTCACTACAGAAAAAGCATCTGAAGATGACAGAAGCTTAAACTCTGTCAGAGCTGATTCCTCCGCTCCGGGATATGCTTCTCTTTTTTTATTTATGAGAGAATTCCTTGCAGGGCCTATGGGCTTGTCGATAATGAAATATTTTTCTGCAACGTTTCCGCGTACAATTGAAATATATTCTTTACCGGTTTTACTGAAATTTTTCTGCACTTCCGATGCGGCAGCTGAATTTTTACCTAACAGAAGAGCGCCTGATGTTTCCCTGTCGAGCCGGTGGACAGGATAAAACTTTTCACCTCGATGATCTTCCAGAAGCATAACAAGCGTGTTGCGGAAAAAAATTCCCGAGGGATGCACAGGAAGGTTTCCTGTCTTATTTACAGCGAGATAATTTTCATTTTCAAAAATGACAGAGTATCCGGAATCTATATCCGGTTCAAGTATCTCCCCGGCTATGTACTCAACCATGTCGCCCGGGTATATATGCTTTTTAACATTCACCGTTACCTGGCCGTTAAGTTTAAGCTTCCCCGCGGATATTTCTCTCTGCCATGATGTTCTGCTCATATAGCTGAACCTCTTTGAAAGATAAGCATCAAGTCTCAATCCGTCATAGCTCTCATTAACGAGAGATTCCATTATTCTTTCTTTCTGCATATAAGTCAGCTTAATACAGAGATCAGCCCGTCTCTCAGCCGCCCTCTCCTGTCAAAATCTTTATCACTGATTATCTGGTCGGGATGTTTCATGAATGCTACATGCCCTGATTTTCCGTCAGAGCCCTGAAACATGATGCTCCGGGCTATCTCTATATTCTGTAAAGCATTTGTTCCTTTTTTTTCCGTGTAAAGGCCCGCATTAAAAATCAGGTCAGGAAGCGAATCTATACCGCTGTCCAGAGAGAACTCCTTAACCAGATATAACATTTTGAATAGAAGATCAACCGCTTCAATAGAAGTTATTTCATTGATATATCCGATGATAAGGCCTCCCTTACTTCTCATTACAAGATTGCCGCCTCCTGCTGAAGAGAGGATCTCGCTGATAATTTCACTTAATCTTTTATACACTTTATCGCCTGAATTATTACCGCAAAATCTGTTTACATCGACAAGATTTGAAAGCTCGGCACAGAATACATGACGGGGCCTATCACCGGAATAATTTCCATCCTGGTCATAAACTTCAGGAAGAACAAAATCCTCAAAAAACTCCCACTTTTTAAATCCGGTAAGTGTATCAATATATATTTTTTCCGCATCCGAATTCAGCCCATCTTCTCCGCACTGGCCATCCTCACGATCTGACATTTCAGCTTCTGGTTCAGGCTCAATATTATAAGCCTCCAGATCTTTCTGAAGTTTTGCGACTTCATCATACACTGCCTGTATACCGTTGTGTTTTAAAGTTTCGGCAAAATATTCGGCAACAGAACAACCTGACTCAAGCAGGTCAACGAGATATACTTCTTTTCTATTTAATACATACTCAAGATTCCGTACCTTGGGATGAATAATTTTAGCATTAAGAAGAAAATTATAATTTTCAGTTATTTCCCTGGATTCATATTTACCGGCCTTATGAAATTTATTAATCAGATCATTAAACCTCATACATATATTATAACATTTCGCTGACAATTCACTTAGAGTCTCCCTCAATAGTTTTGTATCTCCGGGAAGTGTTGAAACATTCTCATGCTCCATAAGTTTTTTTAGAAATTCATCCTGATCAATTTCATGAGTGAGTTTGTAATTCTGCAGATCTTTTCCTCTTGTTCCCTGTAGTTCAAGAGAGAGCGAACGATAGTCATCAACAGCCCTGGTGAGTTCCGGGAAATTTTCGAAGTAACCGGTTACCTCTTTATTATCATATTCAAGATCAAAATTTTCGCGGCTTATAATCAATTCAAGAATATATTTTAAATAAGCATCAAATACCTTCATTAATTTAAAAAATGGTTTTATCAGCATTTCCTTATTCCATGCCGCGATACTTCCCCTTGCTTCAATTTCAAATAATCTCTTTGCCAGGTTTCTCCCCATCTCGCTGTACTTTGTAGTAATATTTGCCAGATCTGAAAGCTTCGATTTGATTTTTGTCCCCTCTGTCACCTGTACATGGCTCTCACTTTCTATCGCGTTCCTTGCTTCAGGAGTGTATTCTTTTTCAGAACTGTTTAAACTTCCATCCTCGCTCACAATGTACATAAGCTGATTGAAGGTCTTGACCCTTACTCCGAGGTAAGCGGTGTAGTATGAGTACAATGCACCGGAAATAGTTCCGGTTATCAGGTCTCTCTCGCTATGCCGCACGGTCTTGCTGTTAAAAACCTGCCTGTCTGTTAAAAATCCGACGTAACCCATAAATCCATGTCCGGGCTGATGATCTTTAAAAACTTTTTTAAGACCGCTATCAATAGATTTGATATTCCGCATAACCATGATATATACGGCCGCATAATCGTTCATTGCTTCAAATATCTCCATCGGATGATATGACAGGCTGCGCTTTACTGCAGCAAGCTTATCAAGTTCTCTTCCCATCCCGTACAATTTTACGAGTGAGTTATATTCAAGGACCGTGAGATAATAATAAAAGCCGTCTAGGATTCCTTTAAGTTCGGCATTTATTTCTCTATGCGCGGAATATGCTTTAAGCCTGATAATATCAAGCGGCTCTGTGCGGTACCGGTGAGTAAAAAGTGTGATCGTTCCGAATTCCAGAGCGAATTTTGTCAGATTGTACCAGTCTTTTAACCAGAAGCCGGATTTTCTGAGCCGGACTATGTCCTCTTTTCTTTTATCGGCTTCCGCTTTCGAATGAAGATCATCTCCAATTCTATCCTTAACCTGATGAATCAGATCTTCAGCCATACGCTTTTTAGCGAGATTATTAAGCCCCGAAGCGGCAATCACCGCGAAACGGTCTTTCTCCCGGTCGGTGAGCTTTACCTTTTTCTCGGAAAGATAATGATCGAAAGCATCGACTGTCTCTTTAAACGATACATAGTGCTTTCTTTCAGCACTATTAGAAGAACTCTTCATTTCATCAAGTACCCTGGTTAACTTTTCCAGATACTTTTTATGTTCATCTGAATCTATTCCGACTTCATCCAGATAGATATTAACATTTTTCTCAATTCCACCCAAAAAAATTACCTCATATATTACATATAAACTAATTTGCACCGCAAATAATTTCAATCATATAAACAGGTTTTTTAAAATATAATTGAGGGATTAAACTGGAAAGTAATTTTTAATAAATAATCTCAGCAATAGCCTCCACACGCCCGGATGGGTCCTGGAAAAAAATTAAATACTTGGCTACGCGTCTTTAAAAATCACGGCAGCTTTTATACCGCCATTCATAAATGGAATTTTTCTATCATACCTGAGCCCGAGAATATTTTCCTTCTCATGGCCCGGAACTATAATCGCATAACCGCAGCTGCTGAAATCCTTTCTGATCTTATTTCCGATTTCCCGGTAGATTGATTTATCTTCACTATCTTCGATTCTCCTGCCATACGGAGGATTAAGGACTATCAGCGTTTTTTTATTTACCGCGATGTCACCGGATAATAAAAAGAAATCCGACACCTCCGGTTTTATAATTTTACTGAACTCTACAGGGATGTTTGATTCTGTTATTTTCACCGCTTCAGGATCAATGTCTGATGTTATTATTTTCTGTCCGATTTTTTCTGCGGGAATGACCTCACTGATCGCGGTATTTTTTATAAATCTGAATGTACTCTCTCTGAAACATGGCCAGTGCATGAACGGAAATTCCCTTCCGCCGGCGGGCGGAGTTTTTGAAAGCATTGAGGCTGCTTCAATGCTGAATGTTCCGGAGCCGCACATCGGATCAAGTATCTGGTTATAGTTACCGATTCCTGCTTCAAGGAGCATCAGTGCGGCAGTGGTCTCTCTAAGCGGTGCCCTGCTCATATTTTTACCAGATCCTCTTTTATATAGAAATTCTCCCGATGCATCAAGGCTTACTGTACAGAGGTCCCGGATGTTTCTTAAAAAAATTGTCTGGGAATATGAGGGTTCATTATTCCGCACACCATGACCAGCCAGTCTTTCATTAATCCCTGAATTCAGTATATCTTCAAGTTTTCCCGTATGGTAGATCATAGATTTTTCCGTACTGGTTCTGTATTTTATTCCGGTCGCCGGTGAAATGTAAAGTTCCCATGGAAAAGACCTGACGAGCCTCTCCAACTCGAAATAATTTACCGATCTGAACGCGGCAATGCGCATCATAATGCGTCCTGCCGTGCGGGAGAGAAGTGACGCAGTATAGCATGAATCAAGCTTACCGGTAAACTCCACGCCTCCTTCAATAAAATTATCTTTTAAAGACAGGCCCATACCTGCAAGTTCTGACCCGGCTCTCTTTTCAAATCCGGGCTGGACAACGGCAAAAAAATCATGCTCGCGGCCTATCACATGATTTTTTACTCTCCGTTTAAGCGCACTATTATCTATTTTATCAAACATTCTGTTTTATTTCCTTGTAAGAAAAGTAAGTGTCTCAACATGAGGTGTCTGCGGGAACATATCATATGCCTGAAGAAAATCCACATTATAGCCCTCCAGCATTTTAAGGTCATCCCGGCATGTTACAGGATTGCACGACATATACACTATCCGTTCAGGAGCCATGCCGTTTATATGCTTAAGCATCTTCGGATTCATTCCGCTTCTCGGAGGATCAAGTATCAGTGTCTCAAATTTCCCGGAGTTCTCCCTTACATATTCCCCGGCATCAGCGCAGATAAAGCTGACATTCTCTATCTCGTTATTCTCCCTGTTTCTTTCTGCAACATCGACAGCTTCCTGAATTACTTCAACTCCGGTAACGCTCTCGGCAGCTGATGCGGCAAAAAGCGATATGCTCCCCACGCCGGAGTAAAGATCAAGAGTTCTCCCCCGTGTCAGAGAAAGTATTTTCCTGTACATCTGCAGGGCCATTTCAGAATTAGACTGAAAGAAGGAATTCGGTGTTATCATAAAATCTATGCCGTCAAAAGATTCAGTAATAAAACCTTTTTTGAGCGTCTGAAAAATATCCCCGTAATTCAGGTCACCAAGCCCTTCACTTAATATAAGGGAGGAAGAATCAACCTCCTCCATAAAATCATAAAGTGTAAAACCGAATCTGTTCTCAGGTTTTGAAACTACAAAGTTCACCATAACTTCGCCGGTAAACCGCGCCTGGCGGAGTACTATATATCTTAAATATCCCTCATGCCTCAGATAATCATAATCTTCAATTTTTTCCACAAGCGATCTTACAGTCCCGTACATCTCG
Source organism: Spirochaetota bacterium (assembly GCA_035403545.1). GTDB lineage: Bacteria > Spirochaetota > UBA4802 > UBA4802 > UBA5550 > WRGT01. Next base: position 37,224 of record DAONFJ010000011.1, read on the forward strand.
TTCGACCTGTTCTGCATTATCTCACAGGTTTCGATATCAACGACATGCCTGAAACTCCCCGCCCTGCGGAGCCCCTTCTTCCCGAACGCCGTTACCATATCCATTCTGCTTCTATAACCGTAGGGAGTTGAAGGCGCAACTGATTCTATAGAAAAAATTCCTTCAAATATTGAATTTACATATTCTTTCTTTAATAAAAGCTGATTTTCATACGGTATATTCTGAAACATACATCCGCCGCACTCGCCGAAATATTTACACCGGGGTTCACAGCCCTCGCCCTTATACTTTTCAATCAGTTCGGCAAACATTTTCTTTTTCTTTTTTTTCATTCTGCGTCCTTATATATGCAATTTATACTTCATCTTCTTCGTAAAACAGCTTCACAATTTTAAAACTGCCAGCTCAATCCCTACAAAGATACTCTTATTGTAAAGTCAATTTTTCCGGCTTTATTGCTGTACCAGGCATACAAGCCATCCGGATAAAAGGCTGCAGTTCCCTGTACTCAGGGAGGAGTTCCATATACCATAAATTATCTCCGCCTCAACTAAAAATTCAAATTCAAATTTCTCTTGCCATTAAATTATGCATAAGGTAAAATAAATCAATCATTCAATCCGGAGAGATGAACCGTGAACAATCTCAAAATAACAATAGTTCAATCTGAGATTATCTGGCACAATGCAGAAAAAAATCTCATTCACATAGAAACTTTAATTAAAAAGAATAATTCTGAATCAGATTTAATTGTACTGCCTGAAATGTTCAATACCGGATTCACGATGGCGCCATCTGAAGTGAGTGAAGATATGAATGGCTCCACTGTAATTTTTCTCCGCAGATTAGCGCGGGAGTTTAATGCTGATATTGCCGGAAGTATTCCCGTTAAAGAAAATGGAGTTTTCTACAACAGACTTGTCTGGGTAAAGCCGGATGGTGAACTGTTTACTTACGACAAACGTCATCTCTTCCGTATGGGAGGAGAAGAAAAAGTTTATTCACCGGGAAACTCGAATATTACCGTAAATCTTAACGGCTGGAAAATACGCCCTTTTATCTGTTACGATCTCCGGTTTCCGGTATGGACCCGTAACTGCGGGCTGGAGTACGACCTGGCAATCTTTTCCGCAAACTGGCCTGCGTCAAGAGACTTTCACTGGGAGACACTCCTCCGCGCACGTGCAATTGAAAACCAGTGTTATGTAGCGGGAGTAAACCGTACGGGTCATGACGGCAACAGTATTACCTATAACGGAAAATCTACTGTGATAGATTATTACGGAAATATTATATACACCGCAGGCGGGAATGAATGTGTAAATACAGTTGAGCTCTCTTACTCTGATCTTTTATCTTACAGAAAAAAATTTCCTGCATGGGAGGATAGTGACGGATTTAACTTTTCATGAATCACTGTGCAGAGTTGCACTGATTATACTTTCAAGTTCCGCTATTGAAACAGGCTTCATTAAAATTTTTACAAAATTTTTCATCCCAATGCCTGTATCATCAAACCCCGACAAGTAACCTGATATAAGCACTATAGGCAAACCGGGATACATCGAAATAATTTTACTGCTAAGTTCATGTCCGCTCATACCGGGCATTACCTGGTCAGTTATGACAAGCTTTATTTTATCTCCTGATTCCTCCAGTATTTTCAGCGCCGAATGTCCGCTTGCCGCCTCGTAAATCTGATGTCCCATTCTCTTAAGCCCTGAAACAATAGTTTTTCTTACAAGTGAATCATCATCAACCACCAGAATATGGACATTTTTACCATCCGAAGGGGGAACAGGTTTCCTTTTTTCCACAACAGCGGGAAGATGAATGACAAACGTTGTTCCCTTTCCCTGTTCACTTTCGACTCCGATAGAACCTCCATTTTTAATGACAAAAGCATGCACAACCGCGAGTCCCAGCCCGGTCCCCGAGCCTACTGGTTTAGTTGAAAAAAACGGTTCAAAAATCCGTTCTCGGATTTCCGGAGGGATACCGTTTCCTGTATCTGAAATTTCAATTTTCAGATACCTTCCGTCCGGAAGAGAGGCCGCTTCCATCCTGCAATCAGTTTCAGGAAGAACAATTTCGCTGATTGTTATATCAAGGTTACCCTTGTTTTTACCTGCCATTGCATGCGCCGAATTTGTAACAAGATTGATTATCACCTGTTGAAACTGGGCTATATCGGCATAAATAAGATCATCCGAAATTTTGTTATATAGATTTATAGTGATGTAATCCGGAAGGTTAGCTTTGATAAGGCTCAGCATTTCACTGACTGCATTGCCGACGCTGAAATAAATCTTTGACGCGGAATACCCTTTGTTTATGGTCATCATACGTCTTACAAGAGCGCTGGCATTCTGGCCCGCTTTTTCAATGCTCTCCACATGCTCCAGAACCGGATGATCCGGCGGAAGGTCAACACGGAGCAACTCGGCAGAACCGAGAATAATAACCAGCATGTTATTAAAATCATGCGCTATCCCTCCAGCCATTGTTCCCATTGCTTCCATCTTTTTCGCCTGAAGCATGTACTCCTGCATAAGCTCCTTTTCCCGCTCAGCCTGGTCGTGCCTTGTCTTTTCGTCTTCCAGCGAATCGAGCATCAGGTTAATTCCACCTGCCAGTTCATCAAGCTCATCTTTCTCATGCATATCAAGCCGTCTTGACAGATCCAGTGTTTCACCGACCTCCTTTACCCCTTTCAGCATTTTTTCAAGCCTGAAAATAACCAGTTTCTTCAACAAAAACTGATTAAGAAACCCGGCAACCAGTACAATAAACGCGAGCAGAATGTAAAAAATGAAACGCGCCTTCCTCCCCTCGCGGTCTATTTTTCGATCAAGCGATACTACTCCGGCAATCACCTCTTTTTTATTTATATCACGAAAAGGGATAAACAGCTGAATTATATCAGTTCCGTTTTTCTTGAAGAAATAATCATCCGCGCTTTTATAAGTGAAAGATTTTTTATCGCTCTCTGACAGCATTTCTTCAATTGAAAATTTTAATCCGGAAATATCCGAAATTCGGTCAAGCAAAACCTGGTTAAACATTCTCAGGTGGATAAAGCATCCGGCCGGATTTCCCAGTCCTGAATCCATGAGGATCTGGTGGCATGAAACAAAAAAGACATTTCCTTTAAATTTTATTAAGCTTGATAAAGCTTTATTATCTCCCCCCGCAACCTCTTCTGAAAGGCTACCCAATAAAAAATCCCACTCCGGATCAGCTTTTTCAATATTAGTCTGATCTGATGATAATGTAAAGCCGGAGATTCTCTTTCCTTCCGGTGAATAAATAAAAGCACCGTAAATCTGCAGATTTTTAAAAACATCAGCGCTGAAATTTGATTTTATATAAGACTGAACTGGATGCTGCGTAAAATTAAATGTATCACTCCATACTGCATAGTCGTAAGTTATACGCTTTATCCCGTCTGCTTCAAATGCTATCAGGCTCTGTATCCGGCGGGCATTCTCATCTATCCAGTTATTTTCAAGAACTTTAAAACTTCTTCGGATCAGAAAATCTATACCTACACCACCCAGTATTACGAGACACAGGAGTACAGAAGCGGTGATGAGAATAGCCTTCCCCCTGAGAGAGAACCGGCTTATCCGGTTACCGGCATCGCGAAATATAGAAAATATCATAATTTAAATTAATTACCTTACTACTTAGATTAAGTATAATTCACCTTGCAGTCAAGTTTTAATGCCGGATTTTTTTGTTGCCTGAAAACCGGCAGTAATAATACTCTGTAACAAAACAGGAGAATACCCTGAAAATTTATAACAACTAACGGCAGAATTTAAAAAACCATGCGTAAAATAGAACTCCTGGCGCCGGCCAGAAACCTTGAAACAGGAATCGCCGCAATAAACTTCGGCGCTGATGCCGTATATATAGGCCCGCAGAAATTCAGTGCGCGCGCTGCGGCCGCAAACTCACTTGATGATATTGAAAAACTCATTAACCACGCCCGCATATACAAAGCAAAAGTTTATGCGACTGTAAACACAATACTCTTTGACAATGAACTTGACGAGGCCGGAAATCTTATAACAGATCTTTATAACCGCGGAATAGACGCCGTGATAATACAGGATATGGGGATCCTTGAAATGAACCTTCCCCCTGTAAATCTCCACGCGAGTACACAGACAGACAACTTTGACATAGAGAGAATAAAGTTTCTCGACAGGACCGGTTTCCCGCGCATAGTTCTCGCCCGCGAACTTACACTCCGGCAGATAGAAGAGATAAAAAAAAATACCCGGTGCGAACTGGAGTTTTTCATACATGGAGCGTTATGCGTCAGTCTTAGCGGCAGGTGCTACATGAGTGCAGCCATGGGGGGCAGGAGTGCAAACCGCGGTGAATGCGCACAGCCATGCAGGAAAAGTTATACTCTGACAGATGCAGAGGGAGAGATTATTTCGAAAAACAGGTATCCCCTGTCACTCAGGGACATGAACCAGACTGAAAATCTGAAAGATCTTATTGATGCCGGCATTGACTCCTTCAAAATTGAGGGGAGGCTGAAAGACGTCGATTATGTTAAAAATATAACAGCTCACTACCGTAAGGCGCTAGACAATATTCTTGAAGAAAGAAGTGACATATCTAAAACATCTTCAGGAAAAGTTTATTTTGATTTCACTCCCGATCCGGAAAAAACTTTCAACCGCGGATATACTGAGTATTTCATGCATGACAGGACAGGAATTATAACTTCACCTCACACTCCGAAGTCACTGGGAAAAGAGATAGGGAAAGTCAGTGAAACAGGAAGTAACTGGTTTAAACTAAATACTGATGAAAAAATAAGTAACGGCGACGGACTTGCATTCTTTGACAGAGAAAAAAATATAACTGGAGTAAAAGTAAACCGGGAGGACAGCGGTAAAATCTTCCCCCTGGCAATGAATGGAATTTATAAGGATGCTGTAGTTTACCGTAACCACGATGTAGTGTTCGACAAAACTCTCTCGTCAAGCCGGAGTGAACGTAAAATAAAAGTTGCCATGGAACTCTCTGAGACAAAAAACGGATTTAGACTCACTGTTACAGACGAGGATAACTATTCCGCTTCAGCAGAAATTGATGCGTCTAAAGAAATTTCCCGGAAAGATAAAACCGGTAATGATAGTTTAACTAAACATCTGGCAAAACTCGGCGGAACAGTATTTACATCATCCGGAATTAAAATTTCACTGGCAGAAAACTATTTTATACCGGTAAGTATCCTTAATGAACTGAGACGTAAAGCTGCTGAAAAACTCCTTGAAACAAGAATTTCAAGTTATAAAATAATTCCCCGTAAAATTTCTAAAACAGAAATTCCATACCCGTATAAAGAAATAGACTACCGTCATAATGTCAGCAACCATCTTGCAGAAAAATTCTACAGAAGACACGGCGTGGGTGTAATAGAAAAATCTTTCGAAACCTCAGACAGCCGTATAACAGGGCCATTGATGACAACTAAACTCTGCCTTAAACATGAGAATAATCTCTGCCCTAAACAGAATAGTAAAAACAGAAAGTTCCGGGAACCGTATTATCTGATAGACGGAAACACTGAGTACAGAGTTGAATTTGACTGCGTGAACTGCATGATGCGTATTTTCAAAAATTAATCTTTCAGGATTTTTCCACAAAAATACCATAAGCGAAGGCATTCACAAATCTTTCAGTCAGCAGATCAATATCTATCGGATCTTTATCTTTTTTTGTGACACCATAATAATATGCCATCCTCGTAAGCGCGCCGCCGATAAGATTTGAAAGAAGTTCAAGATCAATATCAGGTTTAATTCTGTTCTGCCTGATTCCGGCCTTGAGGTAATCATTTGTAAGCTCAACCATCTGGAGATCAAAACGCCTTATTATTTTATCAAAATTTTCGCCAAGGCCAAGGCCTATCTTCAGCAGAATGTTGCAGTAATCAGGATCATCGGCAAAAAACTCAAATGTATTTTTAATTTTAAATTTAAAAAATTTAATCCCGCTTTTATAATCTTCTGAATCTTTTTCAGGAATTTTAGCCAGAACATTCTTCCACTCGATAAAAAGGTCTTCAATTATCGATGCGAAAATATCATCTTTATTTTTAAAATACTGGTAGATTGTACCACGCGCCACTCCGGCAGCCTTCTGGATATCAGATATCTGTGTCTGATAATATCCGTTAGAAGCAAAAAGTTTTTTGGCGCATTCAAGTATCTGTTTTTTTCTCTGCTCTGCATCCATTGATTTCATTATCCTTAATTTTACTGCAGACTGGCTCTATACCGGCAAATATAGATAAATCGTGCTATAATTAAATCGTCAGCCGCTTTCCCGGATGGGAGAAATATAATTAACCTGCTATTGTGATATTGTCAATTTAATAAATTTCAATTTATTCATGAATGGGGATTAAAAAACAAAATATGTTTATCCGGAAGAAACAGCGCCATTTTATCCTTCATTTTGACATTCATAAACTCTTCAGTTTCCGGGCTGAAAAAAATTGAACGTCTCAGGTCATCTATTGAAAATGAAACGCCGGAATATTTCAGGGATTTTTTATCCGGGAGATTGGAAAAAAAGCGGTACCCTACTCTCTTTGCTTCAACTGTCGATTGAGATTTAAGAATTTCCGGAAAATGATGCTGTTTCATAACAGAACACCAGTCCCATCTCAGATAATCCGTAAGAAGCAGAACTGAATCAGGATGATCGGCCTCTGTCATGGCAAGCAGAATCCCGCACTGATACTCCCACTTCCTGTGCCCCGCATCAGGCTTTCTTGTAAAAAAATCAGCCATCCTGTTGTAAAAAGCAAAAGGCGCACCGTAAAGCGAGACCATAAAATTTTCCGTGCAGTAAAACTTTTCTGTGTTATGAAGAAGATCAACAAGCTCGCTTACAAGTTTAAGTTTCTCCATCTCTATTGAAGTTATCCATCTGTTCTCTATAATTTCATAAGGGGGGAGAGGATTGTACCTCAGGCCATACTCTTCAGTCTTATTCCTCATCTCTGTCCCTGGAAGAACTTTTAAAAAGCCTCCCTGGAAATGCTCAGCTCCGAGAGAATGTACTTTGTTAAATGATTCGGCATAACCGGAAAATCCTTCAAACGGCAGGCCGGCAATAAGATCCGTATGGAGATGGATGTTGCCCGTTTCTACAAGCCGCTTTATCTTTTTTTCCGCGTTGACCCATGACCCGGACCGGTTTATTTCTTTCAATGTATCGGCATTTGTGGATTGTATTCCCGTCTCAAACTGGAAAAGCCCTGACGGTACACCGGATAAAAACTTCATGTCATCGTCATCAAGCAGTTCGGGGAAAATTTCAAAATGAAAACAGGTTCCGCTCCCGCTGAATTTTTTCACAATGTACTCCCATACAGGAAGGTAATGCTCTTTCTTTAAATTAAAAGTTCTATCAACAAATTTAACAAGAGGGAGATTGTATAAAGAAAAAAAATCGAGTTCATCTTTTACCTGATCAATATTTCTAAACTCGACATTTTGGCCTTTCACAGAAGACAGGCAATATGAACAGTTAAAAGGGCATCCCCTGCTGCTCTCATAGTAGAGATACCTCCCTTTAAGATTTTTCATATCATCAGCAGTGTACGGAAACTTTATCTGACTGAAGTGGGGATTGCACCCTGGAATAATTTTATTATTTCTGTTCAGTCCGGAGAGGACAAGTTCCCTGAAAGCAGCTTCTCCTCCCCCTGTTATTATATAATCAATTTCGCTGAATCCGGCAGTCCACTCGCTGCTGTTGTAGCTTACTTCCGGCCCGCCGAGAACAATTTTAATTTCAGGGAGAGACGACTTTATGATTTTAAGAATTTTTTTTACATGAAATGAATTCCAGATATAAACTGAAACTGCAAGAAGATCGGGGCTGACGCGCTGAATTTCACCGGCAATCTTCTCAGGAGTCTCCCCCGTCGAAAATTCAATAACGGATACATGCACATCAATATCAGCTATGCTGCTTTTAAGATATAGTAATGCCGGATTTGAATGGGAGTAACGTGCATTAATTCCAAGAAGAAGTATTCTATTCATGAGGTGTGCTTTTATCTCCGCACCTCTCCAAACAGGCTTCAGAATTTTTTTCACACTTGTCGGTGCATGCGTATGGAGCCTGAAATCCCGATTCACCAAAATCAAAAGAAAAACCGAAATTATTAAATCCGCCGCATCCCTGAATACAGTCACGCCTTGAATACTCACACATCTCTTCACATTTTGTGTATTCGGGGTCTGTACTTTTGCAGGAGATAAAAAGAGGTAAAATTAAAATAGATAGATATAGAATCCCTCTAGCAGGAGGCGAGAGATTTAATTGCTTCTTCATCGCTGTCATAAACATCAATAATTTCATGGGCATCCAGTATTTGAATAACTTTTTTTACTGCCATATTGAGATTGGTTACTTTAAGATACCTGTTGCCGGATTCAAGTCTTTTTGTAGAAATAATAAGCACACCGAGTCCGGCGCTGTTCATAAACTCTACATTTCCCATATTCAGTATAAAATTGCAGCCGGGGAAATGGTTAATCAGAGTGCTGATATCTCTTTGAATTAATGGTGAATTTCCTATATCAAGAGGGGAATCAACATAAACAACTACAACATTTCCTTTCTTTTCATAATTCAGGTTCATAATCATTTAACTCTAATTTAGAATACTTCAATTACGGATTTTTGTCCAGAAAAAATTTATAGTGAAAAGAAAAAATGTTAATATAGTGCATTGCAAATAATAATTATTCAAGAAGCAGGTACATAAAACTGAAATTTATGACAGAATCAGGCTATTAATCATCATTATTGCCCCTGTTCTATCCACCGCCGGGCAACTTTTTCATGAACAAAAAAAGGGTGATATACGGAATTTTTCCTGTCATTTATGGGGGACTGCAAAAAGGATGTTTCTGGTGAACTGAATTACGGCATCATGTCGCCTGTTCACAGGCGGTCTCTCTACTCTGCCGATCGCGGACAGGACGTCCAAAAAGCACCGGCTGATGACAGAAGATGCAAAGCAGAATCAGAGCAAGGGACTGCAATCCCCTGCTCTTTCTGTGATTCTAATACATTGCATCAATCAGTTCTTTATATTTTTCCTGAACTACTTTTCTTTTAACTTTCATTGTCGGAGTAATTTCCCCGGTTTCCTGAGAAAACTCCTTTGAAAGAAGCGTAAACTTTTTAATATGCTCCACCTGACCCAGGTCTTTCTGCCTGTCTTCTATGATTGACTTATAGAACTCAATTACATCTGGATTTTTAATAAGATCTTCGCGTGAACTGAACGCAATTCCATTCTTCTTCGCCCAGTCTTCCAGATTTTCGAAAGACGGGACAACAAGCGCTGAAATATACTGTCTTGCATCACCCACAACAGCAATATATTCTATAAAATGATCTTCAGTCATCAAAAGTTCAATCATCTGGGGAGCAATATTTTTCCCGCCGGATGTAATAATAAGATCCTTGAGCCTGTCGGTAATCATCAGGTAACCATCTTCATCTAACTTGCCGATGTCACCTGTCCTGAACCATCCGTCAGATGTAAATGCTTCTTTTGTCTTGTCAGGTTTCTTATAGTATTCTTTAAAAATGTTAGGCCCCTTAGCCTGTATCTCGCCCGTGTCCTTATCAATCCTTACTTCAACAAGCGGCGATACAGGGCCAACTGTTCCGAACTTAAACGCCTCTGAACCGTTCATTGCAATAACAGGAGAAGTCTCGGTAAGGCCGTACCCGGATGTAACAAGGAGTCCGCAGTAGAAAAAGAATTTCTCGATCTCGGCATTTAGCGGTGCTCCTCCGTAATTAACGTGATCCATATTTTTACCGAACAGAGCGCGGACTTTATGAAGAACCAGTTTATCCGCCAGTTTTCTCTTTAGAAAGAGCACTAATCCCGGCTGTTTCCCCGCAAGCACCATGTCGCCATGTTCTTTCCCTATGCGCACAGCCCAATGAAACAGTTTCTGTTTTACAGGCGGCGCATCTTTAATTTTGGTATAAAGAGTGGAATAAATTTTTTCAAAAAGTCTTGGCGCGCTGTTCATGATAGAAGTGTTCGCCTCAAGCATATATTCCAGTATCTGGTTATGGTCCTCACAATACCAGATCTGCATACCCATTGAAAAAATTCCGTAATCCCAGGACCGTTCAAGTACATGACTCAGCGGAAGCATACATAGTGTTGAGTCTTTATCCGAAAATCCTCCCTGACTGTATCTCCCCACACCCCATGAATTCTGCATAAGAGTTCTGTGAGAGTGGACTGCCCCTTTCGGATCACCTGTTGTACCCGAAGTATATATAATTGTACACATATCTTCATAATGAGCACGGCTCATTATCTCTTCAATTTTGTCACGCTTACCTGCTTTTCTCCCGATATTCAGAAAATCGTCCCACATCACCACTCTTTTATCATCGTGAATTTTAGTTCCACGGTGAAATACGACAATCTTTTCAAGTGTCGGACATTTGTCGAGCAGCGCGTATGATCTGTCATAATGCATCTGCCTTCCGACAAAAAGCACTTTTATCTCTGCGTCATTTATTATATATTCAGATTCTTTTTCAGTATTAGTCGCATAAATCGGAACAGGAACACCCCTTATAAGCTGGGCACCAAGGTCGCATAAATGCCACTCTGCCCTGTTCGGTGCAAAAATTCCTGTTCTGTCGCCCTCATTAAAACCTGAATCGAGCAGAGCGGCCGCAACAGCGTACATCGCCTCTGAAACCTGGTTCCATGTAAGAGTCTCCCATGTGCCGTACGGTTTATGATGGAGCTGCTCTCTGTCCCCATACTTCTTCGCAAGATTCACAACCATGACTGCTGTCTGTTTCCATTCATCAAGATGCTTCTGAAAATCCGCCGCAAGAGTTTCTCTTTCACTGAGATATTTTTCAGTAAAATTTACACGCGGCGGTAATGCTTTTAAAGTATTGTAAGCCATATTCTTCCTCCGGATTATGGTCGCAAAAAACATTTTATTCTGCTTTTTGATCTTAATTTATTATTTTTTATGGTAATTATATAATTTAATGTCAGGCTCAATTGAAATAATCAAGTCTTTTATGAACAATATTCGCATAAAAGAACAGTAATTTAATATTAGATATATTGATTTTAATTACAATTTAAAGTATTTTCCAGTAGAACTGCCTCTCTTCAGGGTTCGAATAACTGTACTTTTAGTGATTCTACAGAAATCGGGTGACATGCAAAACAATGTTTTGACAGTGTTCAGAATAAATTCAAGTTGACATTATTAAAAAAAAATAAAAATTGTATATGTTGAATTAAGGAGATTAAATCATGGCATTAGTTAAATCAACCGGGGATTTATCAACCAACGTAATAGGTGAAAAATCTTATTTCACCGGTAATTTCAGTATAAACGGTTCTCTACGAATAGACGGCCGCTTTGAGGGGAAATCTCTTAAAGCAGACCAGCTGTATATAGGAAATGACGGTAAGGTTAAAACAAATATCGAAGCAGTTTCCGTAATAGTTGAAGGGCTTATTATGGGAAACATAAACGCCACAAGCCGGGTACTTCTCATGCCTACAGCAAAAGTATATGGAGATATCAGAACTCCTGAACTTATAATACAAAACGGAGTACTTCTTGAGGGAAGATGTACAATAGCAAACGATCTCAGAACTTCTGCAGGTGATGTGATAAAAGCGGAATATGAGAAAAACAAAATCATCCCCGAAGATATTTTTAAAAGCACCGAAAAGAAAAATTAAAATTCAAACGGCTATTAAGGAATAAATCCCTTGATAGCCGGAAAAAACGTCATTCCTGCTTCATCATTTTATGCTTAAAATCTTTCACAAGGGATGAGAGCATCTCTTCTTTACTGTTGCCTCCCCCTTCTATGAACCCGGCTTTTACAATTTTTTCCCCGTCCATTACTTTTACAAGAGCTTTTAATTTTCCTTTTCCGCTGACTGTTTTCAAGTCATCACCACCGGAAAAACTTATTGTTTCGGAACCGGACGAATAGCTGTAAAGCGTCACCACAATATAAAGAGGACTTGAAGGATCAGTTTTAACATATCCCAATGCTCTTTTCAGATCGTCCGCCTGTATGCTGATATGCGCGGGAATTTTATACTCTATCCTGTTGAAACTGACCGCAGGGGAATCGCAGGATAAAAAGAAACATAACAGCACAAGTAATGATGTAAAATTTATTTTCAAATAATTCATTTCAACCCTTTAAATTTATTATCGCAAGTTCCTGGTATATCTGCCCGAAACAGGCAGCAAAAGGCATTCCGCCGGGCTATGATACCTGCTGTTTTTAAATAGATACCTCTTTATATCCGATATTTTTATTGCAATAATGCAATAAAAATTCGATAATAAATCAATGGCGGAAGTAAAATCTTTGTTTTTATATACAGAGAGCCAAACATGGAGTTTATAAAGGGAGTTTAACTTTACTCTCCGAAAAATAATATAGGGTGAATCTCATGGGTAATGATGTATTAATGATAAAATCTGTATTTCTATTTTTTTCAGTATGGGGAATCACCGTTTTACTTTTATGGTTCAGGCCCAGGATCGAACTGTTCTGGAAGCTGATTGCCACTCTCATTTTTATTTTTTATGTATGGTTCTTTTTTGCTGAAGTCAGTACAAGTTTTGCGGCATTCAAAACAGGATGGTACATCTCAATAGTTGAATTTCTTAAAGAACTGCTGATTATATTCTTTGCCGGCATGTTTATTATATGGCCTCTCGCTCTAATGATTATTTTTTATAAAGCTAACGATATCGGTGCTGAAAAACTGCTCCGTTTTCTATGCATGCTTACAATTGTTCTATGGATTGTTTTCATTATTTACTTCTTTTTCAGTTCCGGGATTGAAAAATTCTTTTACGAGAATCTGAAAAAAATGATACCGAAGGCCGGATGATTAATTGAAACTGTCTGCTTGTCTTTTTACCTTTCTATTAATGGTACAATCAGCCGTTTATGCGGAAAACTCAACGTTTTATTACAATAAAGGCGTTGAATCATTCAAAACCGGCGATCTGGCAGAGGCCAAAAAAAATTTTAAACAGGCAGTTGAAGTAAATCCCTCGTACACTCTCGGGCATTACGGACTCGGCAGAGTTTACATTATGCAGCAGGATAAAATTCCGGAGGCAATAAAACACTTCAAACTCTCTGTTTCGCTCGATTCAGGATTTGTCCGGGGCTGGTTTAAGCTGGGCCTGGCAGAATTTATTGCAGGCAGGTATGTGGAATCACTTCATTCTTTCAAAGAGGCATACGACAGGGACAAAACATGTGTCGAAGCGCTTTACAACATGGGTGTAATATATGATCTGCTCGGTGATGATTACAAAGCATTTTCATATTACCGCCTTTATTACAGAAAAGTACAGGGCAAAAAAGATGATTTTCTCTAGCCTAAATATTAAACAGGCTTTCTGCTTTCTTTTTACCGGTTACTCTCTCATAATCATCATAATCCACAAAGACAAGGTCTGGAAGCTTTTTTCTTGTTCTTACAACTATGTCAACTTTTCCGCCGCGTGCATCCTTTGAAGTCGCATATTTAAAAACTCTTCCGCAGCCGGGGCATTTTTTTAAATCTTTAAGTTCAATTCCAATCTGTTTGCATCCGGGACAATGGCCGTACTTATCTTCAACCATTATTATATGATTCTTCACTTCCTCAATATCAATCTCTTTCCATACTCTTATATATTCCATTAGTAAACCTCCAGACGGTTCTTAATTACTAATTAACTTGCTTTATTAACATTAAACCTGTTTAATCAGAGATTGGTTAAAACCTGAATTTCCAGTACTGTCATTCCGGTTTTGCATCTTCCGAACCTGCAAATACCGGAATCTCCTTATAGAACCAGTTCTATGAGATACCGGCATTCCGTTGCACTACAGCCGGTATGACAAAGAGTAAACTTTTAATCAGTCCCGATTTAAAATTATTCCAATTTAAAAACCTTCACTCTCTCGCCCGGATTCCTTAAAACATATTCATCAATAATTTCAATCATTAAATCTATCTCATCAACATTTCTGATTTTTTTAAATACTTCATGCGAAAAAACAAAATTTTTACAGAAATAGAATGAAAATCTATGCCCCCTGCTCTTATGCAGATGTTCTGGAAGATCATTGTTTATTCCAAGAAGAACCTCCCTGAAGACTTCAGGGAGATTTACTTCCAGCTTGTATCTTCCATCATTAATTAACTGCCTGGAAAGTGCAAAAATCCATGGAAAAGCTACGGCATTTCTGCCTATCATAATCCCGTCGCAGGAGGTTTCACTTAAACGTTTCTGCACATCTTCCGGAGTGGAAATATCCCCATTGCCTACAACCGGTATCTTTATAGTATCTTTCAGCAGCTTGACAAGCCCCCAGTCGGCGGTCCTCCTGAAAGACAGTTTTCCATGCCTGGGATGAAGCGTAATGTAATCAATTCCCTCCCCCTCCAGCATCATTGCGAAATCAGCAAGATATTTATTGTCACTCTGCTCAAATCCGCTTCTCATTTTCACAGACAACGTCCCGTTATATGCTTTTCTACATTTTTGTACTATCTCACGGGCTGCCGGCATATCAGAAAGCAGTCTTGACCCCTGAAACTTCTTTATAATATCGGGAGCGGAACAGCCCATATTTATATCTATTCCGGAACACTTTTTTTCAGACAGAATCCTGCACGCCTCTGCCATTGTATCAGGGTCTCCCCCAAGAATCTGAAAGACAAAAGGATCATCATTATCATTTATTATTGTAAGAGGTTCATTATGGAATGAACCGCAGGCTATTGCTGCACCGCTGAGCATTTCGGAATAAAGCACCGTCTCTGAATCAAATTTCCTGATACATCTTCTGAATGCTGGAGTGGTTATCTCGGCCATGGGAGCCATAAAAAACGTGTTGCCGGTAAAATTTATCATAAGCAAAATCATAATCTGCAGTTGAATGTGTCAAATATTTTAATCATATTTCAATAATGTAAAATATGGCACCCGGGAGATTTTATAATATCAAATTGTTTCAAAAATGAACCCATTCCCCATTATATAATTGACATATTCCTATAACAGACACAATAAGGTTAATTCACTGAAAAGTACTGGAATTTTGCTGATTATGATAGATCCTGATCCTTACCCCGTAGTATGTTTTATGCTGAGATTTTCAGTACTGAAATTTTTGATTTTATACATTATATTTAACCTCAGTATATTTCAGGCGTTCGCGCCTAATAATATAACCAACTAATTTTATGAAGGAGCGTTTATTATGAAAAAGTTACTCGCAGTTCTCTTTTCTCTCATGCTTCTTTCCTTATTTGCATGCGGAAAAGAATCTGACGTAATCAAGTCAGGTGAAACTATCAAAATCGGTTTTCTCGGACCAATGACCGGTGATGCAGGCAACTACGGCAAGCTTATGAGCCAGTCTGTCAAAATTGCTGTAGAAGAATTCAATGCTGCCGGCGGCGCGGAAGGCTTTAATGCTGAACTCATTGTTGAAGACACAGAAGGAAAAGTCGAAAAAGGAAACCCTGCCATAGAAAAACTTGCAGGCGTTGACAAAGTATTCGGTATAGTAGGTGCTGTATTCAGTTCAGTATCTCTTGCTGTTGCTCCAAAAGCGGAAGCTGCAAAAATAGTTATGATTTCCCCGTCCTCAACTCACAAAGATCTTCCCGACAAAGGAAAATTTATATTCAGAGATGTTATGAGTGATGCACTTCAGGCAATCGTTTTCGGTAAATATCTCGCCAAAATTGATAATGTAAAAACTGTAGCTATACTTTATGTTAAAAATGATTACAGTCAGGGTCTTGCAATGGATTTTAAAGCCCAGTATGAGAAAGAGGGCGGAAAAGTTGTTGCTGTTGAAACTGCTCTACAGGGCGACAAAGATTTCAAAACCCAGCTGACAAAAATAAAAGGCACAAATCCTGAAGCACTTTATATTCCAAACTATGTTGCTGAAATCGCCCAGATCCTTGAGCAGGCAAAACAGCTTGGACTTAAAACAAAAATTTACAGCGCAGACGGATTCTCGAATCCTCAGATTTTCGAACTTGCCGGCGATCTTTCTAATGGAGTAATTTACACACAGGCGGCAGAGCAGCCTGCAAGCCAGATAAAAAAAGATTTCGAAGCTAAATACCAGGCAAAATGGGGTGAAAAACCGGACGCATTCAGCCTCAACGCTTATGATGGAGCTAAAATAATCCTCAATGCAATCAAAACAACATCCAGCAAAGGTATGAGCGGAGTTCTTAAAGTTGACAGAGACAAAGTAAGAGACTTTGTAGCTAAAACAAAAGATTATGACGGCGCTTCCGGAAAAATCACTTTTACAGAGAATGGAGACCTTGTTGTTAATATAGGTATTTATACTGCAGAAAATAAAAAGTTTAAGCAGTTAAAAATGTTTAAACTCGACGGTGAAAAACTCGTTGAAATAAAATAATCATATTTAAAAACTGGACCGCGGATTTCCGCGGTTTAGTTTTTATGCATAGATCTAAAGGAAGTAAAACGGATGAATCTTTTCAACATACCATCGAACGAGCTGCTGCAGCACCTGATAAACGGACTGACCCTGGGAGCTATATATTCTCTAATTGCCCTGGGTTATACAATGGTATATGGTATACTTAAATTTATAAACTTTGCTCATGGTGAAATCCTTATGGCCGGTACCTATGCCGGATACTATTTCTACTTTTTCCTGTATGACCCATCGAAGGGTGCTACCTATACAATAGGAATATTTATCGCCGCGCTTCTTATTGCAATGACCGCCAGCGCACTCCTCGGGGTAATAATTGAAAAATTTGCATATAAACCACTAAGAAAAGCACCCCGGCTTGCACCGCTCCTCAGTGCTATAGGTGTTTCAATTATACTTGCAAATCTGGCAGCCCTGTTTTTCGGAACAAAATCTAAAAAATTTGAATACCCCTTTGATAACTCTTCAATGCAGATTGGAGGATCAAGTATCACCCCGAACCAGCTGATGATTCTTGCGGTAGGCCTCATAATGATGGCTGGACTTAAACTCTTTGTCGACAGATCAAGACTCGGCAAAGCGATGAGAGCAACAAGCCAGAATCAGCCCGTTGCGGCGCTGATGGGAATAAACGTAAATCTTATTATATCACTGACATTTGCGATCGGTTCAGCGCTTGCAGCTGTTGCCGGCGTACTTATGGCACTTGAATACAAAGTATACCCGACAATGGGAACCATGGCGGGACTTAAAGCATTTATAGCCGCTGTTGTAGGCGGAATCGGAAACGTAAATGGAGCCATGCTCGGCGGGATAATACTGGGACTTCTTGAAACTTTCGGTGTTGTTATTCTGGGAATACCGCAGGGATTAAAAGACACAATTGCGTTCACAGTGCTGATTTTAATACTCCTTCTAAGGCCAAGCGGCATCTTAATGAAGAATATAAGGGAAAAGGTATAAAGATGCTCAACTTTGTATTACTGATCTTTATCTATATAGGAATTTATGCCATTGCATCCCTGGGGCTTAACCTGATTGTAGGTTACACCGGACTTCTCTCTCTATGTCAGGCAGGATTTCTTGCAATCGGGGCGTATACTACTGCTGTACTGATGACTGCATGCCACATGGGATTCTGGGAATCAATGATCATCTCCGGTTTTCTTGCGTCGCTATTCGGTATTCTCATCGGTATACCGACATTGCGGCTTAAAGGTGACTACCTGGCTATTGCGACGTTGGGTTTCGGAGAGATTGTCAAGAACGTTATACTCAACTGGGACAGCGTTACAAAAGGGCCTATGGGTATTAACGGAATACCAGGCCCGTCCATATTCGGAACAACTCTTTCTTCAATGGATAAACCGGAATGGATAGTAATTATATGGGTCGGAGTCGTTGTGACGTATTATTTCATAAGGCGTATTGTAAGGTCACGGATCGGAAGGGCTCTTGAAGCAATAAGAGAAGATGAAATTGCGGCGTCATCAATGGGAATTAATACGGCTAAATATAAAATCGGAGCTTTTACCACAGGGGCTTTTCTCGCGGGAATTGCCGGGAGTTTTTTTGCAGCGTTTAACCAGTCTGTCGCGCCTTTGACTTTCGATTTTATGATGTCAATAATGATCCTCTGTATGGCTGTACTTGGCGGCCTGGGCAACAGTTTTGCGACAATAATCGGTACAATTATAATAGTACTCGCATCCGAGCTTCCAAGACTTTTGGGAATTTCACATATAATACCGCCTCAGCTCAACCAGATTCTCTTCGGGTTTATACTGGTATTGATAATGATATACAGGCCGCAGGGAATAATTGGAAGGATAAAACTTAATTATGCTAAAATTGTAAAAGAAGAAATATTTGACCTGGAGAAGTAAAGTGCCTTTATTATATACACAAAATTTAAGACGGGAGTTCGGCGGAGTAATAGCGGTTGCCGACGTTGATATTGAAATCTTTAAAGACTCGATAACAGGCCTGATCGGCCCCAACGGAGCAGGGAAGACTACACTCTTCAACACAATTACCGGACTCGATTTCCCCACAAGCGGGCATGTTTTTTTTAAGGGTGAGGATATCACTGAACTGCCTGCGTACAAAATAACGCGAAGCGGAATTGCCAGGACCTTTCAGAATATACGTCTTTTTAAAGAGATGACGGTATTTGAAAATGTCATGATCGGCCGGCACTTCAGAGGCAATCATCCGAGGATAGTAAACAATAAACTCGTTAATTTTATTCTTGGGCGCATATACGTTAAAACAGAAGAAAAAGATATTTACGAGAATTCTTTAAAATGGCTGAATTTTTTTGATCTTCTGGATATGCGGGATGAATACGCAAAAAATCTCCCATATGGAAAACAGAGAGAACTGGAAATTGCCAGGGCACTCGCAACAGAACCGGAAATACTATTCCTTGATGAACCTGCCGCAGGGATGAATCCGCAGGAAACTGAAAACCTGATGATTACAATAAAAAAAATCCGTGATATGGGTATCACAATAGTATTGATTGAACATGATATGAAACTTGTCATGAATATCTGCGACAAAATCTATGTATTAAACTACGGGAAAAAAATCGCCGAAGGTACGCCAGCCCAGGTGCAGAATAATAAAGAAGTAATAGAAGCATATTTAGGAAAAATAGATGAGTAATAAAATACTTGAACTTAAAGATGTCCATGTAAGCTACGGAAATATACAGGCATTAAAAGGTGTCAACCTCAGCGTGGAAGAGGGCGAGATTGTTTCACTTATCGGTGCTAACGGCGCCGGGAAGTCAACTCTCCTTAAATCAATTGTCGGGCTTGAATCCCTTACAAACGGAAACATTACCTTTAATGGAAAATCAATAAGAGATGCAGGAAGAAATTCCAGGCTGAATATTCCCACAGACAGGATTATAGGCTCCGGAATATCCATGGTACCGGAAGGAAGAGGTGTTTTCCCGGAAATGTCTGTACTTGAAAATCTTGAAATGGGCGCATACCTCCTGCGTGATAAAGCCGAGAAAAAACGCCTTTTAGAAGAAAAGTATGACATGTTCGAAATACTCCGAGATAGGCGAAAACAGCTGGCCGGCTCTCTCTCCGGCGGAGAGCAGCAGATGCTTGCAATAGCAAGGGCACTTATGAGCAAACCCAAGCTTCTTCTCCTTGATGAACCGGCGCTTGGCCTCGCTCCGATAATCATACAAAATATTTTTGCGACTATATCAAGGATAAGCAGAGAAGATAAAGTAACAATCTTCCTTGTTGAACAGAACGCGAAAATGGCTCTAAGCATTTCCAATAAAGGATATGTAATGGAAACAGGAAACATAGTCCTGGAGGACCTCAGCAGTAATCTCCTTGTTAATCCGAAAGTAAAAGCAGCATATCTGGGAGATTAAAACCGGAAACCGGCAATATGAATCATACCACTCTTTCACAGAACGACATTAAATTTTTTCTGGACCTGGTAAACAGTGCCGGCTCCACTGCGCTGCAGATGCAGCGGGGAATACTGGAAATACAGAGGAAAGAGGACAGTACAATCGTTACCCAGGCCGATATATGGGTTCAGAATTATCTCACAGAAAAAATATCTGAAAGGTTTAACGATTTTCAGATCATCTCCGAAGAAAAGACTAATTATAATACGGATTTTTCCAGAGATAGAATTTCGGTTATACTTGATCCTATAGATGGTACAGCGATGTTCAGTATGCATCTCCCGATATGGTGCATATCAATTGGAATATTTAAAGGATACACCCCGATTTACGGATTTGTTTTTTCTCCGGGATCGGATCTTTTGTTCTATAATGATGATAATAATTCATATCTGAACGGGAAAAAGCTTATATCCGATCCCACAGTTATAATTGAAAAAGAGACCAATATTTTCTACTCATCCGAGATTCGCGGTGTGAAAATAAACTTTCCGGGGAAAGTCCGTAATCTGGGATCTACAGCTCTTCACGCCTGCCTCACTGCTGACAACAGCAGGAACAGGCTTCTGGCATTTATCGGAAAGTCCTATCTATGGGACTGGGCCGGCGCGATACCGATTCTGATAAAAGCCGGTGTAAAACTCAAATATCTGAACGGAAGTGACCTTGATTATAAAGCAATAATTGAAAATAATTTTGAGCTTGAAGATTATGCTGTGGCGTATAATGCTGAGGATTTTGCATTAATAAAGAATATATTTAATCGTTAGTAATACCTGCCGGACAATACTTTTTAGAATTAATCCTACTCAACCTTACACTTTACCCGGCACATCTGAATCAGATGCTTTCTGCCTGTATGATTGTTTCGGATTTTAACCAGGCTATCTTCAATTGCAGATTTTAATTGACAGGCCGGGAGACTGAATGCATAAAATAATTTTAACAGAATGTATTCAGTACAAACAGGGGAACTATCATGGGCGGTATATTTGCTTGCAGTTCAAAATCAGGATGTATTAACGAACTATTTTACGGTACAGATTATCTGTCTCATCTTGGCACCAGGCGGGGTGGTATTGCAACAATCACCAATGATGGTATTCATCGGTCAATCCATAATCTTGAAAACGCATATTTCAGAAACAAATTCGAGCCTGAGCTTGCAGAGCTGAAAGGCAATATGGGGATCGGTGTGATCAGTGACACCGATGCTCAGCCTATTGTCCTTTTCTCCCACCTTGGACGTTTTGCTCTGGTAATGGTAGGTAAAATTAATAATATAGACGAACTTGTAAAAGAGATTTTTTCACAGAATATACACCTTTCTGAAACAAACAGCGGCGGGCCAAGCCCTACAGAAGTAGCCGGTACACTAATAAGTCTTTGCGGAAGCTTCGAAGAAGGTATCAGTTACGCCCAGAGCCGGATCAAAGGATCATGTTCTATGATGCTGCTCACCGGGAAAGGGATTTACATTGCCAGGGATAAACTGGGCCGTACCCCCGTTGTTATAGGAAAAAGAGAAGACGCATTTGCAGCCAGTTCCGAGTCCAGCGCTTTCCCCAATCTAGGCTTTGAAGTGGATCGTTATGCCGGGCCCGGCGAAATTCTCCTTATGACGGCTGACGGAATTGAGCAGATTCAAAAGCCGGGGGACAGGATGCAGGTCTGCTCATTTCTATGGGTTTATTACGGCTATCCCGCATCCAGTTACGAAGGGATCAATACCGAGCAGGTACGTTACAGATGCGGTGCGGCCCTTGCGCGCCGTGAAGACGTTAAAGCAGACTTCATTGCCGGAATTCCGGATTCGGGGATAGGGCATGCGCTGGGGTTTTCCCATGAATCAGGCATTCCATATATGAGGCCCTACGTAAAATATACGCCAACCTGGCCAAGAAGCTTTATGCCTCAGAACCAGAAGATGAGAGATCTGGTGGCGAGGATGAAACTGATACCGATCCGCGAGATAATAGAAGGGAAAAAAATTATCTTCTGTGATGATTCTGTAGTCCGCGGGACTCAGCTTCAGGACAACGTTGAAATTCTTCATGAATATGGGGCTCGTGAAATTCATATGCGGATAGCCTGTCCCTGCCTGATTCATCCGTGCGAATTTTTAAATTTTTCTACATCACGTTCAACACTGGATCTTGCCGGCAGGAAAGCAATTCTTGAAATTGAAGGATCCGAAACTTCTGCACTATCAGATTATGCCAATGACGGTTCAGACAGGCACAAAGCGATGGTATCATTTATCTGTAAGCGATTGAAACTTTCAAGTCTCCGCTATCAGAAACTGGAGGACCTTGTGGAAGCGATTGGGCTCCCGAAGGATCAGCTTTGTACTCACTGCTGGGATGGTTCGAGTTATGATTGAAAACTGTAAAATCCTATTTGCCTATGCAAAATCGACTAAAAATCGATCCGAGGATATCTTCCGTGGTAATTTCTCCGGTAACATCGGAGAGTTTCTGAATAAGTTCATCAAGTTCAAAGGCTATTATCTCAGCAGGCTCCTTCCTCTGAAGAAGAGTTGTTGTTCTCTCTACAATATCAATTGACGAATCTATAATAGAAATTATTCTCTCATCTGCAAGAAACGAATTACTGAAATCTACAAATTCACCTGCAATTACAGATTCAATTTCCTTCTCCAGCTCTCCGAATCCTGTACCGAGTTTTGCCGATACAGAAATAAATGATAAGCCTGTCTCGGCAGATATACTATCCTTCCGTTCCATCCCGGAAAGATCAATTTTATTCAGGACATATATTACTTTTTTTCCGCTCAATGCGGATATTATCTCTTTATCCGCATCAGTTACACCGGCAACAGCGTCTATCACCATAAGTACAAGTGAGGCAGCGCCAATATTTTTACGGGAGAGTTCAATACCCATTCTCTCAATATCATCACCCGGAATCCCGAGTCCGGCGGTGTCAGTTAAATTAATTCTTACTCCGCCGATCTGAACGCTCTCTTTTATAAGGTCTCTTGTAGTGCCGGGAATATCGGAGACTATAGCGCGCTCTTCATTAAGTATCAGGTTAAGAAGGCTCGATTTCCCGACATTAGGTCTTCCCGCCAGAGTGACGTCTATGCCTCTCGCAGTTTTGTTGCCCATTGAGCATCTTCTCCTGAGGTCAGTCAGCGCGGCTGAAATTTTACTTACAATTTCAAGGCTTGCGGCATTGGAAACAAATTCAATATCCTGATCGGAAAAATCTATACCTGCCTCAATATCCGCCTTAAGAAGAATAACATCATCCCTCAGCTTATCGACAACTCTCTTAAGCGATCCATGCATCTGGCTGATGGAAGCTTTGATCTCCCAGTCGCTCCTTGCGTTGATAAGAGTATTGATCGCTTCGGCTTCAGTGAGATCCATTTTACCGTTAAGGAAAGCTCTTTTTGAAAACTCGCCATGTTCGGCAATTCTTACATTAAGTTTATAAAGAAGACGCAGTATGTTTCCGACAACGAGATGATTTCCATGGCAGAATAACTCCACCATATCTTCACCTGTAAAACTTGACGGGGCTTTATAAAAAATAAGTATAACATCATCAATTACTGCACTGCCGTCTGTTATTGATCCGTAAGCGGCATACCTGTGTTTGATATTTTGCGGTGCTGTGAAGAAAGAGCAAGCAGCCCCGTATGATTCAGGGCCGCTTATCCGTATTATTGCAAGAGATGAGTTAACCGGCGCACTTGCCGGCGCGCAGATCGTGTCAGTAAACATTTTATTTTCTTATAGCAGGAGAAATTTTTATTTTTCTGTAAATTCCCTGGCCTTCACTCTTTGTTGTAACTCTCTTATCATTCTGAAGTGTCAGATGTATCAGTCTTCTCTCGAAAGGATTCATCGGCTCAAGAATCATCGGCCTTCCGGTTTTGATAACTTTAAAAGCTATATCTCTCGACATTTTTTTCAGAGCTTTTTCTCTCTTGTCCCTGTATGATTCAATATCAAGTATAATCTTTTTCTCGCTGCCTGTACTGTTATTAATCATAAGATTAATCATAAACTGCAGTGCCTCAAGAGTTTTTCCTTTTTTACCGATTAAAAGACCTGAACTTGTTTTGCTCTCAAGCTCTACATAAACTTTAGATTCACTTTCTTTAATATCCTTAACTCCACCTTCGATATCCATTCTTGAGAGCAGAGCCATTAAAAACTCCTTAACTTTTCCTCCGACATCCTCTGTACTTTCATTATAATAAATTCTTACCTTAGCCGGTCTTGAAACTCCAAATCCGAAAATTCCGCTCTTTCCCGCATCTATAATTTCTACTGTAACTTTGGAGGTATCTCTGATACCCAGCTCTGCCATGGCTTTTTTAGTCGCGTCATCCGGAGTTCGTCCTTCTACTTCAATAACTTTCATTTCGCAAGCCTCCCGACTTTATGATATTTAAAATTTCCATAATTTCCATTTAAGTCAACATCTCTAAAACAGTATTAATTGTGTCCTCCGCCGTGCAGGCTGCGGCGGAGATACATTTAGTTCCCGGTCTTTGAGCAGTTACCATTTAAGCTTCAGCTTTTTTCCCAAGATGATTTACAACGACCTGATTTAAAATCTGATATAGATTCTGTAAAAACCAGTATAGAACAAGCCCTGAAGGCATTGTCCAGAACACAAAGAGTAAAACGAAAGGCATCATATACATCATAATTTTCTGCTGCTGATTTCCTGTATCAACCATTGTCTGCTGTTGCTGGACTATTGTTGAAGCAGTCATCAGAAGAGGGAGTATATTTATATTAAATCCGGATATTGCAAATACTGTATCAGGCATTGATAAATCTTTAATCCAGAGCATAAACGGCACATTCCACAGATCGATAGAATTGATCAAAGCGCTGTAAAGACCGAAGAAAAACGGCATCTGCAGAAGCAGCGGCAGACATCCGCCAAGAGGATTAACTTTATTATCCTTGTAAAGCTTCATTGTCTCTTTCTGGATCATATCCGGTTTATCTTTATATTTTTCCTTGAGTTTATTAACCTGAGGCCCCAGTTCCTGCATCTTCTTCATTGAATCAGTAGATTTTTTTGTTAATGGCATAAACACAATCTTGGTAAGAATTGAAAATACAACAAGAGACCACCCCATATTCCCGAAAAGCTTATTTATCCACATCAGGCACCAGACAACAAAATATCTTATAGGCTCAATAATTGTACTCACATCTGATGCTGCTACAATCCGCGGATCTACAGCTTTAAGCATCGCTTTATCTTTTTCACCGAGGTAAATTTTAAAAGACTTAACCTGTTCCTGCCCGGGAAGAATTTCGCTCATATTAACATACATACCGGTTCTGAAACCTGTTTTTTCTCTGTTATCAAAAATCATTTCTGTACCGGTAAACTGCTCCGGAATCATTATGAGAAGAAAATACCTGCTCATTATACCAGTGTATTCAACTGCACCGCTTTTCGTTTTTGAATCTCCCGACTTGGAAAAGAATCCTCCCCCTTTTGTATTTTGAGAATAACTGTCATCAACAGAGTAGATACCAATCATGTGATTGTATCTGTTTGTATAATCGAGTTTGGGACCGAGAGTATCTGAGGGGGAAAATATTGCTTTCCCGTCTCTGAATTTTACAGGATTTTTACCGATGTTAATAAACCTGTACTCAACATTAAAATCATAACCTTTGTCGTTGAATTTGAAAATCTTTTCCAGTCTAAGAGGATTCCCCTCAATAAGAACCTCGGTAAAAAATTTTACTGTCTTCTGGTCAACTTTTACAACATTCCATAAATCGGAATTAAGATTGTTGCCATGGAAAAAATCATTCTCTGAAAAGTGTACCGAAAAATCGAGATTTCCGCTGGCGCCAAACAGTTTTTCATTAAGAGTAAGATCAATATTTCTTTCTGAATAATTTGCCTTCGAAACTGACGCGCCTTTGTTGGTAAGTTCTAATGTAAATTTATCTGTCTTTAAATTTATAGTTTCTTCTTTAATCTGTTTTTTTACACCTGCGGTGATTTTGTTCACACCAGCAGTCTGAACCGTATTACTATCTACCTGGACCGGTTTACTGCTGTCCGCGGTATTAGTCTCCTGAACTATCGGATTCTGGTTATTCTGTACAGGCTGTTTGGGTTCAAAAAACCAGAACCAGCCGATCCATACAACCATGGTAAGTAGAACTGCAAGAAGTGTCCTTTTTTCCATATTTTATTCCTTATGTGCGATATTATTTATACAATTAATAAAACTATTATTGTCAGATGTGAAAAAGAGGGGTTTGTTAAGGCAAGAAATCTAAAATGATTAAGAACCTATTTTTTTTAAACTAAAAACTTCGGGAACAGGATCAAATCCCCCTTCACAAAAAGGATTACATGAAAGTACTCTTTTAAATGAGAGAAATCCACCTTTTATTAAACCGAATTTTTTAATTGCCTGTATTGAATAAACAGAGCATGTAGGGTAATATCTGCATGCAGCCGGCAATACAGGAGAAATAAAAAATTTATAAAACTTAATTATATATACAGCAAAACCGGAGAGAGCTGCCCCGAGAAAATCCATTAATATTTTAACTGCTCCCATTTAGCACTCCAGCATTCCTGAAAAGTGTAACAATATCACTTTTGAGTTCTTCAAAACTCATCATTTCATTTCCCAAGCCGGGCTTTATTATTATTGAAAATCCATCATTCATTTGCACAATTAACTCACTGCAAACAGCTCTGATACGTCTCTTTATCCAGTTTCTTTTATTAGCTTTCCCTAATTTTTTGCCTACCGCAATTCCTATCTTTATATCACTGGAAGCTGATTCATTCTTACTTTTATCAATGGCGCTGTTTTTTAAAACAAAAATAATATTACCCCTGCCTCTTATCTTCTTCCCTTTAAAAAAAATAAACTTATACGATTCCCTGCTTTTTAATGAATATACCCTTTTCACATCATGAATAATATATAATT
>DAONFJ010000012.1:0-61780 GCA_035403545.1 Spirochaetota bacterium
TAAAATAAATCTTTTAACTGCGATAAAAAAATGACAAGACCCGTTATAGTACAAAGTGATAATACTCTCCTCGTTGAAGTTGATAATCCGGTATTTGAAAAAGCACGTAATTTAATCTCCCAGTTCTCCGAACTTGAAAAAAGCCCGGAACATATTCATACATATAGAATAACCCCATTATCTCTCTGGAACGCCGCAGCTTCAGGGCTTCATGTAAAAGAAATATTAGAAAACCTTGAACTCTATTCCAAGTATGAGATTCCTGATACAGTATACACCACGATAAATGAACAGATGAAACGTTATGGGCTGCTTAAGCTGGTAATGTCAAATGATGATCTTATTTTATCATCAACAGATCCCGTTCTGATTAATGAAATTCTTTATAATAAAAAACTTCAGAATTATATTTATGAGAGAATCGATTTAAACAGTATCAAGGTTAAAAAGATATTCCGGGGTCACATTAAACAGGCTCTGATAAAAATGGGATTCCCTGTTGAAGATTTAGCAGGTTACGATGAAGGTGACCCCTGCGAGATTAATATCCGCCCGATCGAAGAAGGCGGGAAAGGGCTGGCATTCAGAGATTATCAGTCTGATTCAGTAGATGCATTTTACAAAGGGGGCGGGCCGGAAGGGGGAAGTGGAGTTGTTGTACTCCCATGCGGTGCCGGAAAGACTGTTATCGGTATTGGAGCGATGATTACAATCAAGTCTGAAACACTAATACTCGTTACAAATACAATCGCACTTAGACAGTGGAAAGATGAACTACTCAGTAAGACTATGCTGACTGAAGATATGATAGGTGAATACTCCGGAGATAAAAAAGAGATTAGACCAATAACTATAGCAACATACAATATACTTACTTACCGGAAAAATAAAAAAGAAAGCTTTCTTCATTTTGATCTTTTCAATTCGAAAAACTGGGGACTTATTATTTATGATGAAGTCCATCTTTTACCTGCTCCTGTTTTCAGAATGACATCCGAAATACAGAGCAAAAGAAGGCTCGGACTTACAGCAACTCTAATCCGCGAAGACGGACTTGAATCTGATGTATTCAGTCTTATCGGCCCGAAAAAATATGATATGCCGTGGAAGATCCTTGAAAAAGCAAAATGGATTGCAACAGCACTCTGTACTGAAGTCCGTATAGATCTGCCTGAAGATAAAAGAGTACAGTATTCACTCTCCAAGGATAGAGAAAAATTCAGAATAGCATCCGAAAATCCGAAAAAAATTGATTTCGTTAAACGGATTCTTAAGCATCATGTTGATTCGAATATTTTAATAATTGGTCAATATATTTCGCAGCTCGAAGAGTATAAGAGAATTCTCGGTTTTCCTATGATTACGGGAAGTACTCCCCTGTCTGAACGTGAAGACCTGTATAAAAAATTCAGATTCGGTGAAATAAAATATCTCATAGTTTCAAAAGTAGCAAACTTTTCAATAGATCTTCCCGATGCAAATGTTGCGATTCAGATATCCGGTACATTCGGTTCGCGGCAGGAGGAAGCTCAGAGGCTTGGCCGGGTCCTGAGACCGAAAAAGTGTGATAATTTTGCGTATTTTTACACAATAATAACCTCAAACTCAGTGGAAGAAAAATTCGCTCATAACCGTCAGCTTTTTTTAACCGAGCAGGGATATACTTATTCGATAATGAACGAAGATATGTTCAATAAAAAATTTGGGAACTGAAATGTTCAAGAGAGTAATTCCCGGATTAATAATTTTTCTAACTATAACCTGTATTTTAATTACAATTAATTGCACATCATCTGCAAACTACAGAATTTATATTGCAACAGCTGACAACGGTGTCCTGATATCTGATAATGAAGGCGGATCATGGAATTCTTTTAACAAAGGGCTCCCTGACAAAATTCTTCCGATTAAAATTTATAAAAGCGGAGAAGACGTATACCTGACTACATTTTCATCAGGATTATTTAAACTTAACAGCAGCAATGATAAGTGGGAAAATATAAGTTCACCTGATTTTAAAAGAAGAAGTATTTATGATAAAAATCCGGGATACAGAAAAATTTCAGCATTCACTGCAGATCCTGAAAATAGTAAAAATCTTGCAGTTGCCACAAAACATTCCATATACAGATCAATTGACGGCGGCAGTACGTGGAAAAGTATATCTCTGAACGGCCTGAATAAAAGAAACTATATAACATCAATTTCTATTTCCGGTAATAGAATTTATGCAGGAACTTCATTTAACGGAATCTTTGAATCAAACGGTTCAGATTTCAGAATTACAGGAAGCGGCCTCCCTGGAGAGGCTTATTCCGATACTTTAAAATTTTCAGAACAATCAGCATCACTTTATGCTGATAAAGAAAATTTATACGCCGGATTCTATTTCGGAAGCGGACTTTATGCAAAAAAAATTAATACAAAAAATTTTATACCGGTATTCACTTTAAAAGAAAAAAACCTGAATTCAACCATTTATGATATCCGCGTATTTAATAAAAAATTATTTTTTTCGAACGCCCTTGAAGTATACATGAAGGATGAATCCAAAATTTATCCTGTAGAGAAATATAATCAAATTATACAAAAAATTTCTTCAAGAGAAGACATTATTTCAGCAACAATAGATGACAACACAGAATTTTATCCCCCGATATCGATAAAATTTCCGAATTCTTCAAAAGAGAAAAAATCAGAGAAAGCATCAAATAAAAATGCTATTTATGCAAGTATTCCGGCAATACAGAGAGATCTTAACAGATATATAAACTTCGCTAATAATAGTGAGGTTAACGCTATTGTTATAGATATGAAGGATGATTTTGGAAATATCTATTTTCAGTCAGAAGATAAAACTGCTGTAGAAATAAAAGCTCAAAAAAAACCTATAAATATTGTTCAAATTTTAAAAAAATTAAAAGAAAACAATATTTACTCAATTGCCAGGGTTGTGGTTTTTAAAGATCAGAAGCTTTATCAGGCGTACAATGGTAAATATGCAATAAAAAATAAGAACACAGGCCTCCCGTGGAAGGGTGCCGAAGGGGAATACTGGGTAGACCCTCATTCAGAGTTTGTTCACAATTATAATATAAGTCTTGCAAAAGATCTTGAAAAACTTGGATTCGATGAAATACAATTCGACTATATCCGCTTTCCAGCAGACGGCCCCATACAATTATGTAACTTTTCTTACAAAAAAGATGAAGAAACTTATAAATCTGAAATTTTAATTGATTTTTTAAGAAGTGCTAAATCATCCTTAAAAATACCGGTTTCCATAGATATTTACGGTTTTAACTCATGGTACTATTTTGGTAACTGGATAGGTCAGGACATGGAGGAATTGTCACATGTTGTTGATGCAATATGTCCTATGGTCTATCCATCACACTTTGGAAATAAGTTTTATTCTCATATAGAAAAAAGTCTGAGACCTTATAGAATAGTTAAAGATGGAGCTATTAGAGGGATGCAGATGGCAGATAAATCTGTATCTTTAAGACCTTATCTACAAGCTTTTAATCTTTTATCTCCAACATGGGGTCCGGAGTACATTTTATATCAGATTAATGCATCAAAAGAGAGCGGCTGCAGCGGATATACTCTCTGGAATGCAAAAGGCGATTACACTGTTCCATATTCCGCACTTAAAAAGGAATAATAGGATTTCAATGAGTTCATTTAGCTTAAGCTGGAAAATAGAAAAAAATTTCCCTGTAATATTTCTGGATGGAGATATAACCTCAGAAGCTGATCAGCTTCTGGAAGAGGCTTATTTTGAAATCAGAAATAAAATAAAGGAAAAAATATATATATTTGATTTCGAAAAAGCAAACTATATAAACTCATCGGGAATTTCTTCGTTTATTAAAATAATCCATATGCATAAAGAGGAAGATGGTGATTTCATCTTTACAGGATTATCAGATCATTTGAAGAAAGTCATGGATATAGTCGGATTAACGGATTATGTTAAAATTTTTGATACAATAGAAACTGCTATTCAAAAGAGTAGGGGTCAAATGTAAACGGAGGTTCATGAATGGCTTCGAAAAAGCAGACTGCAGAGTGTGTTTTAGCAATTGATGCAGGAACTCAATCAATTAGAATAGCTCTTATAGATTTCAAAGGTAACTTCCTGAAAATATGTAAAACGGAAATTGAACCTTATTTTTCAGTAAATCCCGGCTGGGCCGAACAGAATCCGGAATACTTCTGGAAAACTCTGGCAGCTACAAGCAAAAAACTTTTCAGTGATCTTCCTGTAACTAAAGAATCCATTAAAGGCGTCACGTTAACAACACAACGTAATACAATGGTTAATCTGGATAAAAATGGAACTCCTCTCAGACCTGCAATAGTATGGCTGGATAGAAGAAAAGCCGAAAAATCAGACTGGCCGCCTTTTTATATAAAAGCTCCTTTGAAAGCTCTGAACCTCTACGATGCAGTTTTATATGCCATGATGGAGTGTGAAGCAAACTGGATATATCAGAATGAACCTGAAATATGGGATAAAACACATAAATTTCTTTTTCTGTCAGGTTATTTTACATACATGCTGACAGGTGAATTTATTGATTCAACCGGTAATCAGGTTGGGTATGTTCCATTCGATTTTAAAAAACAGGAATGGGCGGGAAAGAATGATATCAAATGGAAAATGTTTCCATCAATAAACAGAAATCAGCTTCCTGTACTGGCAAAACCTTCTGAAATATTGGGATATATATCATCAAAAGCATCATTAAAGACAGGAATTCCTGCAGGTCTCCCCGTTTTTGCGGCTGCAGCAGATAAAGCTTGTGAAGTTCTTGGTTCTGGTTGCCTGACTCCTGATATAGCATGCTTAAGTTTTGGTACAACAGCAACAATTGAAACTACTAATGAAAAATATACAGAGGTTGTACCATTCATGCCTCCTTACCCAAGCGCTGTTCCCGGTGCTTACAATACTGAAGTAATGATTTACAGAGGCTACTGGATGGTCAGCTGGTTTAAGAATGAATTTGCACAAAATGAAGTTTTACTTGCGAAAAAGAAAAAAATTGCTCCGGAAATTATTCTCGATCAGATGGCCGGCAACATTGCCCCGGGTTCAATGGGCCTGATGCTTCAGCCTTTCTGGTCTCCGGGTGTAAAAGTTCCAGGGCCGGAAGCTAAAGGTTCCATTATAGGTTTTGGAGATGTACATACTAAAGCTCATGTATACAGGGCAATTCTAGAGGGGTTATCGTATGCACTAAAAGAAGGTGCGGACAGAACCGAAAAGAAAAATAAAACTCCTATTGAAAAACTTAGAATTTCAGGCGGAGGATCACAAAGTAAAACTGCAATGCAGCTTACTGCGGATATTTTTAATCTTGTCGCCGAGCAGCCTCATACATTTGAAACATCAGCATTGGGAGCGGCGATTGATGCGGCTGTGGGATTAAAGGCTTTCAGCGGATTTAAAGATGCTGTTAATTCCATGACAAGGATCAGCAAAACCTATGAACCGCATCCGGAGAATAGTAAAATTTATGCAGAACTTTTCAACAAAGTCTATATGAAAATGTATAAGAAAATGAAACCGCTTTATGAAGAAATTAGAAGTATAACAAATTATCCTGCAATTTACGGTAAAGATTGAAATAAAAAGGGGGCTTGAAAGCCCCCTTTTTAATTTTTAGTTAATTATTTTACTTATCATTTTTACAATTACATCAATATCTTCAGCAGATCCTTTATCAAGCAGCTTTTTGAATGTAACTAATTCTTTGCCGTAACTGTTTTCATCAGCAATTACGAATTTTTCGCCAACACCATATAAAAGCCAGTCTACTGAAATTTTATGACGAATCGAAACACTTCTTAGAAACTTAAATGAAGGATTCTGTGAACCGCATTCGACTTTAGCCACATATCTTCTGTCGATTCCTGCAGATTCACCAAATTCTCTCTGTGTAATCTTAAGATCTTTTCTGATTTCTTTAAGACGAAGCCTAATGTTTTTGAAGAATTCAGCTTCTTTTTCATCATCAAGAATACTTTCAGAAAGAAATTCATGCTCATTGTATCTTTCACGATACTTACTCTGGTTACCAATTGTTGTATTCATATTCCCTCTATATATATTTTTTTGTATCTAGTAACAAAGTTTAATATATCGTATTTTTTTTTCAAGAAAAATACTCATATAAACGCAATTGGATGTAAACAAACGCTATTTATTGATGCGTATTTGATGCAGAGTTCATATTTTTATAATATAGAATAATAAAATTGTTAAATTATGAAACTAGATAATAGTATCATATAATGAAATTCGGTTTATTTAATTTTAATAAAGAATTACTGAGGTATTTAATTTACTTCTAAAATAACAAAAGATAGTAAATTTTACTTTACAGTAATTTATTAAATAATCCAATTTCAAATTATAAAAAATAATTATGGATATAACTAATGCTTAGCGTAGAGAAAGCACTCGAAGTAATCATCTCAAATATTTCAGTTAAGGTTCAGTCTGAAAAAACTGACATTTTCAACTGTTACGGCCGTACACTTTTTAATGATATTCTGTCAGAATTTAATGTACCGCCTAAAG
The DNA here is from genome assembly GCA_035403545.1 of Spirochaetota bacterium. GTDB lineage: Bacteria > Spirochaetota > UBA4802 > UBA4802 > UBA5550 > WRGT01. Next base: position 6,596 of record DAONFJ010000012.1, read on the forward strand.
ATAATTCAGCTATGGATGGTTATGCAGTTCTTACTGATGATATTAAACAGGCAACCCCAGGTTCACCTGTTTCCTTGAAAATTATAGATGAAATACAGGCGGGATATGAATTTAAAGGTGAAAAACTTCAAAGCGGAAATGCAATCAGAATAATGACCGGTGCTCCGATTCCCGAAGGAGCAGATAGTGTTATTCAATTTGAAGAGACTGAAGAATCCGGAGATATTGTAAAAATTTTTAAAAGTACGGTAAAATATGAAAATATCCGTTTTGCGGGTGAAGATATAAAGAAAGGAAATACTATCCTGAAAAAAGGTACTAGAATTGATTCAGCAGAAGTTGGCCTTTTATCCTCTTTGAACATGAATGAAATTTCTGTTTATGTAAAACCAAAAGTAGGAATAATTTCAACCGGAGATGAACTGGCAGAACCTGGTTTTGCAGATACAGGAAAAATTATTAACAGCAACGCTTATGTTATTTATTCTGAAGTAAAAAAATATGGTGGTGAACCTTTTTACGAAGGAATTGTAAAGGATAACTATGATGATGTTAAGAAAAAGTTTTTAAAATTAATGGATAATGATATTATTATATCATCCGGCGGTGTCTCAATGGGGAGGTATGACTTTATACCCGATGTTCTTAAAGAGATTGGAATTGATATTAAAATAAATAAAGTCCTGATGAAACCCGGGAAACCGGTTATTTTCGGGACTGCTGGTGAAAAAGTATTTTTTGGATTACCGGGGAATCCTGTTTCTGTAATGGTGTCATTCCTGCAGTTTGTAAGACCGGCAATTCTTAAAATGATTGGTAATAATAAAATATCTAAACCGCTTCTGAAAGCTAAAACGAAAGAAGAAATTATAAAGAAACCAGGAAGAAAACATTTCATCAGGGGAATTTTTACAATTGAAAATGGGAATCTTTCTGTGAGCACAACTGGCCCTCAAGGATCCGGGATACTAACTTCTATGAGCAGTGCTAACTGCCTGATAATAATCCCGGAGGAAGTTGAAGTAGTAAAAATTGGTGAGTACGTAGATATACAATTAACCGGGCATAGTGAGATCTGATGAAATCCGCTAAATGTATCCTTTTATATTCCGGAGGTCTTGACAGTCTTCTTACGGGAAAAATTCTGTTAGATCAGGGAATTGAAGTTATAGGACTTCATTGCATCCTCCCATACTTTCCTCCTGATCTGGATCCTGATCAGCTTAAAGAATCGATTATTGCAAAACAGATCGGCTTGAATCTCGTCCATTACAGATGCGGCGAAGAATATATTAACATGCTTAAAAATCCGCAACATGGATATGGAAAGCATATAAATCCCTGCATCGATTGTAAAATTTTCTTTATCAAAAAAGCTGCTGAAATGATGTTAGAAACAGGTGCTGATTTTGTTGCTACAGGAGAAGTTGTCGGCCAAAGGCCGATGTCTCAGCATAAACACACACTGATCCATATAGAAAACAATACACTTAAAGGAAGATTGCTGCGTCCTCTTTCGGCAAAACTTCTTGCACCGACAATTCCCGAAACGGAAGGAATTATTGATAGAGAAAAGTTCTACGATATAAGCGGACGCGGAAGAACCCGGCAGATTGAACTTGCTAAATCTTTAGGGATAAAGGATTTTTCTTCTCCTGCCGGAGGATGTCTTTTCACGGATAAATTTATTGCTGAAAGAATTAAAGACCTCATAAAAAATACTCCAGACTTTGAACAGTCCGAACTTTATCTATTGAAAATCGGCCGGCATTTCAGAATTAATCCTTCATTAAAAATTATTATCTCAAGAAATGAACAGGATACTTTAGAACTGGAAAAGTATGAAAAAAATTCTGACTATTTTTTTAAACCTGATTTCAGCGGGCCATCTGCTTATGCAAAAGGAATTCTAAACGAAGATGATATAAATACCGTTAATTCAATAATCTGCAGGTATGGAAAACCATCTCCTGAAGGTAATCTTATAAATATTTACAGTCACGGAAATCTCTATAAAGAAATATCAACTGTCGAAGCGATAAGTGACAGCGAACTTGAAAAATTCAGAATATAATATGTTTTTAAAAAAGAAAAAAAAAGTTATTTCATTCCTTGTTTCAGGAAAAGGATCAAATTTTAATGCTGTAGCTGAAAAAATTATCAGCGGATATATTCGCGCCGAAGCTGGTATTTTAATATCCAGCTCATCCGAGGCTCCTGCTTTACAAAAATCAGCAAATCTTAAAATAAAATCAATGGCGATAGAACCAAAAAAATTTAAGACTAAAGAGGAACATGAAGCTGAAATTATAAAATTCCTGGAACTTTCCAGAACAGATCTTATTGTAGCAGCCGGCTATATGAGAATTCTTACACCTGCATTTATAAACAGGTACAGACATAGAATAATTAATATCCACCCTTCATTACTTCCATCGTTTCCCGGGAAAAATGCGCAGCAGCAGGCATTTAATTATGGTGTTAAGATATCAGGATGCACAACTCACTTTATTGATGAAGGAACGGACACAGGCCCGATTATTATGCAGGCAGCAGTAGATATCAGTAATGAAGATGATATTAACACACTTTCTACTAAAATTTTAAAAGAGGAACACAGGATATTAATAGAAAGTGTGAAACTATATTGTGAAGATAAATTAATTGTAAAAAATAATAAAGTATTGATCAAAAACTGATTATTTCTTTTCAAACTTCTTTTTCAAGCCTTCATCCTGTATCTGAAAATAAATCTCTACTCCATTAGCAACTTTTTTCTCTGAAATAATTTTCCCGTTTTTAAGAGGTTTTTCGAATTCAGCATTAATTTTTGTTATATCTGTAAACCGGCTTTCATTCATCATCCTGACTTTCACGATATCCTGCAGAATTTTATGCTTTGCTTCTTCTTTTCCTTTCTCTAAATTTTCCGAAACAATCTTAACGGTATAAGTATCTAAATCACTCCATCCGGTATTAAATTGTTCACTGGCCGGTTTGCTTTCTATTTTCTGTTCAGGTTTGACTGAATCCTTTTTAACTTCCTGCGGGGCGCATCCGGATAATACTAAAATAAATAGAAGAAGAAAGATATTAAGTTTCATATTAACACATCCTTTTTTTTATAGATTTTTTTCAGGCAATAATTATATTGAACATATTCTATACAATAAACAATAAAAATTTTTCAGGAGTATTTAAAAAATTTTATGCAAATACTTATAACTTTGATAATATTTACAATCATCTGTTTAATTTTAACATACTATCTTAATTTATTCATCTCTCAGAACGTATATACAAGAAGCGAATTAAGTAATATTTTTCCGCAGCTTGGAAATATGCTGAATATAATTTATAATAAATATTCAATGTTGTATCTTGCCGGATTTTTTATAATATCCTGTTTTGCAGGTATTATAATATTATCCGTATTCGAAAATTGGATTATAAACTCTGCAATGCTGCCGCTTATTTTATTTTATTCTGTTCCGCGTGTTGCAGTATATTTTGAACAGACCAGAGTTACTATTTCTGAAGATTACAAAGATATTGCAGAGGCATTATATTCAAAATATTATAACTATATTTTAATCGGATTTTTTTCGGGATATGCCACAAAACTGATAGATAACTGGATAAATGCCGGTGTTATAAATTTCTACTGGTTTATTATAAATTTTGCTATTATCACGGCTATAACTGTATTGACGTTTAGAAAAGATATTTTTGAGTAAAATCAAGCTATTATCTAAACAATTATCTTAATTTTGTATATTTAAATATATGGTTTAAAAAAAATGTTTCAATTTTATGTTGACTTGGATAAAATCATTTTCTATTGTTATAGAATCAAAACTCATGGAAATTATAATGCATGAGTAATAAAATTTTGTTAATTTTTACTAGGAGGTTCTTCGTATGAAGAAGTTATTCGTAATGGCTCTCGTTCTTTCAATGGGTCTGGTTTTCACATCTTGTGGCGGCTCAAAAATAGGTGGAAATGTTCAGGGAGAGACATTTAAAAATGAGAGTTGGGTTGATGACAATACTTACAGACTAGCAGCTGCCGGTGTTGCTAATTCAAAACTTAAAAACAAAGTAGCCAGAAGAGAAAGTGCAAAAAGAGCAGCTATCCTGAATGCACAGTATCAGGTTCTTGAAAAATTTAAAGGTTCAAAAATAGAAGGAGCTGCTGGTATGTCAGATTTCGAAAATACCGGTATCGCTATTGCTCAGGAGATTCAAGGCGTTGTTAAAGGCGGATCAGTTATGAGCGCAACTTATGATGAAGAAGATAACTGCGAAATTATCTACGAAGTTAAAGCAAAAGGACTTAAGAAAAAAGTTGCTGCAGCAGATTGGCAGTAATTCTTTTTTAACATTGAAATATTTAGAAAAGCTGTCATGTGACAGCTTTTTTATTTAACACATTTTTAATGGCCAAAAAAAAGACATCTTCATTAGATGTCTTTTTTTTATATTAACCCGGCAGCGTCCTACTCTCCCACACAGCTACCCATGCAGTACCATTGGCGATAAGAGGCTTAACTTCTGTGTTCGGAATGGGAACAGGTGTGGCCCTCTTTCTATAACCACCAGGAAAAATTTCCTTCGTTATATTTACATTAATAATTTGAATGCCAGATTGAGTCAATAAAAAAATAAAAATGCTATTTTTTTTCTCCATCTATCTTGTTTACTTTATTCATAGTAGCATATACAAGATTTAAAACTAACGATAGAATAATTGTGATAGATCCTAAAAAAAGATTTCGTTCTAAAAAAAAGTAATACATACTTAAAAACAAACAAATGAGTGCAGATGCCAGAACAATTTTATTCATAATAATTCTCCAATATTATTCTTCAGATTCAGAGATTACAGCAAAATCAGATACTAAATCGTTATCATTTAATTCCAGCAGTTTAATACCCACTGTAGCTCTGCCCTGTGTTGAAATATCTTTTGCTAAAAGCCTTATAGTCATACCGGATAATGATGTTATAATAATTTCATCAGTAGCATGTACCGAACGGATACCGGATGCTGTTCCATTTTTGTCTGTTATTTTAAGATAAGTCATTCCCTTCCCGCCACGGCCCTTATTGACAAAATTATTGTACACTATTCTCTTGCCATAACCTTTGTCAGATATCACAAAAAGAGTGGAACCTTCTTTTACAATATCCATTCCGATTATATAATCTTCACCGTCAAGTCTCATTCCGATGATTCCTGCAGCAGCACGGCCCATTGATCTCATTTTCTGCAGATTAGTACGGAGTAGAGATCCGTTTTTAGAAGCAATAACAAGATCACTCTCTTTCTCTACGACTTTAACGTCTACAAGTTCATCATCTTTCTTAAGATTGATGCAGATTATTCCGCCTTTCTTGGCATTCTGAAAATCTTTTATTTCGGTCTTCTTTAAAATTCCGTATTTAGTAGCCATACAGAGAAAATCATCAGTATCGAAATTTTTAATCGCACAGATTGCGGTTATATTCTCACCTTGCGCAAGGTTTATCAAACCTCTTAAAGATTTTCCACGGCTTGTTTTTGTTGCGGGTGGAATTTCATAAGTTTTTAAAGCAAATATTTTGCCTTTATTGGAGAAAAGAAATATAGTGTCATGATTTGTTGCAACAGTCATCATTTTGACGAAATCCTCTCTCTTGGAAGACATGCCGATTACGCCTTTTCCGCCTCGACCCTGCTTTTTGAATGTATCGATATGCATTCTTCTGATAAACGCATCATTAGTAATAGAAACAACGACGCTTTCATCCGCGATAAGATCTTCTATATCAAAATCTGTGGAAGATTCTCCGCCAAGAACAATTTCTGTTCTTCTCTTATCACCATACTTTTCTTTAACTTCATTAAGTTCACTTTTTATAAGATTATTTACTTTTACTTCACTTTTGAGTATAGCATTAAGCTCGGCTATTAGTTTAATAAGTTCTTTAAGCTCATCCACAATCTTCTTAATTTCAAGGCTTGTCAATCGCTGGAGCCTCATATCAAGTATAGCTTTAGCCTGAAGTTCTGAAAGATGAAATCTCTTCATCAGTTTGGCACCGGCTTCATCCGGTGTTTTTGAAGCTTTGATGATCGCAATTACTTCATCTATATTTTCAAGAGCTATCTTCAATCCTTCTAAAATATGTGCTCTCTCTTCAGCTTTTCGAAGATCATATTTAGTTCTTCTTATTACTACTTCGCGTCTGTGAGTAATATAATGAGAGAGAACCGCTTTCAAATCAAGAACCTTAGGGACTCCATCAACAATAGCGAGCATTATAACACCGAATGAAGTCTGAAGTGGTGTGTGTTTCAGAAGTTTATTTATGATAACTCCACTGTTTGCATCTTTTTTAAGGCCGATGTAAATTCTCATACCTTTTCTGTCAGATTCATCTCTGAGTTCGGCGATACCTTCTATTTCCTTTTCATTAACAAGTTCCGCTATACGCGTTACAAGACTCGCTTTATTTACCTGATAAGGAATTTCAGTAATAATTATCTCTTCTCTACCTTTTTTATTCTCTTCGATCTCATACTTTCCTCTTATAATGATGCTGCCGCGTCCTGTATTATAAGCTTTAATTATTCCTTCATTTCCCATGATTGAAGCACCAGTCGGAAAATCAGGTCCCTTTATATATTTAAGAAGATTTTTTACAGGTGTGTCTGGATTATCCACCAGGTATATTGTTGCATCAATAACCTCTCCAAGATTATGGGGTGGAATTTTAGTAGCCATTCCGACAGCAATTCCCTCTGAACCATTTACAAGAAGATTAGGATAAGCTGAGGGAAGAACCTTAGGCTCTTTTCTTGTATCATCAAAGTTAGGTGAAAAATCAACAGTCTCTTTATCTATATCCCTTAGAAGTTCTTCAGCAACTTTTTCAAGACGTGCTTCTGTGTACCTGTAAGCTGCAGCACGGTCTCCGTCTACTGAGCCATAGTTACCCTGGCCGTCAATTAGAGTTACTCTTTGTGAAAAATCCTGAGCCATCCTTACCATTGTTTCATATACAGCAACATCACCGTGAGGATGGTAGTTACCTATTACCTCTCCGACAATTTTAGCAGATTTAACATATGCTCTGTCACTTCTCCACGCTCGTTGATCCATTGCCCAAAGAATTCGTCTGTGTACAGGTTTAAGGCCATCCCGGACATCAGGCAGCGCTCTCCCGACGATTACACTCATTGCATAATCAAGATAGGAAACATTCATCTGGTCTTCAATTTCTACTTTTATAACTTGTGGTACAAATTCTTCGTTATTATCTTTTTTTGATGGCACTTCTTTTACTCCGGTAAAATTTTTAAATTTATTAAATATTAGATTTTACAAATCAAGATTCTGTACTTTATGTGCATTATCTTCAATAAATTTTCTTCTTGGTTCTACCGCATCACCCATTAAAACAGAAAAAACCTGTTCAGCTTCAATATCATCATCTATCCGCACCTGAAGCATTATTCTTTTCTGCGGATCCATAGTTGTATCCCACAATTGCTCTGCATTCATCTCACCGAGTCCTTTGTATCTCTGTATGGTTGTTTTCTGATCCTTTAGCTTGTTCAATAATGAGTCTTTCTCTTCATCGCTGAAAACGTAATGCTGTTCCTTGCCTGTTTTTATTCCATATAAAGGCGGCTGGGCAATATAAAGATATCCGCTTCTAATGAGATCAGTCATATACCTGAAAAAGAAAGTAAGCAGAAGGGTTCTGATATGAGCTCCGTCAACATCAGCATCAGTCATAATTACTATTTTATGATATCTTGCTTTAGTTACATCAAACTCTTCATTTCCTATACCGGCGCCTATTGCAGTGATCAGGGTTCTAATCTCTTCATTACCTAGAATTTTATCAATACGGGATTTTTCAACATTAAGAATTTTTCCTTTCAGAGGCAGAATCGCCTGAAAGTTTCTATCACGTCCCTGTTTAGCAGAACCGCCGGCAGAATCTCCCTCAACAAGGTAGAGCTCACATTTTGAAGCATCCCTTTCTGAACAGTCTGAGAGCTTACCAGGGAGATTATCAAACTCAAGAGCACTTTTTCTTCTTGTGAGATCCCTTGCTCTCTTTGCGGCAATTCTGGCTCTTGCACCCATTATACACTTATCTATTATCTTTTTTACTTCCTGAGGATTCTCTTCAAAAAAGAGAGAAAGATTTTCATGAGTTGCTGATTCCACAAGACCTTTGACTTCACTGTTTCCAAGCTTCATTTTTGTCTGGCCTTCAAACTGAGGTTCAGGAATTTTAACGCTGATTATTGCAACAAGCCCTTCTCTTACATCATCACCTGAAAGCTGTGTTATAGACTTTTCATATTTCCCTTTTTTAAGGAAATCATTCATCACTCTTGTCAGAGCTGATTTGAATCCTATTAAGTGTGTTCCGCCTTCGCGTGTATTTATATTGTTTGCATATGTATAAACGTTTTCATTGTATGAATCTATATATTGAATAGCCACTTCAACATCAATTTTATCTTTTGTAGTATGAAAATATATTGGTTTTTTTACAATTGGAGTTTTAGCCTCATTCAGATACTGAACGAAAGATACAAGCCCTCCCTTAAACTGAAAAACATGCTCTGTTGCTTTTGCAGTTTTCTCTTTAGGTTCCCTGTCATCTCTTAATACAATTTTAATGCCTGCGTTTAAAAATGCGAGCTCTCTTAACCGTTTGGAAAGAGTATCAAAATTATACTCAATCGTTTCAAATATTTCATCATCAGCCCAGAACTGGGTTCTGGTACCTCTATTTTTTGTTTCCCCGATTTTTTTTACATCGTGTACCGGAATACCTTTCTTGTAGCTCTGAGAATATTTTTTATCGTCACGGCAAACTTCGACAGTCATGTTTTTAGAAAGGGCATTTACAACAGAAACTCCAACACCATGAAGGCCGCCTGATACTTTATAGGTATCATTGTTAAACTTACCTCCAGCGTGAAGTTTTGTGAGTACAATTTCAAGGGCGGATTTTTTATAAACAGGATGAAGGTCTACCGGGATACCCCGGCCATTATCTTCTACTTCAATAGAATTGTCTTTATGAATTGTAACAATAATATTATCACAATATCCGGCAAGGGCTTCATCGATTGAGTTATCTACAATTTCATAAACAAGATGATGAAGTCCATTTGTGTCTGTTGATCCTATATACATTGCAGGTCTTTTTCTTACAGCTTCAAGACCCTCTAAAACCTGAATATTATTTGCATCATAGCTTTTAGTCATTATTTTTTACTCCAAAATAGTTCATCTTCTTTAATCGTGATTCGTTTCATTATTGTGAAAGAACTTACTTCTGATGCCACTTTATTATTATCTATATCTAATGATATCATTTTATCATTTTCGCTGATTTTATCAAGCATCCATTTATTGTCATCAGACAATCTTAATGTTTCAATATTAAATATTCCGACACATTTACGGTCACTTACAAGAATATTATTTCCAATATGTATAAACATTATTAAGAACTTCTCCATCTGCTTTTTTTAACTTCAAATTTAACCGCTTTTATAAAATTTTCTCCATAATCATTTTTTATCTTTTTTAAAATTTCAAGAGCATGAATAGATAATTCCCCGGCATATGCCGAATGATCAACATTAATAAATAAAAATTTATTAAAAATTCTATCTGGGAAACTATGTGCTGATAAAATATTTCCAACATAGGAAGGCCATTTTTCTTTAAGTTCCTCAATTATGAAAGAATCTTTAATGTCAAGATCCTCCATTAAATCAGTAACTAAATTACTGAATGTAATTAATTTACTTTTTCTATCTTCACCGAATCTGAACTTCAAAAGTCTACCCTGTCTTTTACAATTCCTTTATCCACTGAAAACTGTTTTGATTTTAACAAAATACTTTTATCATAAAAATGATTCACCATTGTGAAGATTATCTGACCTTCATTCTTTAATAAATCAATCATACTTTTGCGCCTTTTTTCGTCAAGTTCTGAAAATATATCATCAACAAGAATTATACATTTTTTCTTTTTTATTTCTTTTATTATTTCAACCTCTGAAAGCTTCAGGCTTATACTGGAGGTTCTTTTCTGCCCCTGAGACGCGTAATTATTGAATGCCACACCTTCTGTATTATTTATCAGATAATCGTCTCTATGAGGCCCGAAAACAGTATTTCCGCGCCTTACATCAATTTTTAAATTTGAATTAACCTCTGAAAACAGACTCTCATAATCATCTGATTTTAAAGTTGCTGAGTAAACAATTGATGGTGAACTCTCTTCATTACTTATCTGAAGATAATTTTTCATAAATAATTTGTTAAATTCATTTATGAAAAATCTGCGCTTCTTAATTATAGAAAAAGCCTTTTCTGCAAACATTCTGTTCCAGACATCAAGGTGTTTGATATCAGATCTGTTCTCTTTGATTTTTTTTAATAACAGATTTCTTGAATAGCAGATCTCTCTATATTTATTAAGCTCGTCAATGTAATCCGGATAAATTTTTGATATTACAGAATCAAAATATCTTCTTCTAATTTCCGGCGTACCATTAATAATATTTATATCTGTGGGAATAAAATTTACTGTAATAAGTTTTCCGTAATAATCAGAAACTTTTTTTATCTCATTTGAATCTATTTTTATTTTTTTTTTTGGTTTATTGTTCTGAAATGAATACCCTACTTCAAATTTAAGATATTCAGAATCTGTTATTTCACCTGAGCAATAATATGAGCTGCTGTTCCATTTAACTATATTGTTATCATTGATATTTCTAAAAGATTTTAAATTTGAAATTATTGAGATAGCTTCAAGTATATTTGTTTTTCCTGAACCGTTGTCACCTGTTATGAAATTAATTTCCGGTGAAAAATTAATTTCAAGATTATCATAATTTCTGAAATTGATAAGTTTAAGGCTTTTTAAAATCATTTTATTCAGCTGAAGTTTTTATCTGAATCGGCATTATAACTGAAATATAGTTTTTATCATCCTCAGGGATAATAGTGATAGGGCTCATCTGGCCGGTAATTCCGCATACAAAAGAAAATGAATCTATCTGTTTTAAAGTATCAAACAGAAAGTGTGCATTAATTCCTAAAAATATTTTTTCTTTGTTATCTGATTCTATATTCAGTTCTTCCTCAGCCTGGCCTAACTCAGGCGTATTTGCCTCGATATGCAGAAGATCTTTATTTAAAGTCATGATGATTTTATTAGCAGGTTCACGTGTAAAAACCATTGCCCTTTTAACTGAATCGAGAATCTTTGAAGTTTCGATAATTGATTTATGGCTGTATTCTTTAGGTATAATCTGCTTGTAGTTTGGAAACTGGCCTTCTATAACTCTTGATATTATTTCAGTTTCATTAATTTTAAAATAACATTGTTTACTGTCAAAAGATATTTTGCAGCTTCCTGAATTAGATAATAATTTATAAACTTCATTAATTGTTTTTAAAGGGATAATTATTCCTTCCCCTATAAATGCTTCACTATTAATTTCTCTTGTTATCATTGAAAGTCTTCTGGAGTCAGTAGCAATTGCGGTTATTGTTCCGGGTTTTTCAGATATAATATAAATGCTGTTGAATACAGGTTTGATTGTATCTGTTGCTGCAGCATAGATTACTTTTTTTATCATCTCTTTAAAAGTCGCCTGTTCTATATCAATAGAATTTTCATTACTTATTTCCGGGAGCTGCGGATATTCATTTGAATCAATTCCGTAGAAAGTATAGTTACCTTTGATGTTTGATGATTTTATATTAATAACCATTGAGTCATCAATAGTTATAGAAATATCTTCATCCGGAAGTTCTTTTATAATACTTGATAATTTTTTCCCGTTAGCTGTGAAAGAGAAGTCATTATCAGCTGATGCATCTATTTGTGTTCTTACCGCCATTTCGTTATCTGTTGCTATAATTTCTACTTTGTCTCTGCTTACGTTGAAAAGACAATTTGATAATATTGTATTAATATTTTTTGATGAGATAACTGAGTCTGCTGTATTGATAGCCTTTAAAATAGTATCCTTGTTTATTGTAAGTTTCACTTAGTCTTTCTCCTATATATTATATTAATGTGTTTCTTTATTAATAGTTGTAGTAGTAGATGCTGAAATATGTTTATAAAGTTAAAAGATTCTGATTAAATCAGGACTTATTCTTATTTTTAATTGTTGGTAAAATTGTGTTTTAAAAAAGTTATTTTATAATTTTTGGAAATATTAACAGAAATATCAACAATTATTATATTCGCTTAGTAGTTATTATTTTTATTAACAATGAATCATGCGAATATTAACAGCTTATTAACTTCGTAATTCTACCTTTAGTTCTTCGATGTGCTCTTTAAAATCCGCATCATTTTTCATATCTTCTTCGATTTTATTAATTGCGTTTACGACTGTCGAGTGGTCACGATGTCCGAATTGTTTACCTATATCTGTAGTAGTCATATCTGTCAGTTTTCTTGTGAGATACATTGCGACAAATCTTGGTGTAACAATTTTACTCTGCCTGCTTTTTGATATTATATCTTCAACACTGATGCTGTAGATATCAGAAATTTTAGTAATAATGTCATTTGGTGTTACTTTCCTGCTCGACTCCTCATCAAAGAGATGCTTCAGGTGCTCTTTTATATGCTTCATGGTTATTGGCTCATTATAAATATCATATACCATTCTCAGGTTAGCCAGAGCAGATTCAAGAGCCCGTATACTTGATGTTATACGGCGGGCTATATAATTAAAAGCCTCATCTGAAATTACAATATTTTCTTTGGCGGCTTTATTCCTTAAGATCGCTTCCCGTGTTTCAAGGTTAGGGGTCTGAATATCGGTAATCATACCCCATTCAAATCTGGTCCTTAGCCTGTCTGCAAGAGTTGCTATCTGTTTAGGAGGCCTGTCGCTGGATATTATTATCTGTTTTTTATTTTCGTAAAGGGTATTGAAAGTGTGGAAAAACTCATTCTGAGTTTCCTCTTTTTTTTCCAGAAATTGAATATCATCAATCATTAATATATCAACATTCCTGTATTTTATTTTAAAACTGTGCGTAGTATTTGTCTGTATGGCATAAATAAACTCGTTAATAAACTGTTCTGTAGGAATATACAGAACTTTAAGATAAGGCCGCTCCTGAAGAATATAATGGCCTATTGCCTGAATTAAGTGAGTTTTACCAAGGCCGGTTCCTCCATAGATAAATAGAGGATTAAACTGTGTAGCCGGTGATCTTGAAACAGATTTTGCTGCAGCATGTGCAAGCTGATTGTTCGGACCAACGACAAAATTTTCAAATGTATAATTCTCATTAAGCGGTGAAATTCTATTATTTTCAGTTTTACTATACTGCTGTTTATCAGTAAAAGTTTCAGTTTGTATAGTTTTTTCCATATCCTTGAATTCAATTTCAGTAATAAATTCACATGAATATTTTTTTCCTGTGGTAGATTCGATAATTTCTTCAATATCTTTGAGATATTTGTCTTTTAAATGTCGTACTGCAACATCATCTTTTACTTTTATCTGTAAAGTATCACCTTTTATAGAAAGCGGTTCGGTATCTTTAAGCCACATGCCGAAAGACTGTTTATTAATTTTTTTTTCGAGATCTGTTAAAACATTATCCCATATTCGTTGTGCCAAGAAGATACCTCTGTATTTATCAACAATTGTTGATAAGTATGTTTATAAACATACTTATATTAAGTATTAATATTTTTATATATACTTTTTTGAAAGATTGAATTAGCTCATATGAGTAACACATTTAAAAAATTTTAGTAATTAAAACCGGGCTAGAAAGTCTTATTAGGGTAATTATGTAGTTTTAGAAATGGTTTTTGGCAACAAATTAATCTCAATAAAAATATTGTATAACAAAAAAGTGAAAATCTCTTGATAACGTATTTATAATCTGTTTATAACACTATATTTATGTTGATAAAGTGTTAATAATATGTTTGTATAGATAATCCGAAATTATTTTGGAGATTTAATGGAAATAGATAAAAAGCAGAAAATCGAATTATCTGATCTTGAAAAAAAATATCTGCAGTCAAGAACTGATTATTACAGGTTTGTAATAAGGAATGAAGATAAAGCTATACTTGCCAGGTTTGGTAAAATTCCCGATAACTGGGATACTTATAAGCAATCTGACGGGATCTATCTGACAGAAGTCGTTAAAACAAGGCTTAGTGATGTAAAAAAGAAAAAGTCCTGGGAGCTTAAACTTCAAAGTTTATATTTTTTCTTTGTTACCAATGTAGAGGATAAATTACTCTCTGTATTTCAGCAGCGCGATATTGACGAAGAGGAATTAAATGAGACTGTAGATTCTATCTCGAATCTTATACTGGAAATAGATGATGAACTGCTGAATATTAAATATCTGCTTTTAACTATGGCTAAACGATCTATCAGTGATTTTTATTACCTTGTGTCTGCATATTGTAAATTTTTTCTTAAAAGAAATTTTAATTACGAAAAGGATATTAAACTTCTTCTTGAAGAAACTATTAAAATTTTTAAAATATATAATTTCACAAACCGGAACATTCTTAACTTACTGAAAACTAACGAGGAAATATCTGGGCTTTTCACAAAGAGCAGCAATGAATTCGGATGGCGCATGAATGAATTTGCAGTTAAAAATTATTTTGAGAAATCAAACCAGGCTGTGAAAATAATTGAATTAAATAAATTAGTCCGATCAGCTTATGAATATAAAAAAAATCTTTTGAATTACTATTCTTTTTTAAAATTTTATTATAATGAAAATGATGGTAAATTATTCAGGCTTAATTTTATTAATGAATCTTTAAAAATTAAACTGGATGAAAATAAAATTACTAAAGAGGTTTTTGATTCCTACCAGTTAATAAGAGAAAGTTTTATTAATTACAAAAATCAGTTTGAAGCTGTAGGATTAATAGGATTTGGTTCTGAAAAATTATCCTACTATGAACTTCTTGATTTAATATTTAAGTTATGCAAAATAATTGAATTTTATTATTTAAGAAATATGAAATATGAAGCTCTGCAGTTGTTTAGAAATGACATTCTTTTTTATGTTGAAAAAGAAGTACTTACATTGAACGGTTAATTAATGTTATTATTTTTTTAATTTATTAAGTTCTTTTATATGCCCGCTGATTTCTTTATTAAAAGGGAGCATCGACGCTGCTGATTTCAGATGTTTTTCCGCTTCTTTATAATTGCCGAGTTTCAGATAAACATATCCGATTGTGTCGTTGTAAGCAGGATTTAACTTATTTTTCTGGTATACGAACTTTGCGATTTTCAAAGCGCTGTTTAATTCAATACCGAGAGACGCCATAAGGTATGATGTGGAGTTCAGGCTGTTGATGTTCGATCTGTCATAGCGGAAAATTTCACGGTATGCTTTCAGTGCTTCTTTCAGTTCACCTTTTTTTTCAAGACAGTATCCTCTCATGTTCAGCGCGTGAATATCTGATTTAAAATCTGTGATAACTTCGTTAAGGTAACTCAATGCCTCTTCGTATATTTCATTCTGTATAAGACAGAACGCGATATTTTTTTTAACCACAGCTGCGTTTATGAATGATGTTTTAAGAAGAAGAACCAGTTTAAAATAATCATGAGCTGTTTTGTACAGGCCTTTTCTGCAATAAACAATTCCTAGATTAAACAGAATTTCCGGATTTTCTCTATCTATCATTTCAGCTCTTTTAAGTTCATCAATAGCCGAATCTAAATCTCCGGCAAAGAGATCATTTAGAGCTGTTTTTTTTATAGTATTTAAAATATTGTTTATATCATCCATAAAATTACTGGTTTTGAAATTTACTTAACAGATTATAATCTGTTGAATCTATAGACATTGGTGTAATTGAAATATAAGAATTTTCAAGAGCAAAACTATCGTTCCATGGTAAATTTTCTGTTTCGATGATTCCGTAAAGTTTCATGCTGATTTGATCAGGATCATTTGTTGCAGACTGTACATACCTGTCTTTATATGTCCTTTTTGATAATTTAGTATACTTAATTCCTTTTACCTGGTCAGCAGGCAGATTAGGATAATTTATATTCAGATAAACATTTGCAGGGATAGTTTCAGTCCGGAGAAAGTTTTTTATAAAAATGCCTGTTTCAATTAAAAACGGCGATGCTGCATGAAAGCTGTCTATCGAAACTGCAAGCGCCGGTTTACCGAATATAAATGCTGTCCTTGCTCCCGCGACTGTTCCGGAAAAATGGATGTCATCTCCAAGATTCGGCCCATGATTAATTCCTGATATAACAAGATCAATTTCCGGGATAATATCGGAATGAATTCCAATACTTACACAATCAGCAGGATAACCTGATATGGAAAAAGAGTTTTCACCTTTTTTTGTTACTAAGACTTCATCTCTCATGGTAAAGATGTTGGAGCAGGCGCTCCTCTCTCTATCAGGCGCAATTATGTATACATCGTGGTCTGCAGACAGTGTATCCCGAAGAAGCTGTATGCCTTCAGCTTCAATTCCATCGTCATTTGTTAATAATATTTTCATCTTCTGCTCATTTTTTTTAATATTTTATAGTGTAATTTTCTGTATATTTTAATGTCAAGTATAGATTGAATTTTTTGATTTTAATGACGTAAGATGAATTATAAAATTTTGATTTGATTTTTTTAATTATTTAGATATATTTGAGCAATAGATTATTTTTATTAGAATAATTAATTTAATTTTTAATGGAGGCTTGTTGTGAAAAATATTTTTAAAGTTTTTATTATAACTGCATCGATTGTTTTATTTGTTAATGTAAACAGTTTTGCCCTTGTTGATGGAGCAGTATGGGGCGGCTATGGATTCAGCGGTAAAGTAGAAGGAAATTCAGACATGGATCCTAAGTCTGCAGACTATGGATTTAAAGCACACTATAATACATCACTCTTACCATTAATTGAATTGGGGCTTGGCGGTTATTATCAATACTCAAAAATTAAACTTGATTTAACCGGTACTGATGACTGGACAAGAAACTCAGCCGGTTTTGATGGGAATCTTATACTTTCTCTTCCGATTATTCATCCTTATGTAAGAGGTACTTATGCTTTCTGGGATAAACTGAAAACAGATCAAACTACTGATACTGAAAAATTTAAGGCTTACGGTTATGGTGCAGGACTTGAAGTTACCGTTTTTCCTTTTTTAAGAATTTTCGGTGAATATATGTTTGAAAAAACAGATCACGATGGTTATTTAAAAATGAATTCAGTAAATTTCGGTTTGAAAGCTGACATTTAATAAATTTTTAATATTGAAAAATTATTTAAACCGGATACACTTTCATTAAAGTTATCCGGTTTTTTATTGAGGTTGAAGCGGTTCCAGGTAATGCTTTAAAAATTGCAGAGAGGTATAGTATTACTGCAGCTCATATTAAAATGCTCTATGCATTGTTATCAATTATTAACGTGAAAACTCCGGCATCTGAAAAATAATATTAAATTTTTATTACATATAATATTTACTATTTCTTTATTTTTTCTTTAAAATTTATCTTATTATATAATTAAACATATTATCTGTTTAGAATGTTTAATGGATATAACCGAAAATGAATGATGAAAAAATAAAGATAAGACTAAAAAGGCGAAGTATAATTTTTGATATACTGATTGAAAAATTTTTCTTTATAATCGGCCTTTCCTCTCTGCTTGTACTTTTAACAATCATGATTTTCCTTATCAAGGAAGGTCTCCCCCTATTTAAAGAGATAAGTATTTCTGATTTTATATTCGGGCAGGAATGGTATCCGACAAGTGGTAACCCCAGGTTCGGGATTCTTCCGCTGATAATTTCTTCTCTTTATATTACTATAATTGCCTCGCTGATTGCAATTCCGTTAAGCCTTTCTGTGGCAATATATATTTCTGAACTTGCAGGCAGTACCCTGAGAGAGATCGTTAAACCGGTTGTTGAGATAATTGCTTCAATACCCTCTGTTATAGTCGGGTTTTTCGGTATGGTTGTCGTTGCGCCGTTTCTTATGACTCATTTTAATATTGATTCAGGGCTTAACCTGCTTAACGCTTCCCTGATGCTTGCTTTCATGGCTATTCCGACAATTGCGAGTATTTCAGAAGATGCAATCTCATCCGTCCCCATGAGCTTAAAAGAAGCTTCATATGCGCTTGGAGCGAACAGATGGCAGACTATAATCCATGTAACTATTCCCGCGTCTTTATCCGGAATATGGACTGCAATAATTCTAGGTGTCTCGAGAGTAATCGGTGAAACAATGATTGTACTCATGGTGGCAGGAGGTGCAGCTGTTATCCCAAACTCAATCTTCAGCCCGGTGAGGCCGCTGACTTCAAATATCGCAGCTGAAATGGCGGAAGCATCAGTTGGAGGAACACACTACAGGGCGCTTTTTGCAATAGGTATTATTCTTTTTGTGATCACATTTATATTTAATATAATAGCTGATTATTTATCAAATAAATATAAATTTAAGGCAAGTTAGTATAGTAATGAAAACGAAAGCAATCATAATTCAGAATACAGGTTTTCTTTTAATACGGACAGGCACGCTCATTGTTATAATGTCCCTTTTTGTAATGCTCGGATACATTTTCTACAAAGGATTCTCGGCTCTTTCATGGGAATTTTTTACCGAGATGCCGAAAAATGAAATGACCGGAGGAGGTATCTTCCCGGCCATCGTTGGGACTTTTTATCTTATGTTAGGATCTTCGTTGATCTCTATACCGGTAGGTGTAATAACCGCAATTTATCTTACTGAATACGCAAAGAACCCGGGAATTGTGAAAATAATAAGGTTAGGTATTAACAATCTTGCAGGTGTACCATCTGTAGTATTCGGATTATTCGGATTAAGTTTATTTGTTATATTTTTAGGTTTTGGCACTTCAATTCTTGCCGGCTCACTGACACTTGGGCTTCTTAACCTTCCGGTAATTATAAGATCTACTGAGGAATCTCTGCAGGTAGTCCCGGGGACATACCGTGAAGCTTCTCTTTCACTTGGCGCAACAAAATGGCAGACAATTTACAAAGTAATATTGCCTAATGCTCTTCCGGGAATTATGACAGGAATAATGCTTTCGCTCGGCCGTGCCGCAGGTGAAACGGCTCCTGTTATGTTTACAGCAGCTGCGTTCTATACGCCCGATCTTCCGGTATCAGTGTTTAACGAAATAATGGCTCTTCCGTATCACATATATGTAATGGCTACTGCCGGTACACATATACAGGCTACCAGGCATTTACAGTACGGTACAGCAATTGTACTGATCGCGCTGGTACTTGTATTGAATATGACAGGTTTAATTCTGAGATACAAATTCAGAAAAAATCTTAAATAAACCTGTAAATCAATGCTATAATAAACGGAACAAGTATTGTAAGCACAACACCGCTGAAGACAGATATCACTGCATAATCCTTACCCGAATATTTTGCAATTACGGGAAGAGTTGTATCCATGGATGTAGCGCCTCCGGATGCAATTGGGGCAAGTTTGCCGAAATATCTTACGAGAAGCGGAGTTGCAAGAAGTGTAAATATTTCACGGGAAATATTAGCAAGAAGTGCCATGACGCCGAGAGTATCGTTTCTCATTTTTGAAATAATAATACTGGAAAGGCTGTAATAACCAAAACCTGAACCGATCGCCATTGAATCAAGGGCACCAACATCTTCTAAAAAAAATGAACAGATATATGTCCCTGAAAGTGTTCCCGCAATTACAATAAAAGGAACAATAAGTATTTTTAAATTCATTTTTTTAAGAGTACCCCAGACGTTTGAATCAGCGCCTATCCCAATCCCCACGAGAAACATTAGCAGATAAAGGGCATATATACTTGGATCATTGATCTGCAGAAAATTTAAAGAAATGCCGTAAATGCCGGCAATTAGCCCAACGGAAAAAAATAAGACTATAATTAAACTTCCCATTATAAAGTCTCATCTTTTTTAAAGAAGAATTTATAAGCTATGAAAGAGAGTAATACGCTTCCTGTTATTCCTGATATAGTCAGAAGAATTGAATTGAATCCGATTTGTGCAAAATTATTTATAATCATTTCATTATTGCCTATTGATAAACCGAGCAGAAAAAGGAGAAGATAAATCGACCATCCCGCGAGTTTATCAGCAATAGTTATTATTGACCGTCTCCTTCTGAAAATGTAGCCAAGAATAATACCGGAAAACATGATAACTAGAATTTCAATCATATATAATACCTTTTTTCATATAATTAACCGGAAAAACTTTATATTACTTTTTTCAGGATGTTATTTTTAAAGTCAACTTATTATCACCGGCCAGTTTTTATATAAAGGTAACAGAATAGTAACAGGTGGTAATCCTGCTCTCCGCAGCGCAGTATTATCAGTTTTGAGTAATTACATATGCAGGCTCATCAATTATTATAAAAATGATTTTACTTTTTATGTTTGTTTAATAAAGTAACCGATATAACATGATGGTTAATTATAAAAATGCATATTACCCGTTTTAATTAAGGATCAAAAAAGCATAATTGAAATTAATCACCGGATACTTTATAATTATTTATGAGGGACAGGAAAATAGTGAAACACCATTCATCACACAAAATTTTTAATTTAATTATGCGGCTTAAAAATCAGAGAATTTACAAATGGATATATAGACACCCGCATCTATCAATGATGATTCTGGCTTTAACGGCTATTATTATTTTATATATTTTTATAAGCTTTGTATTTAATTATGTAATTTAGTGTATAATAAAAAAATGAGATTTAATATACCATTTTTAAAATTTTTTTTCTGCATGATATTAATGATTCAGGTTTTAATACCGTTCGATTCCTATCCGGATATTTTTCATAATGAATTTCCTTCGGAATATAAATACAGGTATAGCGGTGTAAGTATTAAAACTGTTAATGGAAAGTTTTATGCTTATATAGTTCTTCTATTCAATGAAAATCCGCATTTTGTAAACCTTATCCAGAAAGGTACAGTTTCTCTAAAAGAGATTGGAGTGGAAGGCTTTCATGTTAAGGCATACCGGAGCTATCTGACAACTATCCAGGATGCTAAACACCTTGAGGAATGTGAATTAATTCTTAAAGTTTTTCTTGAACCTGACCTGTTCAGTGATACATTTCTGCGTCAGCTGGAGAACAATTTAGCAAAAAGAAATATTATTTTGAAATTCTATAGAGAAGGGGTTTTTAAAGGGGCTCAGATCACTCTCGATTATTGTATCTACGGAGAGAAAATAAAAATAGATATAAGACATCCTCTCTTTGATTCGAATGATGAGATGTATTACATAAAACCATATATTTACTACGATGAGTTTTCCACAAGCAATTCCACTTTTTATTATGATATGATTTATATTAATCCTGATGAAGTAAACAATGATTATATAATCGCGAAAAATATTATTAACGGCAAAGATGTTAAGTCTATGTTTTTTGTCGGATCAAAAGTAAGTGAAGATATAAAGCACTGTCTGTTAATGGCATTTAAGGATAATTCTTCAATTAGAAGTGAAATATGGAAGATGTTTGTTGTTCATGAGCTTACACATAAAATAATGAACAATCAGTTTAATAATTATGACCAGATTACTGGAGAGGAGATATCACTTTCCAGTACAGTATATTCAAATCCGTATCTGGGACTATCAGTAATGTACAGTTATCTCAATTATGGGAAGATGAATCCTCACAGAATGGCTGCGATGAATTATATTACTTATATTTCCGAAGCATCAGGGAATAAGGATTTTATTAATAATCCCGGAAATGTTAAAAACATACCCATTGACAAGCTGAAAGAATTTACAAAAAATCATTTTCATTATTGCGTTAATAAACTGAAGCAGGGAAGATAACTAATTCTGCAGCGCGTTAGGACCTGATGGCAGGGCTAATATTAAATTAGCCCGTCAGCTGTAAAAAATTTGTAATAATGAAGTTTTTGCAAGAC
Source organism: Spirochaetota bacterium (assembly GCA_035403545.1). GTDB lineage: Bacteria > Spirochaetota > UBA4802 > UBA4802 > UBA5550 > WRGT01. The sequence goes on from DAONFJ010000012.1 coordinate 28,654, forward strand.
TTTAAATATATGCGGCAATCAGATTATTCCGGCTTCATTGTAGGGAAGAGTAATACATCTCTTATGGTAGTTTCTCCTGTGAGCAGCATCACCAACCGGTCGATACCAATTCCCATGCCACCTGTAGGAGGCATTCCTGCTTCAATTGCCTGAACAAAGTTTTCATCCATTGGCGGAGCTTCTTCATCTATATCTCTTCGCAATGACTGTTCGTATAAAGTTTTCCTCTGGAATACCGGATCATTCGATTCACTGTACGCGTTAGCAAATTCAGTACCATTTATAAATAACTCAAATCTCTGGAGGAATCTTTCGTCTTCTATATCAGGCTTACAAAGAGGAGTCGTTTCCACAGGCTGGTGTGTTATAAATGTAGGCTGTATCAGTTTATGTTCAACAAGCACCTGGAAGAGTTCGTCAATAGCGAGTCCTCTGATATAGTCACCTTTAATCTCCCCGCCGTGTTTAATTACTGCTGCTTTCAGCTCGTCATCACTCATAGAATTTACATCAAGTCCTGAGTATTCTTTTATGGCATCAGTCATCTTCATCTTTTTCCATGGAGTCTGAAGGTTTATCTCTTTTCCGTCAAAGGTCAATTCTGTTGTCCCGTTTACCTGTATTGCGGTATTTACAACAAGTTCTTCAACAAGGCTCATCATATCATTATAATCACCATAAGCCTGGTACATCTCAAGCATTGTAAATTCGGGATTGTGTGTCCGGTCTATGCCTTCGTTTCTGAAACATTTTCCGATTTCGTAGACTCTGTCAAATCCGCCGACAATAAGTCTTTTGAGATACGGCTCAAGTGATATCCGCAGAAAAAGATTAATATCAAGCGCATTATGGTGAGATGTAAACGGTGCTGCTGCGGCTCCTCCATAAACAGGCTGAAGGACAGGCGTTTCTACTTCGTAGAAATCTTTACTATCAAGAATTTTTTTTATGTTCCGTATAATGCTTATTCTTTTTTTAAATGTTTCCTTAACTCCTGGAGTTACAATCAGGTCCACCTGCCTGTTTCTGTATCTCAGCTCTTTATCAGCAAAAAGATCAAATGTCTCTCCGTCTTTCTCTTTTACTACAGGGAGCGGCCTTATGTTTTTAGTGAGGAGGGTAAGTTCATCAACAAAAACAGTTATCTCTTCTGTTTTTGTTTTTTTAACAACTCCTTTCACGCCGATTATATCTCCCAGGTCGAGTTTTTTAAACAGGTTATAATGAAGCTCTCCAATGTTTGCACCGGATATGTAAAGCTGAATCTTTCCCTCTTTGTCCTGTATAGTGCAGAAGCCGGCTTTCCCCATTATTCTTACAGCCATTATACGCCCGGCAATTGAGACTTTTTCCTGCGATTCAAAAAAGCGGTCGAAGTCCGAAAGTATTTCGTTACTGTAATGAGTTACGTCATATTTATAAGGGAATGGGTTGATCCCGAAAGTATTTCTGATTTCATTGATTTTATCGATTCTTATCTGAATGAGGCTGTTTGTATCTTCCATTAAATTATCCTGAAATGATTTTTTATTTTATTGCTCAAAAATAAAAGAAAAATACTTTTTTACGTTATGGTACATTGAAATTTATAATTGTTTCCGTATTTTTGAACTTATACTATTTATTCACTTTTTTTCTATCCGCTGTGTCAAATTAATTTTTTGAATTGAACTTAATTAAAGTTTTTTAAAAACTAATATTTTTATTTTCAGGATAAAAATATTATAGTTCCTGCTGGTTCTTTAAGGTATAGAAATTATTAAATATAGCAATTAACGATTTAAATAAAGCTTACATCTGGTTTAGACTCCGCTCAACCAGTGTTAAATTCCGTTTCCTGATGGTAAAATATGTTAATTCATTCGTTAATAACTATACTATTATTTAACTTTTCATGAATCAGAGTTACACAATAAGAAGGTGATTGATTATGTATGAATTTGAACTGGGACCAATAAGACCGCCAAGTGAGGCTCATAGTATTCTTCTTAGAACTACAAGAAATTGTCCATGGAATAAATGTGCGTTCTGCCCTGTATATAAAAATGAGAAATTTTCCCTTAGAACTCTTGAAGAAATAAAAGCGGACATTGATTCAATGCATGGAATTTATTCGAAGATACTGGAAAAAGTAAATTTGGATACCGGGGGATATGTCAGTGACAAAATTATTTCATCTCTGGTCAATGATGACAAAATTCCGCAGAATTATATTCAGCAGATGCTTTTCTGGATGTATTACGGATTGAAGAGTCTCTTTCTGCAGGATGCGGATTCCATGGTTATGAAGTCAGCGGAAATGGTTGAAATTTTGAATTATATTAAAGAAAAATTTCCGACGATTGAGCGGATAACATGCTACAGCAGGTCAAAGACTTTAGCTGTAAAAAATATTGACGAACTGAAAAAGATAAGAGAAGCGGGCTTAAGCAGGGTTCATATAGGTATGGAATCCGGGTCTGATGAAGTTTTAAAACTGATACGCAAAGGCGTTACTGGCAATGAACATATTATTGCCGGAAAGAAAGTTGTTGAAGCCGGATTTGAACTTTCGGAATATTTTATGCCGGGAATCGGCGGAAGAAAGTTTACTGCTGAAAATGCGGTGGAAACTTCAAAAGTGCTTAACGCTATAAATCCGTCATTCATCAGAATAAGGACTGCAACTCCCGTGCCGGGTACCGGGCTTTATAGCATGATGGAGAATGGTGAATGGGAACCTCTGACTGAATCTGAAAAAGTTGAAGAGTTAAAGAATATGATAGAGGGACTTCATGATATTGATTCCTATATTCAGAGTGATCATATGATGAATCTCATTGAAGATTCGAACGGGAAGCTCCCTGAAGAGAAAGAGAAGATACTGGCTCCTTTGAATAAATTTCTTCAAATGAGCCTTGATGATCAGGAATGCTTTATAGTCGCAAGGCGGACAGGCAGTATAAGATTTCTTTCTGATTACTCGAGAAATAAAGATTTTATAGAACTGAGGGACAGAATTAAAGAACGGTTTGGTTCTATTGATAAAGCGGCAGTAGCATTATCTGCAACATCTCTCTGAAATAAAAAAGCTGCATAAATGCAGCTTTTTTCTGTTTTAAGGATTTATTACTGAATAATTAAAATTCTGAAAATACAGCGCCGCGCGGATGTGCGGTGCTGTATAATAAAATAATTACTGATTTATTTTCTTTGCTGTCATAATAAGTTTATTCGGCCTTGAGGATGTCACGTTGATTTCAAAACCCATATTCGCAGCTTTTGCGGAGAGTTCGTCTTCAAAGTCATTTGTTTTTCCGGCAAAAATAACTTCAAGTCTTGCGGCTTTTCCATCTCTGCCTTTTTCGATTACCTGCTTAACCCCTCTGACTCTGTTTGAAATCTGGTCTTTAAAATCTTTTAATTCCGCGGCTCCAAGACCGGTTATAACAACTTTAATTTCTCTGCCGTTTGCAGCTTTAACAAATTTTTTAATGATAGTGTCCATAAACTGACCCGGCTGGAATTTTCCTTGATCATCCTGTTTCCCGAGAATCTGTTTAAGAGCGGCTTCAATTGCTTTCTTGGAAGCTGTTTCATCTTCTATATGAAGTCCCGGAGCCTGTTTGCTTGTTGAAGCAAGGATATCACCTGTGTAAACATCTATTGCTTTAATTCTTATAATTGCAGATCTGGACTTCATTTCTGTTGCACCGAGATTTTTTAAAGTTTCACTTCCCTGAGCCTTAGTTTCAGCAGTTCCGATAATGATTACTTCTGCGCCTGCATCGGACAGCAGCAGATCCTGAACATCTTCAGAAACGGTTCCTGAAACAGCTTTCTGCATCTTAGCTTTTTCTTTTTTCATGAGCTCCTGGGTCATAGCAGCATCGACAAACTGAAATCCGGTATTACCCATAATTTCCTGTACAAGCATTTCAGTTTCAGTGAATCCAGGCATATTTTCTTTCCCATTAAAGGTCTCTTTTACAAGCACCATAAACTTAGGCCTGCCATATCTGTTCAGTGCATCTTCTACGGCATCCTCAACAACTGATGCTTCAACAGTACCTTCTATTGTTACAAAATACTCAGTTCCTTCCTGCCACTTTTTTATAATCTGTACATTTTTTACAAGTCCATATGATTTTGCTTCTACAATATTTGATACAAGTTCATAGTTTTCCATAAGACTTGTACCTGATATGGTTTCTCCAAGTATTTTAAGAACTAATTTGGATTTTGCGTCATCAGTAGCTCTATCTCTTGCGAGAGCTGTATCATTATCGAATATTGTGGCATAACCTGTTTCCTGGCCTCTATTTGCATTAGTCTGTTTTTTTGAAGTTGATTTTTCATCATCTTTTACATTTTTTCCGCCGCCGCATGAGACAAATGCCGTAAGCAGAATAAATGACAAAGTGATTATCAGTCCTTTTTTCATCATAAAACTCCTTGAATAATTATTAGAAATAGTTTATATTTCCCGCTTTTTGAGAATTTATTTACTGAATTTAATATAAAACTGTAAATATAGTCAAATTTTTTTTATTTTATGTATGATATTTATTCATCTGCCGAACAATGGCAATCTGTATTTTTGTTTATTAGCGGTGAGATGTATTTCAAAGATGTCAGGCTTCGCACTCCCGAAGTGATAAACCAAATTATTGCCCCAACCGGAGGCGCAGGAGTATATATTGATCAATTACGAATTGACTAAATTATAATTATAAACTAGTCTATGCAAAATAATAAAATGGCAGGTGTCCGATTTTGACAGATGAAAAAAACTTTCTACAGTCAATCAAGCTTGAAATAAGCAGAAATTTTAAACTTGATCCATATGAAAGAATTGCATTTCATAAAGTACTAGCCTGCGCAAAATCATCTACCGGCAGGGATATTCTTATCCGTGAAATAGAAAAAGGAGGGGATATCCGTACAAGCGCCCTGAACGCTCTTTCTGAATTTAATGATCCTTCTATCGTTTCAGTTTTTACGGCGATACTGGGAAAGGGAGCTTCTGAAGAGGAACTTCTTATTATTCTCGATTTTCTATATAATAATGGATCAGCAAACGAAGTCCCTTCATTAATTGAGGTTCTTGAAAACAGGAAGAATGAAACGGAAGGAGCTTTCATAATAAAAAAAATATTTCATGTACTTAAAAAAATCGGAGAAAATGATGCGGCTTTTCATCAGTATCTGCGCTCGATAATCAGTAATACGGAATCAGTGCCGGCAATGCTTGAGGGAGCAATAAATGCTGTTTCGATTTTGAAAAAACCTGAAATATACGAAGAACTGATTAAAAGAAACAATGACCATATTACATATCATGTTTTTTTATCGATCTATAATCTTAATCTGCTCTTAATAAAAGATGATGAAGTTGAGAAAGACGAATATACTCCCCCTGTTCTTAATGATGAAAAGGGTATGAGCGAGGAGGAGGAGCTTCTCCTTAACATCAAAGTTCTGCTCGGTAAAGTGACTTCCAAATATGAAGAGTTTTCTGTTGATACAAAAAATTCATATATTAACGCCATGCTTTCGTGTAATCATAGAGAATCTGTAATTTATGCGATGAAAGCGCTTGAATCAAGAAATAATGAATTGATAAGAAAAACTTTTTTTTCAATTTATAATAATATAACAAGGCTCCGTTTTCCTGAAAAACTTCTCAGAAGCCTTATATCAATGAGTGTTGAGACAGAAGAAAATAACAGGCTAATTGTTGATATATTTACTAAATACTTTTCTGAAAAAAAGAAGAACAGATCGGATATTCTTTTCCGTGATAAACTGTTTGGAAATATAACTTCAACTCTTGAAGGCTATTTTGAGACATACAGACGGGAATTTATGATACCTGATGTTTCAGAAAGTTCATTGCCTGAAAGTTTTAAAAAGATAAGAACCGCAATATTAAAAAATCTGAACCCGGAACAGAAAAGAAAACTTATAACAGACCTCAGTTCAGATGAAAAAGACCTGCCCAGGAGAATTCTCTCATACCTGTCAGAGTGGATTAATTTTATTGATGAAGATGATCAGGAAGCCTTCTCGCTACTGATAGATTTAATAATCGATAATGACCGCGTATCAAGAGAAAATACAGCATCAAGAATTGATTCGGTAAATTTTGAAAAAAGATATCTTCAATCGAGAATTGTGAGGCTCTGCGATATTATTAATGTATTGAATATTGATGGTGCCGCTAAATCCCTTGTTTATATTTATAATTATCTGAAAAAATATCCTGACAAAGAAATATTTGACTCTGCTGTCTGTGCCCTATGCAGAATCAATTATTCATATATGCTGAGCGAAGTTGAAATTATGCTTACTGCAGGAAGCCCTGAAGACCAGATAAGGGCAGTATCTCTGCTCCCTCTTTTTACCGAGAAGAGGTTAATAAATATACTGGTTGAATACCTGAAAAATAATGCATCCTCGGGAAATGAAGTGACCCGCGGAATTGTATCAATCCTTTCCGGGCAGGATATTAAATCTAACATAAATGCCATTGCAGTTTTCAAACAGGTTATTGAAAACAACCAGGACCCGGAAATAAAGAGAATAGCCATTACCGGTGTGGGCAATTGCTGTATTACCGAAGATGTGGAATATTTAAATGAACTTTTTCCTAAAGTAAAGGAGCACCATCTTAAAGAGGCTGTAGTAAAAGCGATATGTTCTATAATTGCCTATAAGAGTGACTTTAGTAAACAGCAGATTATGAGATTTGTTCAGGAGTATTTAAAAGATCCGGATATTAAAGTCAGAATTTTTTCATGTATGATATTAATTCGTCTGGGTAATAAAGACGCTTTCAGATCTATAAGAGAAATGCTTATTATTAAAAATAAATTAATTCAGAGAGAAATTTTATCAATTCTAAGAGATATCAGAACACCGGATTTTTATTTTTTTCTGGTCTCACTTTTAAAAGAAGAATTCGGTATTAGTGAAGATATTATTTATCTTATAAGAAAGCTTCCAGTTGATGAATTAAAGGAGATTGAAACTTTTATAATTAATATTTTCCGTAAATTTGAGATTCCTTCTGTCGGTACAGGAATTGTATCAAAAGAAATCTTTAAACTTGAGAATGCTGAAAAAAAGAAACTTACTGTTTTATATCTTACTATTGAAAATTTTGATGATTTAACCGCCGGTATGAACTTTTATGAGTTAATTGAGTTTTATCTTAAAGTTGATTCAATAATATTAAAACCGGTGATAGATAATTCAGGTGTAATTTCAGATAAAGATAACAGCCGTATAACGGCATGGTTTAGTGACCCGATGGATTCGATAAGGGGTGTTAATGAAATACACAAAAGATTAAAAAGTCTTAACAGCACTACTGTTTATAAAAAAAATATTCATACACGGATTGTAATAGTAACAGATTTCTTTTTCATGAATGGTGATGAGATTTTTGATTATACAAGAGAAAAACTGAATATTAACAGGAGCATGGCTCTTATTAATAAGACAGTTCTTGATCAGGAAACTGTAAAAAAAATAAGCGAGAATTTTTATTCAGCTCCTATTCCGGAAATTTTATATTCATGGGAGCTTTCTGACAGGACTCATTTTGAATTAATGACCCCGGTAAATTTTAAAAGAATAACTCTTGGAATGCTTGAAAAGAAAGAAGAGGAGATATTAAAAGCTAAACAGGAACAGGCTCAGATTGTTGCACAGATAAAAAACCTGAAGACCGGTAACAGATCGATGACTTCGATTGCCATAGCAGGTGAACTCGAAAATATCGGGGTAAGGCTTAGAGAGCAGCTCGAAGAGATTGAAAGATATGTTAACAGGCGTTCAACAGACAGAGAATTGAGCAAGAATGTACGTCAGATGCTCAATAACGCATATAATCTGTACAGGGTTGAGATATCAAAGTTAACGATTAAATAACAGTAAAAAAATTGACTCTACCCATGAATGGCCCTCATATCCACTAAGAGGGCAAAACAAAAATTCTGAGAATATAGCATTGAGAAAAAAATATTCAGCGTTCTGTAAAACGTTTCGAAAGTTCGAGTTTATGTTTAATCAGAAACATGGAGTTTACTAAAAAGAATCTGTCATGTTTAAATTTAAGCAATGTTTCATACTGCTCTACAGCAGTTTTATAATCACCGGTTTTAAAAGCTGACTCAGCAAAATAGTAATGATAGGATTTATCATACTCAGCAGAAGTATTGATAGATTTAAGAAGTACCATTGCCTTTATATACTCCTCGTTTTTAAAGTGAATTTTTGCCAGCCCCAGTATCCCGTTAGGAAATAAATTCTGAAGAGTGATAGTTGTCTCATAGTATTTTTTTGCTGTCCGGAGCTGGTTTCTTAAAAAATAAATATCTCCGATAAGAATATACGTATTAAGTTCTCTGGGATTTTTTTTCAGTCCTATACGGAACTGTTCCAGGGCATCACTCTCGCGGTTCAGCCTGCCGTAAATATAACCGGTCTGAAGATAAATTTTCCAGTATTCAGGTGCGAGCTGCTGGGCTTTTCTAAAATGAATCAGTGCGGCCTGAAGCTTGTTCATATAGAGCGTACAGATTCCTGCGTTATACCTGAACGGTAAAAAAAGCGGTGCCTCTGTAAGGCCATTTTCAAGAATAGCTAATGCATCGGAAAATTGTCCGGACATCATAAGTTCTGCTGCCTTATTATTCGCTGCTCCTGCGGGGTCATCTCCTGTACAGAAAAGAATATCATTCATAGAGTATATCTGATATTTCCCGATTTCATCAGGCTGAGTATTCGCTTTATCAAACCATGAGTATTCACTGCTTTGAACAGCTGTGATAAACACAAATAATATCATTGATGCCAGAAGTGATTTATGAAGAAAACCTGTTCTCATTGATAAATTTACCGTTTATTAAAAAATATAATTATATTAAAGTATCGGATTAAATATATTTTAATGACCATGTTTAATTCAAAGTTTTGTAAACAATTTATTAATTTAAAAAATTCTTGAAAAGGTACCGTCTAATATTCAAATGACATTAATAATGTATGGAAATCGTGGTGATTGATAGAATGAAAAAACCTGAGTTGAAAATTTATAACGAAATTCCGGATAATAACGGTTTGTTTATTAATCCTGTTGTTACTATCGGGAATTTTGACGGGGTACATATAGGGCACAGAAAAATTATAAACAAGCTTATTTCCAGCGCCAGGGAACATAATGGAACTCCTATTGTTATTACTTTTAAGAATCATCCGAGAACAGTTTTTCATCCGGAATCAGTATGCAGAATGATAACAACGGTTGAAGAAAAACAGCAGGCTTTACATTCGCTTGGAATTAATAATATTATTATGCTGAATTTTACAAGGGAGTTCTCCAACCTCACCGCGGACCAGTTTTACAGTGAACTTCTTATCGGAAAACTGAAGGTAAAAGAGATTGTAATCGGGTATGACCATGCCTTTGGTAAAAACAGAGAGGGTAACATTGAATACCTGATGAAGCTTTCAGAGAAGACCGGTATTATTGTTAATCGTGTTGAGGAAGAGGTTTGTGATGATGAGGTTATCTCTTCAACATTTCTCAGAGGTGAAATAGATAAAGGGAATATGCAGATGGCTTCACGCCTTTTAGGAAGAAGATATTCATTATCAGGTAAAGTTATCAGAGGAGCTGGAAGGGGTAAAGGTCTTGGTTTTCCTACGGCGAATATTCTTCCGGACTATACTGATAAAATAATTCCCGGAAACGGTATTTATGCGGCATCGATTTTAATGAAAGATCAGGCTGTGTTTCATGGGATGTTGAATATTGGTTACAACCCGACTTTTAACGGGAAAGAAAAGTCTATTGAAATTAATATTTTTGATTTTAATAGAGATATATATGATGAAAATGTCACAATAGAATTTTATGAGAAGATCAGGGATGAGGCTAAATTTGATTCACCGGATTCCCTTATAAAACAGATCAAAATGGATGAAGTTCAGATAAGGAGGATTTTTGAGAATGTCCGCTAATCAGAATAATATTTTTAAACATCGGGTTGATTATTCAGGTTTAGTTATTGAACTGGTATCCGATGACTATCAGCTTCTTGAAATTGATTTTGTGAAAGGGAAAAAAATAAAAGACAGTGATAGAATTCCGGATCCTATAAAAAAAGGAGTTTTATTTCTTGATGATTATTTTAACGGAAAGAAAAGTAAAATAGAAATAATTTTAAATACAAAAGTGTCTGGTAACCAATTAACAGATAAGTCCAATCTTCTCTATCTTGATATGACCGGTTATACTGAAAAAGAGATTATGGTATATAAGGAACTTCTGAAAGTGGAATCGGGGAAAAAAATATCATACAATGAACTTGCTGTTAAAAGCGGCATTCCAAAGGGAGCCAGGTTCGCCGGTAACTGCATGGCCGGGAACAGGTTCCCGGTAATAATTCCGTGCCATAGAGTAATAAAAACTGATGGGTCTTTAGGGAATTATTCAGGGGGAGTTGGTATAAAGGAATTATTACTTAAACATGAACAGTCTGCAAGCACAAAGTGAACTGCCGGATGTTAAAGGGGACAATGCCCCTTTAACAGTGTAAAAGATTAAATTATCTACGAATTCGTATCAGAGAAATCACAAAACCTGCCGCAATAAGAATAGTCCCGAGCCATACTACCCATATAAACTTTTTATGTGATATTTCCAGTATTGCATAATCAGGCGGGATAACCGCATCCTTTCCGGGAGTAATAAAAATCCGTACGGACCTGTGTGTTGCGTCTAAACTTTCGATCGAAATGGTTTTGTCAGTACCGGTAATTCTCTGATCAATTTTTTCTGTATCTCCGGCAGAATTGAATTTTATTCCGGGGAAATATTTTTTTCCGTTAACCATAAGATCAGTACGGATTGCCATTCCCTGCGATCCCATACTGTTTGAGATAAATCCGTAAAATTTAACTTTATATCCGCTTATATTTTTTTCATCATTCTCATGCAGCATAGCAGAGCTGAAATTTACTGATGCAAAATTATACTGCTGCGGGGTAATATAAATATCTCCGGTAATTCCTGTTATGATATATGGTTCTCTGTATAGAGATTCTGTCTTCGGATCTATATAGTATGCCATCCGGGCATCGGCTGTTTTGCCGTTTTCAGAAATTGAGAGGAGCACATGAGATTTTTCCTCTTCTTTAAAACCTTTCAGAGTAATTGATTTGCTTCCTGCCTGAACTGTTTCTCCCACAGTTACCTGCTTTTGTTCACTCCATGAATGAAGGTTGGATGAAATAACTCCAAGAACAAAAATGGCAACTCCGAGGTGAGCAATCCGTGATGAGAGAATAATCCCTTTTTTATTTTTTTTGAGATCAAGAAAGATCATGGTCGAGAGGAAAAATGACAGAACGGAAAATAAAATTGCAGCCGGATTTTTTGTAGCAAAAATATTGAAGAGAACTCCAGTTGTTATTGAAAATATAGCCGCAATTATAATATCGCTTTTTTCATATTTTCGTATTGTGAATGCTGAAAGAATAATGAATGATAATATCATGATCCCGAAAGGTATTGAAATATTATTATAAAAATTCTCTGTAACGTTTGCCGGGCTGTTAAATAAACCGGTTATTATCGGCATTGTCGTTCCGGCTAAAATAATAAATGAGAAGAGCAGCAGAACAATGATTCCGTAAACTGTCATCCCTTCAAATGTAAATATATCAGTACTGAATTTTTTAGATTCAATCTGTTTATAACGTTTAATAAAAAGAAATCCTGAAACTCCAACAAAGAAAATAATATTAGCCAGAAGAAAATAAAGGACACTCGATTTGCCGAATGAGTGAACTGAAAATTCCGAGAGAACGCCGCTTCTGGTAAGGAATGTACTGAAGAAAACCAGAATGAAATATGAAAGGGCCATAACAATATTTGTTCGTTTTAAAAGCTGTTTTCTTGATTGAAGCATTAATCCGTGCATTAAAGCTACAGAGACCAGCCATGGAATTAATGATGAGTTTTCGACAGGGTCCCATCCCCAGTATCCTCCCCATCCGAGAACTTTATATGCCCAGTATCCGCCCATGAAAATCCCTACACCGAGAGTAAGCATACTGAAAATTACCCAGGGATAAGATTTCTTTACCCAGCTGTCATACTCGCCTCGAATAAGAGCTGCGATTGCATATCCGAAAGGTATTGTTGATGACGCGTAACCAAGAAATAAAATCGGAGGATGCGCAATCATCCATGGATCCATAAGAAGCGGATTCATCCCTGACCCATCTCCCGGAATTTCTCCGAGTTTAAAATCGCCAGGGAAGAAATTCCAGACATAAGCGAACGGGCTTTTAACAAGAAGTATAAGAAGAATGAAGATTTGTGCTATGGCAACAGATGTGAGCAATATAGGTGTAAACTCATCGGTTTTTCTTATAGCGATAATTCCGCAGATATTTAAGATTAACAGCCAGATAAGAAAGCTTCCTTCATTCCCGGCCCACATGGCAGCAATTTTATAAGCAACAGGCATATTCATTGATGAGTTGTTGAATACATATGCGTACTGAAATTCATTATTCATGAAAGAATTAAACAGGAGTAAAACAGTGAAGACTATCAGAATCCCTGTAATATAAAAAATTCTCTGCCCGGCAAGAAATGATTTTTTTTCATCGTGGACGCTTCTGATCATAAAAAAAACTGATGCAAGAGAGAGCATCAGGGCTGTGCTGAGTATTATATTTCCTATGTTCATTTATTTTTTTCCTTCTCATATTTTGATGGGCACTTAACAAGTACTTTGTCTGCTTCAAATATTGTTTTGTCTGATGAGTATTTTCCGAGAACAACAACCTGCTCTGTATGTTCAAAATTTTGCGGCTTAACTCCATTATGAAATATTGTGAGCCTGCTGCCGCTTTCGTCAATTAGTGTAAATGTAAAACCTGCAGCACTGTGTGTTACCTCAGTATCTTTTGCTCTTTTCCCTATAATCTGGACGTATTTTCCCGGATGCTTTTCTGCATACTGGAAAGTAACATAAGGTGAAAACAGATCATCGCTGAGAGACAGAATAGCTGTTACAAGGAGAATCAGTGCTGCTATGAAAACGAGAATTTTTTTATTTTTCACCAATCTCCTCCTCAATTTTTTTTACTTTTCTATCAAGTCTGTAGATGAATATCGCAATTCCAAACCATATTATCAGAATTGTAGCTGTTACTTCAATTGTCATTTTGTTTCTCCTGCAGTCTGTGTTCAAGTAAACTTATGCGGTTCATCAGACGGAAAATGTATCCATAGAATATTGTAAAGACAGCGATTGATGTAAAAAGAGTAAGTTTCATCGCGGCTTCGAGGTGAATTTTTCTATCAGCATTAATTATAGTGTCAGGGTGGAGCGAAGGGTAGACCCTCGGTATTATGAATACAAAGAACGGCATTGTGATCATCGCAATCAGAAGGTACACAGAGCTTATCATTGTCCTGTTAGTATTATCTTTCAGTGCTGAATAGAGGCTGAAGTATGAGATATAGATAAGCATCAGAATTACAATAGATGTTTCCCTGGGGTCCCAGTTCCAGTAACTCCCCCAGCTTATCTTTGCCCATATTGATCCGGTTATTACAGTAAGAATTGTAAAAACAATTCCTGAATATGCAGCATTATATGATTTGTATTCTCTTTCTGTTCTTCCTTTTTCTGTGCAGAGAATCATTATAGAGTGATATCCGGCAATAATAAAAGATACCACAGAGATCCATGCAACAGGAACATGAAAATATAGTATCCTGCTCGATTCACCTAAAAATTCAGCAGGAGGAACCCATATTAATGCCATAAGGAATACAGCAGGCATTACAATAAAAATCAGAAAGTAAAATATAAAACGGTGATATATTTTCATTTAAAGTTCCGTCCAGATAAATTTAAAACTGAGATAAGAAACTGACACAATCACGCCGGAGAAGGCAAGTAAAAAAAGAATGTTCCTGTACTCCTGAATTCCCGTGCCGTCTATTGAAACTGATGTAAGGCTTATCGCAGTCCATAAGACCGGAAGCAGTATGGGGAATGATATTACAGTAAAAAGGGAACTGCCGCTTCCCGCTTTAGAGACCATTGCTCCAAGGATAGTTGTAACTGAAGCTATTGCAATGCTTCCAGCTACAACTGTAAGAATAAATAAAAACAGATACACAGGTAAAACCTGGAGGAAAAAAAGATATAGGACTGTAACAATCACTGAAATGGATAGAAAAAGAATTATATTAAAAATCAGTTTTGAAAGATAAATTTCCTCCGGAGTATAATATAGAGAGAGAAAGAGAGAATTTTTCTCCTCCTCCTCCCTGATAAAAATATGAGCAAGCCCGCTCATTGCGCTGAAAAAAAGTATAATCCAGAATATTATCGAGTGAACTACAGGAGTGAACGGTACTCCTCCTGCCGCAAGGCTTACAGATAGTGTTGTAATCCCGGCAAACGCGAAACTGATATTAATAGCGGATCTGTTTCTGGACTCGATAAGAAAATCTTTTTTTATATTATTTAAAATTCTATTGTTCAAGATTGATTCCCTTTGAGCATAGATTTATATCTTCCGGTTCGTTTGTGGCTATAATTAATATTTTATTATTCTTCACTTCATCGAGAATTCTGTATAGAATGTCACGCCCTTTTGAATCAAGGTTGCTGCACGGTTCATCGAGCATCAGAATTTCCGGATTATTAATAAGAGCATGTATCAGACGGAGCCTCTGTTTCATTCCGGAGGAGTAGTATTTAACGGATTTTGTTCTGTGCCTGTAAAGATCAAATTTTTCGAGATATTCAATCATTAAATTTTCGTCAACTGGTTCAGTCGAAGTGAACGTGAGATTTTCTATTGATGTTAACATGTCGTAGGGATTAACCTGCGGCCCTGTGAATCCCAGAAAGTCTTTATAATCTTCACTTTCTATAACAGAGTTATCTGATGTATAGATAACATTTCCTGACGAAGGTTTTTGTATCCCCGCAAGTATCTGCAATAAAGTGGATTTGCCCGAACCGTTCGGCCCTGTAATATAGAAAGAATCCCCTTTCCCGAGATTAAAATTTATATTCCGGAACAAAAGGGTTTTAGCGAATGTCTTTTCTATTTTTTCTGCTTCAATTCTGATTAGTTTATCATGCATTTTTATGAACCTGAAAATTTATGTTTTAGATGCTTCCCGTCACAGAAAGGTTTGTTCTTAGAATGACCGCATCTGCAGAGAGTGTAATGGTCATAAGTTTCAGGTTTTGATCCCTGGTCATCTTTGAGTACAATTCCTCCGTAGAGTTCCAGAGGACCTTTTCTTGCTATTTTAATCTTCGGTTCCCCGTTATAATAATCAATATATTTTTCACCGTTTAAGCTATAACTCAGAGCTCCTGAAGGGCAATGTTTTATTACATCGATTATGCGTTCAACATCACCGTTATCAGGCGTAATCCATGGCCTGCAGTTTATATTGAAAACGCCCGGAAGCATTCTGATACATGAACCGTCATGCGAGCATACTCCTAAATTATAATGAACTGTAATATCTTTTCCGCGGTAGTCCTTCCACTTGTACAAATCTCTGTCAGGCTGTTTTTCACCGTCAATTCCGTTTACTGAATGAGAATCGTCGCAGAAAGGTTTGTTTTTAGATTCACCACAGCGGCAGAGTGATGTTACAGCTTCAGTTTCAATATACTCTCCATTGTAATTTTCCATTTTTTCCACATCAATAATCATATAGGGAGTGAATCTGGTAAATGCTATTACAGGTTTTTTATCACGGCTCATGGTATAATTCCTCAAAACTTATAAAGATTCATCAAAGTATATAATGCACAGATTGTTTTCAAGAATTTATCTTAATTTTCGGCCTGTTTTTCCTGAATAGTCAGGTAATTACGATTCACTCATTAATCATATTTAAACGGGATTATATTAAATCAAAGATATGAATCTGGTATTTTGTATGAAATTTTGTTTCAGGATAAAATAATATTCTGAATTTTTTTAAGAGACAGAAGTTTTATATGGGATATGTAGAAAAAGAGGAGCAGCTGATTATTATTGAGAAAACAGGTTGTGAAGAGAAATATTATTCAGATGATATTTGCATTTTTATGAAATTCCGGAAATTATACTTTTCGATTGTAAATATCTTGACTGAACTCATGCCTGTTGTTTAATAAATTCCGGATCATATCAAAGACTTCATCTATTAAGATTTAATGGCGATCATAAAATTCTGTTTTGTGAGTAAGGGTTTACTTATGGAAAGCTTTTATAAAAAGCTGCAATCATCGGACCCTGTAAAAATCATCATTAACTGTCTTACTGGAACCAGTATCATACATATCAAATAAATTTTCAAAGAAGGAGTGTGTTATGCCACGAAGAATTATTCAGGTAGAGGAGAAGGTGAGCCTTTTAGCCGGTTTCCCTTTGAGTCTTCAGCATCTTTTTGCAATGTTTGGCGCATCAATTTTAGTACCGACTCTCTTCGGTATAGATCCTGCTATTGTTCTTTTAATGAACGGTGTTGGAACATTGATTTATATTTTTATCTGTAAAGGAAAAGCTCCTGCCTTTTTAGGTTCGAGTTTTGCATTCATATCCCCGGTTTTTATTGTTCTCGGTACTGACAGGAATTTGTGGCATGCCAATTACGGTTATGCGCTTGGCGGTTTTATTGCTGCAGGCTGTGTCTTTATAGCTGTTGCTGTAATAATAGGGTTCTTCGGGACAGCCTGGATAAAGATTGTTCTTCCACCGGCAACAATGGGCCCCATCGTAGCACTTATCGGCCTTGAGCTTGCTCCGGTTGCAGCATCAATGGCAGGATTAATCCCGGATGCTCAGGGCGGATTAAATTGCAAGGTTATTCTTGTTTCTATGATTACACTTGCGGTTGCAGTTTTCGGATCCATTTTACTTAGAGGATTCCTCGCTGTCATCCCTGTGCTTATCGCCCTTATAGCCGGCTATGTTTCAGCATATTTTTTAGGTATTGTAGATTTTGCAGCATACAACCAATCGCATTTTCTTGCAATTCCCCAGTTCTATTTCCCTAAATTCGATATAAATGCAATACTTATTATTCTTCCAGCTTCCCTTGTGGTTGTCTCTGAACATATCGGGCACCTTATAGTAACAGGAAACATTGTAGGGAAAGATCTTACAGTTGATCCCGGTCTTCACAGATCACTCTTAAGTGACGGTATTTCAACGGTAATTTCCGGATTTACC
The DNA here is from genome assembly GCA_035403545.1 of Spirochaetota bacterium. Classification (GTDB taxonomy): domain Bacteria; phylum Spirochaetota; class UBA4802; order UBA4802; family UBA5550; genus WRGT01. The sequence continues at coordinate 45,925 of DAONFJ010000012.1, forward strand.
GGTTCTGTTCCTACAACAACTTATGGTGAGAATATAGGAGTTATGGCAATCACAAGAGTATACTCTGTATGGGTTATAGGGGGAGCTGCTGTTATATCCGTTGTTCTTGCATTCATCGGTAAACTGTCAGGCCTTATTCAGTCAATACCTGTACCTGTAATGGGTGGAATAAGCCTTCTTCTTTTCGGAGTAATTGCCGCTTCAGGTATAAGAATGATTGTTGAAGAAAAAGTAGACTACAGTAAAGCATCCAACCTTATTCTTACATCAGTTGTTTTTATGGCCGGTATAAGCGGCGCGTTTGTAAAAATAGGCCATGTCCAGCTTAAAGGAATGGCTCTTGCTACTGTTGTAGGTATGATTTTAAGTATTATATTTCACTTCTTTGAAAAGTATAAACTTACAAATGATCTGAAATAAAATTGCTGATGGCGGATATAAAAAAGCAGGGCTTTTACCCTGCTTTTTTTATTTATATCAATTAATGATTGCTTTGAGTATTATTAATTTTGATCAGACTTTTTACTCTTACTGCCAATATTGAAGAATTCCAGAAGGTTTTTCATATTTTCAGCCTGCGCACTAATCTCTTCTGCGGAAGAGGCTATCTCTTCGGCTCCTGATGCCTGGGCCTGAGTCTGATCATTTATCTGGTCCATGGTTTTTGAAATCTCGGTATGTGTTATAGTCTGTTCATGAGTGGAGTTTGAAATATTGTCAGACATCTCCATAACCTGTTTTGTGGCGTTTGTTACCTCTTCACCCGCCTGTGCCTGTGTTTCGGTTGAGTGCGCTATTTTTTGTACCAGTTCTTTGGTGTTATTAATGAAGTTGATGATATTTTCGAGAGCTTTCGATGTTTCGTTTACATCCTGAATTCCCTGCTTTGCAGATTTAACTCCATTAGATACAAGGTTTGTTATGCTTTTTGCGGATTCTGCTGTCTGTTCCGCGAGTTTTCCGATTTCGTCCGCAACGACCGCGAAACCGCGCCCATGCTCCCCTGCTCTCGCTGCCTCTATAGCGGCATTCAGAGCGAGAAGATTCACCTGGTCGGATATATCACTTATTAAAGAAACCATCTCTGCAATTTTCAACGAGTTCTGCTCAATGCTGTTCATACCGTTAATTGTATTCTGCATAAGATCGTTTCCTTTTATTGCTTCGTTTGTAGTGTCATTGGCAACTTTGAGTGTTGTTATTGCATCTGAGTTTACTGCTTTTATCAGTTTGCCAAGCTCTTCAATAAGACGGTAAGTATTTTTGGAGTGATCAGATTGTGTCTTTGCACTTTCGGCAATAGATTCATTAGATGCCGATATCTCCTCAAGCGATGCTGTAGCCTGTTCAACAGCAGCTGCCTGAGATTGGGCGCTGTCAGCGAGTGATGAGCTTGTCGCGGATAATTCCTCAGCTGAAGCCGCAAGCTGGTTAGAAGAATTCAGTGCGGCGTCTACTACTTCACTTATTTTGTCCTGAAACTGCTTCATGTTTTTTATCATGTCGCCAAATTCGTCAGGGAGGTAATAATCACTCCGTGCTGTAAGATCACCAGCTGCGAGTTTTTTGAATATTTTAATTGTGTTTCTTATCGGTTGAGAAAAACTTTTGCCTATTTTGTATAAAATAATGAAAACGACTATATATATGAAGAGCATACCTATGATTACCCTGAGAATAATCGAATTAACCGGCTTCATAAGTTCTTTCTCGTAGCTTGTCGAAACAAGGTAATGTCCTGTGGATTGAAGTTTTATTTTTCTGAGCAGCAGCGGATTATTGTTGATAACAAATGAATGGAATTCGTTGTCTTCAGTTTTTACAAAGGCATTAAGGTCTTTGCCGTTTTTGTCGAGGAGATCCTTTCCGACAATTTTATCAACAAGTCTTGCCTCCGGGTGGTATATGATTTTTCCTTCTTTGTTCATAATCAGGTATTTAGTATCACTGGTTGTGCTTACACTGTTAACAATTGCCTGCATTGCCTCTGAATGGAAAGTTGATGCTATTGCACCGGAAAGTTTTCCGGAAACGATTTTAGGAACAATGCATAGAATCACCATATTTCCTGTATCTTTGCTTTGGATCAGGTCAGACCATACTGTTTTTTTATCAGACTTAATTTTACTGAAATAATCTCTGTCCTTTATATCCAGTTTTTTTCCCCGGTCTGTATATATTGTCCCATCGTTTTTTGATATGAAGATCATTTCAAGATTTCTGCTCTGCATGATATCGAAGATTCGTTTTGCCATGCTGACAGCTTCACCCTGAGACATTGTTTCAGGATTGATAAAATTCAGTGTAGTCTGTAATTCCGTCTCTATTTTCTGAAAAGTGTTATCTATTGCCAGAGCTGCCTTATCTGTATTGTCAATTGTGTTTTTCATGTAGAACTCGGTTGTTCTGTTTACATTTATTGAGTAAATCGTAACCCCTACAAACAGTATAGCAATAATAATGAAACTTAATATAGGAGCTAACAGTTTCTCAAACATTGATAGAGACCGTAGATTAACAGTACTTGAAACTGGATAAAGAATTATCTTAAATCTGTAATAGTGGAAAAGGGTCAGGCTTAAGGAGAGAAGCATCTCTATGAGAATGAAAAAAATAGCCTGGTAAGGCGTTATGAAAACCTTTATATAATAACCTATGATTGTGGCTAATATGGAACTGGCAACAAGAGGGGTGGCAAATAAAATTGAAACTGATAAGGGGAGTCTTTTAGCGAATTTTATTGATGCTTCATCATTTTTCCTTTCGTTAATCATATTCTGGAGTTTGTTTGTAATCTTATGATATATGAAAAGAATTATACCTAAAGTAGGTATTGTAAATATTACTATAATTTCCGCAGATTTGATAACAGCTGATGCTTTCATGCTCATAAAAAGAAGAAGGGTAAATATTACTGGAAATGCAAGATTACATAAAATGAAATTCTGCATGAGCTGTTTTTTCATATCTGTGAAATTATTCTGGCGCATGGCACCCTCCGGTGTATGTTTGGAAATATTATACTTATATAATAATCAATTTCAGATTATGGTAAATGTATTAAATCAATAATTTAACATATTTAGACTAGCCGGAGATATTTTTGTCAAGGATGATACCGGATTTATCCTCAAAGAAAAAATGTGCCTGTTCCCGAAAATAGTTTGATATAAAGTTTAGTAAGAGACAATATAAATTGTAATCGCAGGAAAAGTTATTGTTTGCAGATTACAGTGAATAAAAATATAGGGGAACATTTAGAGTTTAAAATTCTCTGAGTTGAAAAATAACACTGGTATGCATGTGACTCAAGTCTGATAATTTAAGTGACTGACTCAGGAGCTGCCATGCGGATGTAGTCTTTACAGAAAATGGTCATCGGCAGTCTCCCGGGAAATAAAAATTTATTTGAAAAAAACTGACTTTATACCATCTAATAGATTAAGTTGTTATAAATACAGTTTCAGGAAGCGGGATATGAAAAAAGATGAAATTAAAAAGGAACTGGCTTTAATAAACAAAACCACTCTTCTCGATAATCCGATACTGAGACACTATTTAAAAAAATATAAACTGAACGATACCGAAGCAATTGTACTGGGAATTTTACTGGAACTGACAGAGCAGGGTAAAGTGGAGGTCCGCACCCATTATAATGTTCTGGCGGAATACGCCGAGCTGACTGCAATGGAGGTTTATCAGAGCATAAACGCACTTCATAGATATAGAATAATTGAATACAAACCCGCGGGGAATTTTGTTCATATTTCATTTAATAAAATTGATGAAAAGATCGATGAGATTGCCCTTGCCTACATAAACGCAAGAAAGATAAAACATCTGGAAAATGATGTTGAGTATATGAGAAGTATGAATTATATTCCTTCGTCAGATCTGTTTGACTATATTGCTCCGATAATAGGAAAAATTATAACAAAGAAAATTTCAGATGCTTTCAGATCTCTTGTAAACTATATAAATGACAGATTTGAATCGGCTATGAGTATGAGGATGTGGAAGTACAGATTTCTTTCCATCATAACCGGTCTTCCGCTTGAAGAGATAATTCTTAAGGAATCACTTCCATATGTTATAGATGAAATTCTGATTATTGAAAAAAAATCCTCACTTCTCATCGCACAGGGATCAAGGCTTGAAAATAGTGAACCAAACCGCGACCTCATTGTAGCAATGCTATCGGCCATAACCGGTTTTATCAGGACTTCATTTAATAAAAAAAACAGTGAACTGAATGAAATCAGTTTTGGTAATTCCAGGATAATACTTTTTGAAAGTGTATATTTTTACGCGGCTGTTGTAGTAAATGGTTCGCCTGCACTGGAGTTTAACAATGATATTGATAGCCTTTTAAATGAAATTCATATAAAGTATAGAGATCCGCTGAAAAAGTTTAAAGGGTCCATGGATGGTTTTGCAGGAATTACGGAGATTCTTGATGAGTTTATAACCAGGTCAAATGCTGTAACGTATCCCGGCGGCCCTGGAGAGAAATCGTTTAAAAAACTTAAAGTGGCCGCGGGAATATTATCTGCCGCAGTGTTATTTTTATTTGCTTTATTTATTGCCGGAGAGATAAAAGATTATCGTCTTGAAAATAAAATTATGTCAAAAATAAATGAAACGCTTCCGCCGTATACTCATGACATTGAGTGTGATGCTGAAGGAGACACTCTGATAATAAGGGGCGTAATAGCATCTCCGCAGACCGGAGGAGAGATTGATAAAACTGTTTCTTCTTTTCCCGAGATAAAAAATATTATTAATAAAACCGTTTCTGCAGATTTCAGAACGGTAGAAAAATTCAGAACGGACCTTGCACTGTTTGAAAAAAAATTCAGTGATCTTCAGGTACTTTTTGTCCGTCAGGAACTTCAGAAAATAATAATACAATTCCCGCCAGGCGCAACCTCTATCGGCGGCAGCCAGTCGCTTCAGACGCGGAAGATATATGAAATATTGAAATCATATCCCGATCTGGATGTGGATATAATTGCTTTCAATGATCAGGAGGGAGGTTTTGAGATTAATAAAAAACTCGCAGAGGGTAGAATGTCTTCAATTAAAAATTATCTGATTTCCTTGGGAATGAATGGCGATAGAATCAATATAACTGAATTTAATCCTGATGTTATTTCTGCTGATCCCGAGTTTTCTGCATTCAAAGATACACGCGGGATAATGTTGTTTGCCAAAATTAAAAAAGATTAATACCAGATTATTGATACAATGATGATTTTTTACCGGGACAACAAAATTCGAAGTCAGAGAAAATTAAATGCCTGATGGTGCAATAAAAATAATAAGCAGTAAATTCGGTATTTATTACGCTGCCCTGAGTTCCTCATTGACTCTCTCTTTTACCGATAGAAATATTCAGGATTACCTGGGCCTTAAAGAATTAAATGATGAATATCTTACAGATATTTTTCCGGAACTATTTGGCCTGGAAAATGAGATTTATGATGTTTTAAATAAAAAGAAAGAGAAATTCAGTTTAAATACAATTAATAGAACAGTAAAAAGTGAAATTTTTTTTAATCTTCATGCGTTCAGTGATCCTGAAAAAGAAAACTCGGCCTTTATAATTATTGAAGATATAACTGAAGGCAGCCTCTCTCTCAGGATGGTGCAGCAGAAGAGAAATGAGATGATACTCAGAAACAATGAACTAATCCGCCGTGAAGAATTTATAACGACCCTTCTAAACACAATTCCTGACCCGGTATTCTATAAAGATTCATCCGGCAGATATATCGGATGCAACAGGGAGTTTGAAAATTTTACAGGTTTTTCAAGGGATGATATTGCCGGGAAAGTCTCCGGAATTTTATTTCCCGAGAGTCATGATAATTATGACAGATTCGACAGGGAGCTTATTAATCATGGAGGGTCAGTTAACTATGAGGCCGGGATTATAAAAGGAAATGGAGAGAAGTTTTATGTAATTATAAATAAATCTTTTTTCACTGATGCCGAATATGGGGGGACGGTAATTGTCGGGGTTATGACAGATATTACCTCCAGAAAACAGATGGAGGAACAGCTCCAGATTCTCGGGACAGCCGTTGAGCATAGCCCGGTCGGTATTATTATTACAGATCAAAAAGGGAATATTGAGTACAGCAATCCGCGGTTCTCTGAAATATCAGGTTATTCCTCCGCTGAAGTAATTGGTCAAAACCCCAGATTTTTAAAATCAGGATTTCATGACAATGAATTTTATCTGAATTTATGGAATGCTGTAAGTAATGCCGGCATCTGGAGCGGTGAAATTTTAAATAAAAGAAAAAACGGCGATCTTGCATGGGAGCTCGCATCAATCTCTCCATTAAAAGATGCGGAAGGGAATATTACTCATTATGTTGGGATTGAAGAGGATATTACAGAACTCAAAGAAACAATGAATATGCTTGAGGCAAACCGTGGTGAGCTGAAGGGCAGGATTGATACTATGGAAAAAAATCTTATGATTGCGCGGATTGCCGTTGATGCGCTTTTACAGAAAGATTTTCCACGAATTAAATCTCTCGATATTGAATGCCGCTATCTCCCGCTTGAACAGATCGGAGGAGATTTCTATTCGGTTATTCCTGATGAAAATGGTGTTAATATTTTTATTTGCGACATCTCAGGGCATGGAGTTGCAGCAGCATTATTTTTATCATTATTAAAATATTTTTCGGAAAGCATTATCGGGGAATATAGCGGCAGGCCTGGAAGATATCTTGAGGAGCTGAATTTTATTTACTGGAATAAAATAATTTCGTCATACTTTTTTACGGCTGTTGCCGGAAACCTTTCTTTTAAAAACGGAATGAATTTCACTTTTGCCAATGGCGGGCACCCTCACCCTGTTCTTCTGAAGGAAAATGGAGAGATTTTTTTTATTGGCGATAATGATACAGTTGTGGGAGTTTTTGAAAACCAAAAATTCCGGGAGTTTGAAACTGATATTGAAAAAGGGGATATGCTGTTATTTTACACTGATGGAATTCCTGAAACGCATAATTCCTCCGATAATATAATTGGGTATGATGCAGCTTTGCTGGAATTTTTTCTGAAGGGTAAAAGAGATACTCTTGAAGAAACAATGGATGCGATTATTAAACAGATAATAGATTTCAGAGGGGAAACAAATCAGGAGGATGATATACTGCTTCTTGGTTTCCATTATGTTTAATTCAGTAACAGGTAAAAATTCAGTTAAAGTTTATCAGCGGCAGATTATCATAATATAAGATTTAAAAAATGGAGAAATAATGGCTTCCGGTTATAAATGGAAAGTTGTAATGGTTGGGGATTTTGCAGTCGGGAAAACCAGCCTGGTCCGCCGTTTTGTATATGATGAATTCAGTGATTCATATCTGACAACAATTGGTGTTAAAGTAACGAAGAAAGAGGTAGCGGTCAGTGACGCTATCAGTGCAGATCTCCTGCTCTGGGATATTGCAGGGAGCGATAAGTTTACAAAAATTTTGCCCGAGTACATAAGGGGTGCTTCTGCGGGAATTATAGTCGCTGATCTGACCAGACGGAATACGATTGAAAATATCCCTGAACACGCTGAGCTTCTGAGGAGTGAAAATCCTTATATGGATATATATGTAGCTCTTAATAAATCTGATCTTGTTGAAAATGCTGAAGAATATGTGGAACTTGCAGAGGATGGCACAAAGGGGAAAAATATAAAATTGACTATAACAACAAGCGCCAAAGACGGGTCGAATATAGACGATCTATTTACCAGGTTGTGCAATTCATTATTGGAAGGAGTACAAAATGAATAAAAGTATGAGCCCTCTGCAGTAGACACATGTCTCAACTTTTTTTGGAGATGGGTCTGAATAGGATTGATTTTAAGAAATTTTTTAATGCAGCATAAAAGACAGCTCGGCAAACGGTTCTGAAAATTTTATCACTGCAAAAAATGCCCCGTCTTCCGGTGATGGTTTGTACTTCTTCGTTATCTCCTGATCAGAATTAACGGTACCTGACCTTAATACATTTCCTGTAGTTTTAAGAACAATTAATTCGTCATCTTTAACAAAAGAAAATAAAAGATCCAGGGATGAATTTTTATCAACCAGCAGCTCGGTCACCATATATATTCCGCCAAGACTGATATTGTAAACTTTTCCGCATGTAGTGCTTATAATATTGTTATTTGAAAATTCGTATTCAATTTTCATCTCTTTATCATATCTTGCATGTTCGCGATGTTCGTTCATCTCTCAACCCCTTTTTAGAGTCTTATAGTAATAATAAATTACCATATTGTCTATAAGTCAACTGTAAAATGCTGAAGCATAAGAGTACAATATTATTTTCATTTTTTTACAATATCCTTTAAGCCTGAAAACGGGCTTACTTTTGCAGGCTGAGGTTTCTGTTCAGGACCTTTTTTCTTCTCAGAAATTTTTGTTCCGGTAACCGGTTTTTTCAGAGCACCGTCATTTCTGTTCTCAATTTTTTTTTCTTTTTTTATATCGGGATTAAACGGATCCTGTTTCATAGATAAAGATATTCTTTTTCGTTCTGCATCCACCTCAAGAACAGTAACAATAACTTTCTGATGGACTTTGACTACCGCTGCAGGATTGCTGACATACTCGTCTGAAAGCTGGCTTATATGTACAAGCCCATCCTGATGCACCCCTATATCAATGAAAGCGCCGAAAGCCGCTACGTTTGTCACAATACCGGGGAGTTTCATCCCGGGTTCAAGATCTGAAATTTTATGTACACTTTCGGAAAAGCTGAAAAGTTCGAACTCCTTCCTCGGGTCTCTTCCCGGCCGCGCAAGTTCATTTAAAATATCCGTAAGAGTGGGGAGGCCGACATTTTCGGAAATGTAGTTTTTAAGATTTATTTTGTCTCTCAATATGCTGCTGTTCATAAGATCACTAACAGTGCAGGAAAGATCTGCTGCCATCTGTTCAACGATCCTGTAGCTCTCCGGGTGAACTGCACTTCTGTCCAGAGGGTTTTCCGAATCTCTTATCCGTAAAAAACCTGCTGCCTGTTCATATGTTTTAGGTCCCATTCCCTGAACTTTTTTCAGTTCATCTCTCGATTTAAACGGGCCTTTTTTTGTCCTCACATCAACAATAGTATCAGCCATCTTTGCTGACAACCCTGATACATATCTTAACAGGTGTCCGCTTGCAGTATTCACCTCAACTCCTACCGAGTTTACGCAGCTTGCCACGACATCATCAAGCGATTTTTTCAGATCTTTCTGATCAACGTCATGCTGATACTGCCCTACACCGATTGCTTTAGGATCGATTTTTACAAGTTCCGCCAGCGGGTCCATAAGCCGTCTCCCGATAGAGACAGCTCCCCTTACTGTAACGTCATGATCGGGAAACTCTTTCCTTGCTGTATCTGATGCGGAATATACAGAGGCGCCGCTTTCGTTTACCATTGTAATTATTATGTTTTCAAGGCCGAGTTCACTACAGAAAGCGAGAGCTTCTCTTCCTCCTGTGCCGTTGCCTATTGCTATCGCTTCAATGTTGAATTTTTTACACAGGTCTTTAATTACTTTTCCGGATTCTATTTTTTTATTGTGAGGTTCGAGCGGATAGATCGCGTCGTTATGAAGAAGAGTCCCCTGCCTGCTTAAAATTACAAGCTTGCATCCGGTTCTAAGCCCAGGGTCAAGTGCAAGTACAGATTTCTCTCCCAGGGGTGATGCCAGAAGAAGTTCTCTGATATTATCAGAGAATACTTTTATTGCTTCCTCATCTGCGCGTTTTTTTAAGTTTGAGCGGAGCTCTGTTTCCATTGACGGGCCCATAAGGCGTTTATAACTGTCTTTAGCGGCAAGGCTTATCTGTTCTGATGATGGACTTTGTGATTTTACAAATTCTCTTTCAAGGATTGTTACAGCTTCATCCTCCTCCGGAAGAAAGTGAATTGAAAGGAATCCCTCTTCCGCTCCGCGGAGAAGAGCTAATATTCTGTGGGAAGGGGAATTTACAGCCGATTCCGACCATTCAAAATAGTCACGGTACTTCTCTCCCTCCTTTTCTTTACCTTTAATCATCTTTGAAGACATTGAAGAATTTTTTGCAAAGAGGCTACGCATCTGTTCACGTGCTGTGCTGTTTTCATTTATCCACTCTGCAATAATATCCCTTGCGCCCTGGAGTGTATCTTCAGAAGTATTAAGTCCAAGTTCTGCGTTTATATATTCAGAGGCGGTTTTTTCAAGATCGAATTTTTTTTGTGAAAAGATAAGTTCAGCAAGAGGTTCAAGTCCCTTTTCTTTTGCGATGCTTCCCCTTGTTTTTCTTTTTGGTTTATACGGCAGGTAGATATCTTCAAGTTTCGCAAGAGTTTCTGCGGCAAGGATCTCCTTCTCCAGTTCGGGGGTCAGTTTCTCCAGTTCTGTCATTGATTTAAGAATGGCTTCTCTTCTCTTATCAAGTTCCTCAAGCTGCTCAAGTCTGTCTCTTATCGCGGCTATCTGTACCTCGTCAAGCCCGCCTGTTGCTTCTTTTCTGTATCGTGCAATAAAAGGTATGGTGGAGTCTTCTGACAGGAGAAGCGCAACTGCTTTAACCTGTTCTTCTTTTATATTAAGTTCACTGCTTACAGTCTGAATATTTTTTTTATTGAACATTTATTTTCCTCAAAAATTTTATAATTACGGATAAGAAAGCGGCAAAGTTACAAAATGTTTATCTGCAATTTGAAACAGTAAAAAATAATAATATTATACGTATGATTTCGGGCAAGGAAATTTTAAATGATTTGATGATAAAATACGCTGCAGTATTTAGGGCTAAGTGAGATCAGGCTGGTCCGGTTTAAAATAGAAATCTCCCCGGTTCCGGGGAGATTATTTGTGCATCAATCCTAGTAGTTAGTCTCTTTAATTTCAAAGTATGCCTGAGGATGGAGGCACGCGGGACACATTTCAGGAGCTTTTTCTCCTTCATGAATATATCCGCAGTTTCTGCATTTCCATGTCATCTTTCCGTCTTTTACAAAAACTTTTCCATTTTCAAGATTGTCATATAAAGTTCTGTATCTGTTTTCATGTGCTTTTTCAACTGTTGCAATCATTTTGAAAGCAAGAGCGATTTCTTTAAAACCTTCAGCCTCTGCAATTTTACCGAAATCCTGATAAAGAACAGTCCACTCTTCGTTTTCACCGTCAGCAGCTTCTTTCAGATTTTCCAGAGTTGTTCCGATTATGCCTGCAGGATAAGTTGCGGTAATTTCTACCGGCCCTCCCTCAAGAAATTTAAAAAATCTTTTAGCATGTTCTTTTTCATTGAGGGCAGTTTCTTCAAAAATTGCGGCAATCTGCTCAAGCCCCTCTTTTTTTGCCTGGCTTGCAAAGTAGTTGTATCTCATTCTTGCCTGTGATTCGCCGGCGAATGCTTTGAGCAGATTCTGTTCAGTTCTTGTTCCCTTTATTGACTTCATCAATTCTCTCCTTTTTTAATTAGAATAATTTGTTCATGATAAGTTTTTAACTCTCAGTTTTGAGAAGTTGGCTAATCTATACTTTACTCATCATAAACTAATTGTAATAATTATTTTATATTAAATCAAAATTTTCTTTATCTGTTCCGCAGACCGGGCATTTCCAGTCATCGCTAAGATCACTAAAACCGGTTCCTGCGGGGATGTTGTGTTCCGGGTCACCAGCCGCCGGGTCATATATATGTCCGCAGATGAGGCATTTGTACCTCTCTTTGCCGGGGGCCGGATCATTTATTGATTCCGGATTTATATATGTAGGAGCATTTTTAGGCGCTTTCCCTTTCCTGACTTCCCTGTAGTATGAATAAGTCAGTGGTTCACCGGTACCGTCAATAAGATCATTATCAACTATTTCTGCCGTGAATAAGATATGTGTACCTACGTCAACGGTCTGGACAACCCGGCATTCAAACCATGCAAGAGTATCTTCAAGGAGGATGGGAGATCCGGTACTCCCGGTTTTATATTTTATATCTTTGAATTTATCTACATCTCTTCCGCTCTGATATCCGAATATTCCGATCAGTTCAGGTGCAGCTTCTTTTTTCAGAACTGAAATTGAGAAAGCTTTACTCCTATTAATAAGTTCTGCTGTGTAATTATTCTTGCTGCAGCATACGGCAAATTGAGCCGGTTCAGCAGTTACCTGAAAAACAGCGTTTGAGATATAACCGTTAAGCTTGCCGTCATTTTTTGAGCTTACAACATAAAGGCCGTAGGAAATCTTAAAGAAAGCTTCAAAGTTTATGGAAGCCGTATTTTGCGGGAGTGTCATTTAATTACCTTTTGAATTTAAAATTAAATATTTTTGTTATTTTTTACAACTGAAATGATGATTACAGATTTTTTAGTCCGAATTTTGTTCAATCCGGTATTTGAAATTAATCAGAAATATTACATTACTTAATTTATAAGGATGAGACATTTAAAGCTATTCGGTATTTTATATAAAACTAAGTTACTAAAATAATATTCTTTTTCAAACTTTTTTTTAAATAAAATAAATATTATTCAGTCTATAACTCAGAGGTTATGGCAGAAATGAACATAAAAGGAAATCAGAACAGTAAAAAAGGTAAGTGAAATTAATAATCAGCAGGTATGCTGTGAAATAAATTATTTTCCGGAAGGCTGTATTTGATACAACCTTCCGGAATTATTAAAATCATGATTTCTCAAGTTAAAAGTTTTTATCTATATTTAATGCATTTATAAATTATAATAAAATAAAAATCAAGTGTAATATTATGTCGTATTGTTTTTATTTATTCTGAATAATTGCCTGCTTTCAAAAATATTTCTTGAGTCTTCCATAAAGCTGTAGAGATTGACATTATCAATCAGTAAGCTTTGCTGTAATTTAAAGAGCGAGATTATGTTTAACAGATCAGAAATTAAAGAGGGATTATATTCAGGACTGCCGGTCTTTATCGGATATTTCCCTATTGCAGTTACATTTGGATTGCTGTCTAAATCCGTCAACATCTCACTTTTTGAATCGTTCTGTTTTTCAAGCATGGTTTTTGCCGGAGCGAGCCAGTTTGTGGGACTTAATATGTTCCACGCCGGGATAGGGCTCGGCGAAATTACTCTCACGGTTTTTCTCCTTAACTTCAGACATTTTCTTATGAGCGCGACTCTCTCATCAAAAACATTCTTTAACAGATTTCTTATCCCTGTTATTTCATTCGGGGTTACAGATGAAACTTTTGCCGTAGCGGCAATGAAAAAAGGTGAATTGTCAGAGGGTTATATGATTGCTCTGAACTTCACAGCATACACAGGGTGGGTTACAGGTACAGTTGTTGGTTATGTTGCAGGTGATTTCCTGCCTGCGGACATTCAGGCAAGTATATCGATATGTCTTTATGCCATGTTTGTTGCCATTCTTATTCCCGCCGTAAAGAATTCATTTAAAGCGGGTGCTGTTGCGGTGATCGCCGGAGTTGTAAATTCACTAATGGGATATTCAGGTTTCCTCAGTTCGGGATGGAATATTGTTATTTCCATAGTGGCCGCTTCTTTTGCAGGGTTCTTTTTATTTAAGGGGGAGGATTAGAATGGATGCTTTAACTGTTATTATATTTATGATGCTTGTTACTTATCTTCCGCGCCTGCTCCCGATGTATTTTATAAACGTCGATAAAATTCCCGGTGAACTGAAAAGATTTCTCTCTTTTATTCCATACGCGGCACTTGGAGCGCTTATACTCCCGGGAAGTATAAGCGCTATCAGCGGGAAGCCTGAAGTCTCTGCTCTGGGTATAGCAGCTGCCGCAGTCATAGCGTGGTTTAACAGCAATATAATTGTTACTGTTTTTCTTACTGTTGCAGTGACTTATCTGCTTTTACTTACCGGCCTTTAGTTTAAGATTCTCTGACCTGTCAGCTTCAATATGATAAGTCTGAAGTATCCTGCTGCTGAATTTATCCACTTTGTCTTTTCTTAGAATAATTTTTTTCCCGGTATCATCTTCAAGAATATGGTACAGCCCGGAATTCTTTTCGAATGAATCTATCAGATCTCTCATATCCGATATTTTTTTCCCGTTTACTTTTTCAATTATTATGTTATCGAGATCATTGTAACCGAGATTTATTTCATCTGCAAGTACCTTTGTGAGAATAATCAGCTGCTTTCTATCCTCAGTACGTACTCCCTCCTGATAAAAATTCAGCAGTTTAGTCGGAGCGCTGAAAAACCACTGGCTCCCCCATTCGAGAAGATAGTTTTTTGTAAGCGGCGCGAAAATCAGGCCGCCGGTTATAAAATATGTAGGCGGTGTGTCATACTGTTCATAAGGAACCAGCCTTACAGAATTCATCGGAACTGTAAGATTCAGTTTCAGGTCTTTAATTTCACCATTCCGCAGAACTTTAACGGCCAGCGGATCGTTTACAAATTTTTTCTGGATAATATAGTTCATGGATGTTCTTTCTCCAAGCCTGAATTCTATTGAGCCGTCATTTTCTATATTGCTGTTTTCAACTGCTATTATTACGTCATTTATATTCAGTATGTTTTTTGCCGGAGATTCTGAAAGAATGTCAATTATCAGGACTCCATTCTGATTCTGTTTCATCTGGAATTTTTCTCTCAGATCGGGATTTTCCATCTTCTGAAAAAGAATTCCAAGCTCAGGGAACCCGTCGTATTTTCCATCTGCTATATCTTTGAGGAAATGGTTTACTATCGGAGCAGGGACCATGTATCCGAGGTTTTCACCCCTTGCGGCAGCCTGGAATGCAACCCCGACAATTTTATCTTTTATAATAACCGGCCCGCCGCTGTTACCCGGATTTATTGCTGCATCAATCTGGCAGGTAAGAAGATTGGCGCTGCTGTGCGCGTAATTTCTCTGTTCAATTCTTGAGACTACACCTTCGGTTATACTCATCTCGTCGCCGCCTGTAGGAAATCCGTAGACAGCTACTTTGTCTCTTACTTCGGGAAGCTCTCCGATTTTAATAGGCTGTGAGTCTTTGAAAAAGGCCGGGTCATCAACTCTCAGTATTGCAAGATCGCTTTCATGCGAAATGGAATCAACATGAGCCGTATATTTTGTTGCTTCTCCGGCTTTTTTTACCTGGATGAAAGTGCTGTTGCTTATTACGTGTGCGTTGGTAAGTATTCTGTTTCCGTCGATTATGCAGCCGGAACCTGTTCCGTTGGACTGTCCACCCATCTGCCATGGATTGTCGTAATTGTAGCTGCTCGTTACTACATATATTTTAACTACAGATTTTGTGATTGGTGTCTGAGCAGACAGCATCGTAATATTAATAAAAAGTAATGATAAAATGAGGAATAATTTTTTCAAAGTAATCTCCTGCTGCAATATAAGTTGTGATATTTAATATATTAAATCAATAGTGAGTATCTGTAAAACAGAATATGTTTAATTTAATTTTTTTTATTATTTAATGAGGATTGATTTATTGCTGCGGAATGAGCAGAAAAAAAGTGATGTAAAAATTACACGCAGAAACCGGGAACGATTTGTGTTAATTATTAAAGCAGATATCAGAATGTCAGGCAGTTATTCTCTGAAAGTATATTTGATACTTTCAGAGGAAGATAATCTAAAGGTTTATTTTTAAAACATCATCCCGGCTTCAATTCAATAAAGAAAACTGCATTGCCGAAAAGGTGTTGATTTTCTGCATGATTTCAGTTATTATATTTTATTGAAGGCGCGCTGATGTTAACACGGATAGTTTTTTAATATTAAGAGCTGATCATACGGGAAGGTTACGTTTTTATGAATTCAGGATTCTGGAATAGAATTATTATCGCGCTTATAATTACAGGCTGTGCTGCAGCTTTTTTTGT
>DAONFJ010000013.1:0-59865 GCA_035403545.1 Spirochaetota bacterium
CCCCTCCGGGGGGCTGGGGGGCCGTAGAGAATTTTTCTCAGGAGGCTCTTATGTACTCAATATTCAGCGCAACCAAAGACCTGGTAATGAAGATCGATTCCTTTATAGATCTTGTAAGCGAGGCTGTTCTTCATTTTGAAGAGGGGCTTAAACTCTACCTCTCCGGTAAAGAGGATGAGTTTAACGAGAGGCTTAATATAATAAAGATTCTTGAGGGACGCGCTGATGATCTAAGGCAGGATATTGAGGCTCAGCTTTATGTGCAGACCCTGATTCCGGAATCGAGAGGGGATGTTCTCGGAATTCTTGAGAGCATGGATGACATAATTGATTTTTCAAAAGCCATCATGTTTGAGTTTTTTGTTGAGAAACCTGATATTCCGGAGTCGCTTCATGAACGGATAAAAAAACTCGCAGAGACTGCTGTTGATTCAACACAGGCTCTGGTTCAGTCAACTAGGTCATATTTTTATGATGTCAATACGGTAAAGGACCATCTTCACAAGGTAACATTTTTTGAAAATGAATCTGACCATCTGGCGGAGAAGGCCAAGATAGAAATTTTTAATCTCGATATAGATTTAAGCAGAAAGCTTCATCTTAAAAATTTTATTGTATCTATTGATGCGATCTCGGACATTGCCGAGAAAATTTCAAACAGGCTTTCAATAGCGGCTATGAAAAGGATAGTCTGATGTCCATACTCATTTTTTTATCAAGCGGTCTTTTCCTTGGCTGGTCAGTCGGTGCAAACGATATGGGTAATGTTTTTGGAACTGCAGTCGGTTCAAAAATGGTCAGGTTTAAGGTTGCTGCTGTCGTAGCCAGTATTTTCATTGTTTTGGGATGTTTCACTTCAGGGGGCGGAGCAACCCTTACTCTTGGGAGACTTGGTTCTGTAAATGAAATAGGGGGTTCTTTTATAGTCGCTCTTGCAGCTGCTATTGCTGTATTCTGGATGAGCAGGCTTAATCTTCCTGTGTCGACATCTCAATCAATAGTCGGGTCGCTAATAGGATGGAATTTTTTCTCAGGATCAATAACGGATTATGATTCATTAATGAAAATAGTTTCAAGCTGGATGTTTGCACCGGTAGTATCAGGTGTAGTTGCTGTTTTTATATATTTTTTAGTAAAACGTCTTCTCAACCGTATAAAAATTCATATCCTTTACCTTGATTTTTATAACAGGTTTGGTCTGATAGTTATTGGTGCATTCGGCGCATATTCATTGGGTGCCAACAATATCGCAAATGTCATGGGAGTATTTGTTCCTGTTGCCCCGTTCAGGCCTATTAACACATATATTGGAACAATTTCCGGAAGCGAACAGCTTTTTATTCTGGGCGGTATAGCAATGGCAGTGGGTGTATTTACCTACTCTGCCAGGCTGATGCGGACAGTGGGTAATAATATAATACCGCTTACTCCGGTTACTGCTCTTGTTGTAGTCTTCTCATCGTCGACAGTACTTTTTCTTTTTTCCTCACAGAATCTGGAACGTATTCTCGCAACACACGGACTTCCGACAATTCCGCTTGTCCCGATATCGAGCGCGCAGGCTGTTGTTGGTGCGATAATAGGTATCGGTTTATACCAGGGCGGCGGGAGTATGAATTTAAAACTTCTCGGAAAGATTGCTTCGGGCTGGGTAACAGCACCGGTTCTTGCATGCGTTATAAGTTTTGTTTCTCTTTTTATTATTCAGAATGTTTTTAATCAGGCGGTTTACAAACCCGTCAGGTTTAGTATGTCGGCAGCCGTAGAAAGAAGGCTTGTGTCAGAGGGGATTACTTTCGCCGCGATGGAACAGTTTATCGGTAAAGAATTCAGGAATGCCATAGAATTTAAAAAAGCATTAATAAGCAGCGGTACTGAACTTGATGAGTCAGACTTAAGCAGAGTTGTTGAACTTTCAGAGTTGAGATACCTGATTGTGAATACGGATATAATTGAATTTGAAATTTCTCAGGGCTGGTTTACTCCTGAACAGACCGCGACGTTGAAAAAGCTTAACGGACGGAATTTTAAATATTCCTGGGAACTCCGTGATGAACTTGAGGCAATGAGTCCTGACTGGAAATTGAAAAAAGATACTCCTGAAGGGAGACACATCAATAGAAATATTATTTCCAAACTTGACTATATTTATAAAAAGTTCTGGGTGATCAGATAAATTATGCATAGGGCAAGGAGTACAAACCCTTGTCATGTTTACAATAAATATTTGTGAAGGCTTATGATACTTAGAGATGTAAAAACACTGATACAATCAAGAGGTGAAATCTGCCTTTCTGAAATATACATTCTGATTGAAGGGGATAAAGGTCTGATTGATCAGGCTCTTTTTGAACTTTTAGAAAAAGGGATTATTAAAGAGATTAATCCTGAACGGGCATGCAAAGGATGCCCCATGAAATGTAATACCCGGGGGGAAAGAATATTCAGGAATTGCTGATTTAGTTGGTATCCTCTTTAGAAAGCAACTCTTCAATTTCATCAGCTTTTGCAGCAACATAAACCAGAGATTTCATAAATCTTCTCGGTTCGCAGTTTTCAAGAAGGATAGCATGGTGCATAACAAGATTGTCTTTCTCAAGAGCCAGAGCGCCGTAGTCAAATGTCAGGTTCTGCTGAAGGGCGGATTTGTATAAATCCCATGTGTCCTGTTTTAACGAAGCTATAACCGAGTGATAATGTATTACCCTGTCTCCTGATTCATCTTTTTTCAGGGACACAATAATATCCTGAACTCTCCCGTTATCAAATTCCAAGGTAGCCATATAGTTGCCGCTTTTATCCTTATGAAATGGTATCTTGAATTCGCTTGCTATTGCTGAAATAAAACCGTCAAAAATCTCCATCATTACCTCTAGTTAAATATAATTCTTATCAATAGTTATTCCCTGCGCATATAATTTAATAATATTCAGGAATAGGTATTGAATTGTTGTATTCTGCCATCATGCATAATAAAAGTCAAGTTTGAATTTACCGGCAAATAATACAGATATTTTTTATTGACATGTTTCTTTATGAAAGAACTCTTGATTATATTGAAAAGCCCCCCAACCCCCCGGAGGGGGGCTTTAGAGATATTATTACTATAAATGATTTATAAATTATGGTTATTTTGGTAAAATTATCTTTAAGCCCCCCTCCGGGGGGTTGGGGGGCCATAAGGGGAGGCTGGTTCCCTTTAGACACAGTTTAAGGATGAATGGTTATGATAGAAGGAATTTTTGTTGAAGGCCTTATATATGGTATAATGGTTCTGGGAGTTTTTATAACTTACAGAATCCTTGATTTTCCCGATCTTACTGTAGACGGATCGTTCCCTCTTGGAGCCGCAATAATGGCTTCTTTGATTGTCAGCGGACATAACATTTTTTTTGCTCTCTTTGCCGCTTTTGCGGGAGGTGTTGCGGCGGGTGTTGTTACAGCAACTATTCATAACAGGCTTAAAGTGCCGAATCTTCTTGCGGGGATACTCACAATGACAATGCTCTGGTCAGTTAATATCCGGGTAATGGGGAATAGAGCAAACCTTCCCCTTCTGCAGAATCATACAATAATTACGGATATAGTCGCAAAAACCGAGAGTTTTATTCCCAGGGAATATTCTATATTGATTTTCTTTTTTCTTGTAGCCATGGCGATTAAGATCGGCCTTGATATTTTTTTTCGAACAGACATGGGGCTTACGCTTGGAGCGCTCGGCAACAACCAGCAGATGGTTATTTCGCAGGGTGTGAATATCAATCTGATGAAAGCTATAGGTGTAGGTCTATCTAACGGACTTGTTGCTGTATCCGGGGCTTTTGCCGCACAGTATCAGGGTTTTGCAGACGTAGGCCTTGGTACAGGAATTGTAGTTGTAGGTCTCGCTTCGGTAATGATCGGGGAGTTTATATATACTTCAAACAAAATATGGATACTGACATTGAGGGTCCTGGCAGGATCGATAATTTATAAGGCGATAATGTACCTGGGAAGATACTACGGTTATCATATCGGGCTGACACCGAATGACTTGAAGCTGCTTGCCGGCCTCTTGATCATAATCTGTCTTATCATTGCACAGGGCAAAAACAGTAATAACATATTCAGAAGGTGGAAAAATGATCAGGCTTGAAAATATAAAAAAAGTTTTTCACGAAGGTACTGTTAATGAGAACACTGCTTTAAAAAAAATAAACTTAACAGTAAAAGAAGGGGATTTCATTACGATTGTAGGGAGCAACGGTGCCGGGAAGTCCACGCTTTTCAATACAATATCAGGATCGTTTTCCCCTACAAACGGGCAGATTTTTTTTAATAACGAGAATGTTACAAGGATGCCGGAATATCGGAGAGCCGAATTTATCGGGCGGATATTTCAGGACCCGCTTCTCGGCACCGCATCTAATATGAGTCTTGAAGACAACATGATGATCTGTAACAAAAAAGGATTCAAAGGACTGAGGGTCAGTTTAAATTCCAGGATGAGAGAAAGATTCAGAAACGAACTTAAGCTTCTTCAAATGGGACTGGAAGACAGAATGGAGCATAACCTTCAGCTTTTCTCCGGAGGGCAGAGACAGGCTCTGACGCTTCTTATGACTGTTCTGTCAAACCCTTCACTTATTCTTCTTGATGAACATACGGCGGCACTTGATCCGAAGAACGCTGCAATGGTACTTGAACTTACAGACCGGTTTATTAGAGAGAGAAAACTCACCGCAATGATGATAACACATAACATGAGCCAGGCAATTAAATTCGGCAACAGAATACTTATGATGCACAAAGGTGAAATAATACTGGATATTTCCGGAGAGGAAAAAAAGAGCCTCACAGTGGAAGGGCTTGTGAAAAAGTTCTATAACGTTAAACATGAATTATTGACAAACGACGAAGTCCTTCTCTCTCACGAATAAGCGGATCAGCCCTTCAGCCTCCGGGGAAGGGCTTTCCTGCTGATACTGCGAAGATTGAGATGAAAAAAATTTTGTGATAGAGAAAGGAGATAAATCCTGAAACCGATCATATATTCCGCTTAATTTTTTTACATCCCTTTAATACGGTACTGCAAATTAAATTTTAGAATTACCTGGATCCTCTTTAAAAAATCATTTAAGCAAAAACTATTGTATACTCAATGAGGCTGGTGAAAAGATTTATTAATGATGCCAGACTTCTCCCCGCAGTAAAATAATATGAGTAATCGTATGAGTCCCTTCTGAATCTGTTTTATTACACAGTTATTGATAGAAGCCTGTTACTGAATTTCAGTAATCTCATAAAGAATTTTTAGTAATTCCGGAATTAATTTCAGGAAGAACTATCATTTGAATTAATGCTATAAAATGAATATTGATTGCCGGTATTCATGAAGTTTTAGCCTGGCTCATTTATGAAAAGAGGCAGAGCTATTTTCAGTATTTAATGATTCCGGATCAAAGCAGTAACAGAGTAATTTCTGAAGTGAAGATGTTCTGACTTTGTTCTTTGAATTGAATAGAGGTTACAATTTTTCCAGTTATGGAAATATCCTTTGATAAGGGAATCCCGTAAAAATCGGGAGCGGACCCGCCGCTGTAAACGGAGACGAAAATCGCATTATGCCACTGCACGCGAGTGCGGGAAGGCGCGATTATTAGAATGATCCGTAAGCCAGAAGACCTGATTGTAATCTACAGCCATTTACCACGGTGATGGGTAAATCCGGCATATTCGGTAAAGAGAAAATGTGGATCTCCGAAGCCTTGAGCTTTCGGAGATTTTTTTTTAGGAGTTAGTTTTAATGAAGGGGATGGATGTTTATGTTCCAGCTTTTTTTGGATTTATCGTTCTTTCTCTTAAAGAAGTAAAAGTGCAGAACAGCGGGGGAATTTTTTTAACAGGAATTATAGGATAACCAAATTTATATTAAAACGGAGTAGAGGAATGAATTATAAAATACTTACGCCAGTATTAGTAATGTTTTATGTCATGGGATTTTCAGAAACGGTTTACAAGAATGATCCGGTAATTATTACAGCTTCCCGTTATGACTCATCAATATCTAAAGAGGGGAAAAGTATCACTGTAGTAACAGAAAAAGAGATTAAGGATTCAGGGAATAAGGTACTGGGGGATGTACTGGAGAGTATACCGGGGGTCATCATCAACCGGTCCGGGACAGATGGCGGATTAACTACAGTTAATATAAGAGGATCAAAGAGCGGCAATGTCCTGGTCCTTATAGATGGAGTCAAGATAAGCGACCCAATGGGTGTCGGGAGTAAACTTTTTGATATATCCAACATCAGAACAGATAATATTGAAAGAATTGAAGTAGTCCGCGGTGCTATGAGCAGTATGTATGGCGCTGAGGCTTCCGGAGGAGTTATTAATATTATAACTAAGAAAGGAATAAAAAGAAGTGTGGTTTTAACAGGAGAGGCAGGATCAAATAAGTCTTTTGGAGAATCGGTATCAGTAAGTGATTCTACTGAGAACAGCTCTTTTAACTTTTTCGGATCCCACTACAGATCAGAAGGAATATCAAAGGCTAAAGATCAAACCGGTAATAATGACTTTGATAATGATGGATATGAGAATGTTACAATGTCAGGTAAGATGAGCAGCAAAATCAGCGATAACATAGCTGTAGATTATACTTTGAATTATATAGACTCAAATTTTGGAGTCGATGATGGAGCTTCGGAGGATGATATAAATCATATAAACAGCTCTAAAGTTTTTACCTCCAGGGGGGATTTGAAATTTTCACCTTTCACATGGTGGAATATAAAAGGGGGATTATCCTATATGTCCTATGTGAAAGAGGATGTTGATCCCATAGATCCAACGGATGCATTCGATGGAAATACTTTTACCTATGATGGTTCAAATACGGGATTTGATTTTATTAATAAATTTAATATAGGCGATTTTAATACTTTAATAGCAGGGTATGAGCATTTCAAAGAAACTGGAAGTTCTAATTCAAACTGGGGTATTTTTGAGAAAAAGTCCCTGGATACTGATAGTGTTTTTATCCATGATTCTGTTTCTGTTTGGAACAGGCTGTTCCTTAATTTAGGCGCGAGATTGGTGGATAATGAGTTATTTGGAGAGAACACAGCATGGGATACTTCAGTTTCTTATATATTACCTGTCATAGAAACCAGGTTAAAGGCGTCTGCGGGTACTGCTTTTAGGTCACCATCTCTTTATGAATTATATGACAGCTTTTCCGGGAACAAAGATTTAAAACCTGAAACCAGTTTTGTATATGATGTAGGTGTTTACCAGGAGTTTTTTGATGGAGTATTCTCTATAGATTGTTCTTACTTTGTTCAAAGTTATGAAGATATGATAACTACAGATATAGCATGGAAATATATTAATCTGGATGGAGTTGTTGAGAATAAAGGCGTTGAATTTATTTCAGTTTTAAGGTTAAATAACTTCCTAAAGGCCAGCTATGGATACACGTACCTGAAATATACAAAGAATGAATCAGGTCAGGAGATACTTAAACGGCCTGCTAACAAACATTCAGCATCTTTAACGGTAACCCCTATTTCAGGTTTAGATGTTACCGGAACTTATCTTTATGTAGACACCAGGAAAGATTATTTAACAGCCTCCTCTTCGGTAACACTGAAGTCTTACAGTGAAGCAGATTTAGTTATAAGGTATAAGTTTAATGAAACTTTGTCATTCAATGCAAAATGTGAGAATATTACAGATTCAAAGTATGAAGAATCATACGGGTATAATACTAAAGGAAGAAGTTACTATGGTGGTGTAGAAATAAGTCTTTAATTGTTTTAAATAAGTATATTTAAAGGCTTGTTTCTTTAAGATTTATAAAAATGTCCGGCAGCAAACCGGAAGTAACAAAGAATGTGGTTGTAAAGTTATAATATTCTGATGTAGTAAACTGCCGGACGTGATGAGAAGTCCGGCAGTTTATACTTTTTAGAAAATTTTTGTTAAAGACAGATTCGCAACATAACCTTCAGATCTGTCAACCGCGCCGAATTCTTTCTGACATTTCAGAGAAACTGCAGACATTATCTGCGGAATAAAAATATCAATCTCCGGGCCTGCGGCAAATACTCTGTCATGAACGCTTTTGTCATAAGAAACACCATCACCGCTGTCATCAGTTATCTGCCACTGGCAGTAGCCTGATACGCCTACATCGATGAGCTTCATCAGGGTTTTCCCGATTCCCCATTCAAAGTGGAATTCATCACCTGGTTTGATCTTTGTATCATTTTTTTCTGTATGAGTTTCGTATCTTGCAAGGATTGATGCTGTCCAGGTTTTTTCTTCATCGAAATAAAGTGTTCCACCAAGGGTAAGCATCGTGGTCCACATATCCTTGCCTGCTGATGATGGATCGGCTGCATCATATTTTCCTGTTGGTGCAAAAAATCCTATACCCGCTGCAGCATCGAATGTATTTCTATGCCATGAAAGTACGGCCGGTTCAAGATTTATATCACCGAGGTTGAATGAGTTCTCTTCAACTCTGCCGCCGGGAGTATTTATGCTTATATCTGTATATACTAATGGAATAATAGCATCGACAATTAAATCTGCGCCTAATACTTTTGCTCCTGTGCCCCAGATAAATCTGTGAACGTTTGCGTATACAGTAAGATCTAAATCTGCTGCGGAAATATTTTTACCGCTGTCATCCATCATTTTATCAGCGGTATAATAGGTGTTGTACATCTTGTAGTAAAAGCCTGGTCCCGGAAGGGTCGCGGCCTTTATACCCTCAACACCGTTGACATAGTGGCCTGTTTCTCCGGCAATAGCTGATGTTAATAATCCGAAAAGTATAAAAAGCATCAGGTTGAATTTAGACAGATTTTTAATATTCATAAACGACCTCTTATTGTTATCATTTTAAGTAAGTAAGTTTGTACCGGATTTGTGAGGCTGTGCCTTTAGGCACAGCCTCACTCCGGTCAAACTGATAGAATGTTACAGAATTATTCAGCTGCCGGTTTAAAGAAGAACAGTATTACCGCACCAGGCAGCGCCCAGATTACAAACAGAAGGAGAAATCTCCATGCTGCCATAGGGCACCCTATTGAAAGAGAGTCGATACATGCCCATATACCTGCGGCTAAAAGCCCCAGTTCAATCATAACCAGCAGAAGTTCATACCACTTTAAACTGAATGCTAATTTAATATCTTTCATAGCTTACTCCTTTTCCCACATCTTCACTGCATCTTCATACTTAAGAAGACCTTTTTCATACTTCTCGGATCGCGGAGGATATACATCTTCATCCTTTGTATACCAGTCACCGGTAAAGAGTTTTCCAGCCTTGAGGAGTTTTGTTACCTCCTCAATAGGCATGTATTTACCCATGCACTGAAGATTTTTGGGCAGCTCGCCATTTTCATAATCCCAATGTGCGTTTCTGTTGCGGCCGTTTTTATCAAGAAGATTGGCAGGTATTTTTCCCCATTCAACACCCTTGTATTTAAGGCCGATTTTACCCATCTCTGCTCCTACGCCTGTTGACCACTCCTCTGAAGTTGATCTGTCTCCCTCTGTGAAAACATATTTTCCGATTACATAGGGGAGTTTCATTTTGAAGCCCGGTTCCTCCTGTATCCATCTGGCAGGTCTGTTTACGTTGTATTTACCCGCCTGGTTTGATGTTTCAAAATCAAGCCAGTCCTCAAGACCTATAGCACGCACATTACCGAAGAGATATGGTGCGAGGTAGGAGTGGCGTGTAATGTAGACTCCAAGCTTATGGAAGAGTGTATCAGGTTTGTTGTATGGACAATTTCTCAAACATTCATTACAGCAGCTGCCGTCGAGATTACCCGCCCTGAACCTGACGCATTTATCCTTGTCAACATGCCACATCTTAACGCCGTTTTCAACAGTCATGTCCCCCTGAGGAATAGCGTTAACGGGACATGCTCTTGCGCATCTGTCACAATGTTCACAGAACCTTGTGATTCCATGGCCCTGATTTGAGTTATCCGGTTCGAGAGGAAAATCTGTAAGAACAGTTGCTGATTTGAACCTTAAGCCTCCGGCACTCGGGACGACCGCATCGCTTAAGCGTCCGTATTCTCCCAGACCGTTATAGACTGAAAACGGTGATTCTATAGTATCGTAGTTAATACCGCCGTAACCGACTCTACCAAGGTATCCCATGTCGCGCAGCATCTGTCCCATTCTTACAGCCATCCAAGCGCTTGTACTGTAAGCCTGGCCGCTTTTTGTAATGCTCCACCATGAGTGACCCGGATCATTGTGAACACGTTTCCAGTTCTGGTCTGTGAAAAGCTGAATCGCATATTTAAAGTTTTTTACATCTTTCAGATCAAGGGGGGTACCCATTGACATGAAATCATGTGAATAAAACCATCGCGGATCGACCTTGCATATCCCGACGGTCATTGAACCGAGCCATTTCCCTATCTCCTTGATCATCAGGGAGTTTTCTCTAGGTGTATACTTGGCCTTTTCATAACCTACTTCATGGGCAACATCTCCAAGGAG
Source organism: Spirochaetota bacterium (assembly GCA_035403545.1). GTDB lineage: Bacteria > Spirochaetota > UBA4802 > UBA4802 > UBA5550 > WRGT01. The sequence goes on from DAONFJ010000013.1 coordinate 10,524, forward strand.
GATATCTCCCTTGTTCCACCCTATTCTATTTTCTCTTTTTGCCCCTTTCCATGTTGTCCAGGGATACGGCATTGTCACTGCAGGCTCGCCGCCATGTGATACATTGTCTCTGTATGCATTAAGCATGGCTGTACCGCCAAAAGTAGTCCGCGCAAAGGGGAATGATGTTAACACGCTCGGAATGGCTCCGATTTCAACAAGACCTTTAATCTCTTCAGGTGTGTTATATGCAAGACCATTGTTGAAAAGATTAGGGCCCAGGGCGCCAAGGAGGGCTCTGCCCCATCCATGATTAGGTTCACTGAATCTGTGAATCTCACCTACTACATATTCCGGGCGTTCCGGAACAGGGAAGGGGAAAAGAAAGAGAAAGGCCATAATTATCCAGAAGGCGTTTATGCCATGGATAGCTCTTCCTCTCATTTTGTCTGTGATCTTTCCAGAAAGACCCCATGCTATGAATGATGCGGCAAATAGTACAAAAAATGTTAAAAATGCATATATACTCAATCCTGCCAGAAAGAACCAGATGACGCTTATGCCTGTCAGCGACCATAGACCGATAAGTATATATTTTTTCTTATGGTTCATAAAACCTCCTAAAAATTTTTTATTCTTTTTTTGGCAGATCAGACCTTGATAATCGAAATCTCCTTTCATAATCGTATTTTTTTGGAATCAGCTGCCTGCCGGAGTGAATTAGTGCATTACGCTTTTGCAGATATGCTTAAATTTTTTTTTGAGGATGTAACTTCTCTCAAATAAAATAATCATAGCATAAATAATAATTTTTATGCCCCTTACTCAGCCCGGAATATAGTTAATCTTTCATCATTTTCCTCTTTTGATCTATTCTGAAAATAAATCCGGAATTGTTGATTTATGAAAAAAGTATATTTATTTCCCTAATCGTTATATTAATGATGGCGAAAGATATTTTAAGAATTTCTGAATTGAGATTTTTTTGAATTACCGCCAAGAGGGTGTTTGCAATGAAAGAGATATTGTTCAGTAACGAGCAGATTGCACTATATCGTGAATCAGACAGAAAAGGTAACAGCAGGAGACTGACGTATGAGTTGAGGACGAAGTATATTAAAGAGGAGATCCTTCAGTCTTTTTTTTCTCAGATGGATAAATATACTAAAATAAATTACGAGTGGCTGGAATTTCCCGAGTTTGAAGTGAGCGGTCATGATGTCATAAATATCAGCTATTTTAAAAGTGATAAAAATCTGAAAAATCACATGAAAAACGGGGGGAAGATAAAAGTAGATGCAGCGATAACAACATTAATCGATATAGCTGAAAAAATTTATTTATTAGATGAATCCGGTCTATTGAACCGGATTATTAAGCCTGATAATATTCTTATTGGCGAAAAGGGAACCGGATTAATTTTTTCACCTTTGAATATTGTATCAGATATAAGATACGGGAAAAATCAGATTCCTGAATCTGAATTTATTATCAATGAACTTAGATATACCGCTCCGGAACTGCTGACTTATGGAGAACAACCTTCAGATATCAGCAGCAATATATATTCACTCGGAATAATTTTTTACGAAATTCTTACAGGGATTACTCCATTTCAGTCAGAAGAAGCTGATGAACTTATCTATTCACATCAGTACAGACAGCCTGTTAACCCTGTTAATCTGAATCAGAACCTCACTCAGGATGTATCGGATTTAGTGATGAAAATGATTGCAAAGTCACGGGATGACAGGTATCTTACCATAAACGGTCTGATCCATGATCTTAAAGTGTGCCTTAAAAACCTCGACAGGAATTCAGTTAATAAAAATTTTATTCTGGGTCAGTATGATATACCTGAAAATCTAAGAGTGCCCACAAAGCTTTACGGACGGGATGAGGCATACAGTGCTATAATTAATTCATTAGAATCTGCAAGAAAAGGCTCAAAACAGATCCTTTTTATTTCCGGGGCATCCGGTATCGGTAAAACAATTCTTATTGAAAAAACAGTTAAGCCGATTGTCGGCGATTCAGTCTATTTTCTTTCTGCCAAATGTGAAGCTTTAAAAAAAGGTATACCATATTCAGCACTTATTAATGCGTTTAACCATGTCATTGATCTTATTCTGCTCGATCCTTTTGAGATACAGCAGATATGGAGAGAAAGCATAATAGAGGCTATCGGTGATTACGGAAAAATTATTGTGGATATGATCCCGAGATTCAGAGAGCTCATAGGTGAGCCTCACCCGATTCCTTCTCTTGAAGGGGATGAAAATAAAAACAGAATGAACATGGTTCTTTCAAGGCTGGTTAAGGTCTTAACGCCCCCTAAACAGGTACTTATAATTTTTATTGATGACGCTCAGTGGATTGACTCAACATCTCTGTCGTTGATTAAATTCCTTATCAGTACAGGGGATATTGAGTCGCTGTTATTCATCTGCTCATACAGGGATAACGAAATAACAGAGTTTCATAATCTGAAAATATTCAGGGATGAAATAAGGGGGACTGTTGCCGACGCAAAGGATGTCATGCTTAAGCCTCTTGATATAGCCAGTATTAACAGTATAGTGTCGGATTCAATCCGTACAAGCGATCAGAGAGTTCGTGAACTTTCTGAACTGGCTGTTAAATTTACCGGGGGAAATCCGTTATATATAAAGGAGTTTCTGAACAATATTTACAAGAAAGGGATTCTGAAATTCAGTTCCGATAAGGGCTGGGGATGGGATAATAAACAGATCATTCAGATTTATGAGACAGATAGTATAATAAGGACGATGATAAACAGGATGAATGAGCACTCCGCTGCGGCCGTTGAAATTCTCAAGCATTCAAGCTGCATCGGCAGTACTTTTAATGTTGAGTTTCTCAGCGAGGTTATGGGTAACTCTGTTGATCTGATTGTTGATGAGATTAAACCGCTGATACATGACGGATATTACAGAATCAAAGGGAATGATTATATTTTTGTTCATGATAAAATTCTCGAAGGGGCATCGTCTCTTTTGACTGAAAGTGAGATCTGCCGCATACACTATAAGATAGGACAGTCGCTTCTGGGAAAGGAAAACACAGGCGGAAATGACAATTACCTGTTTGATATTATAAGTCATCTTACTCTTTCGAAGCCGCTGCTCTCACAGGATGAAAAGTTATCTCTGGCCGCATTGAATGTCAAGGCGGGAGAAAAGGCTAAGGGATCCTATGTTTATGAATCCGCACTTAAGTACTACTACAGCGCAATTGAAATTATTCAGGAAGGCGGTTTAATTTGCGGGGAGGAGAACCATTCATATCTCCAAAAACTTTTCACTGAATGTTTCATCTGTGAATACATGATGGATAATATGGAAAGATCGTATAATCTGTTTGTCGAATTGAACAGCATGGCAAAAACTAAAGCTGAAAGAGTTAAAATCTATACGATAAATTGTATGCTTCTCTTTAATTCCAGTAAACCGGAAATGGCAATTGAGATGGGAATAAAGGGATTAAGAATTCTCGGCATCAGAATCGATAAAAATCCGGGGTATGCATCAATCATCAGTGAATACGTCAGATACAAAAAAAATACGTTTACCAGGAATCCTGAAACGATTCTTGAAATTAAAAAACTGGATAATGATGATCTTCTTGCAGCAATGGAACTGATGTTTGAATTGTGGATGCCCGCGTATGCCTACAGCCATTCTCTGATGAAGCTTCTTACGCTGAAAATGGCTAACATAACCCTTGAAAACGGACTATGCCATATATCTCCATTTGCTTTTATGACATTCGGAATTATCTACGGCACAGGGAAAACAAAGTTTAAATATGGGTACAAACTCGGGATGCTGGCCCTGAGGCTTAATGAAATTGAAAAAAATGTTAAAATGGAGTGTATCTTAAATTACTATTTCGCAAGCTTTCAGTCATCATGGATTAATCATTTTAATAAATCGATTCCATTTTTCAACAAATCGAATGAACTTGGATTACAGAACGGTACCATATACTATACAGCTTTAAACAGGATCTTCTTAATTGCAACCAGGCTTATTAAGGGTGAAAATCTGCATGAAATGAAGATTCTCTGTGAGGAATATCAGAAAGATATAAAAATGAATAATGATAATCCGTTGTTTGCAGCAAAAGCAATGGACTCAATTAAAAAGAATATAGGCCTTCTGGTAGATTATGATAATCTGTCCGATTCGCCATTTGCAGAAAGAAGTTTTATATCGGATCTTAAACATGGCGAGGTTAAACAGCCGCTGCACTGGTATTACCTTTTCAGAGCCAAGGCTGATACGGTTTTAAGCAATTTTGATGAGGCTCTTAAAAATATTGATTCTGCTGATCAGGTTGTAAACTGGCATTTTGCATCTCCGGTAATATTTGAACATCTGTACATACAGTCCATTTCGATTCTGAATAGCTCCCAGAAGAGAAATCTGATAAGGAGGATCAGTGAACGGATAAGATTGAAAAGAAATATGAGATATATAAAAAAATGTGCAAAGGCCTGTCCTGAGAATTTTAAGCATAAATATCTGCTGCTTAAGGCGGAGAATCTGAAGCATTCAATATTCAGATACAAGGCACTCCTTTATTATAACCGGGCGATAGATTATGCAAAAATGAATAATTTTGTTAATGACACAGCTTTTGTTTATGAATGCGCTTCGAAGTTTTATAAACAAACCGGAGCAGACGATTTACATAAAAATTCAATTAAACTCGCATATGACAATTACAAATTATGGGGAGCTGATTTTAAGGTAAAGCAGCTTGAACATGAATACGATTTTCTCATCCCTGAAATAAATGAAAGCAGAATCACAGTATCTGCTGGTTCAGAATCAGGAGCATTGGCCGGTATTATTGATGAACTTATAAAGATAAGACATGAGCGTGATATAGCAGTTGCTCTTGAAAAAATCTCAAGCCTGATCTTTATCCGTAAAATTGCGGACAGAATCTGTTTTTTGATTTCACTGAGGGATAAAGTAATGATTAAATCCGATATGACAGACGGGTATTTCAGTTTTCACAATGAGCCCCAGGTATTCACTAAGGCTCGGATTATTGAAGAAGTATTTGATCAGAGTGGAAAAGGTTTTAATAGAGATATAAGACTCATTTCAAATTTGAAAGATGACGGGTCACCAGGGAGTTATTCTGCTGCTGTCATTCCTTTTGAACAGAGAGGAAGAGTTTTCTCCGTACTTTATCTTGAAAAAAAAATGGAGCTCTTCAATGAGGATGAAAAAAGGGTAATGCATACTATCGCAGCTTTCAATTCATTTTTATATGATAATATTCAGGATAGTGCAAAAAGAAATATCGATGTTAAGAAAGACAGCAACACATTGAACAATGTAATAATGGACAGGCTGATGCATAAGATGAATGTGGAAAAAGTATTCCTTACTGAGGAGCTTACTCTTCCTGTACTTGCAAGAGAAATGGGCGTTACTACTCCTCAATTGTCGGAGGTTATTAATAACTATTGTAATATGAATTTTAATTCATTCATAAATAAATACAGAATTGAAGAAGCCAAGAAAATTTTTCTTGAAAACAATGAAAAAACAATTCTTCATATTGCTTTTGAAGTCGGATTTAATTCCCTGTCTGTATTTTATAAGGCGTTTATTAAATTTGAGAATATGACCCCTGCCGGTTTCAGAAAGCTTCACGGCAAAGAGGATCAGGATATAAAATGATAGCAGCCGGAATAAACTCAAAACAGCACAACCTCGCATAAAATAAACTGTTAATCTGTTCCGGAATTTTTTTGATTCCAATACAGGTTACCACACACTATCTATCCATGCAATGACAGCTGCATATGTTTACATAAATGCAGATGTCATTGTGAACGAAGTGAAGCAATCCCTGTTTGTATAAATGTATTCAATTGAACAGAACAATTATTTGTTAAAGCAGACTGCAAGGTTATTTCATACCTCTCAGTGACTGGCTTTGATTTAATTTATTCGTTAACCGCTATAATATTTAAGATTAAACAATAAAGCGTGTAAAATCTTTAAGTATACACACTCTTCCTTCTTTCTCCATTTCTTAAATCTAAATCAATAATTCCTGATTTATTTTTCAAGATGTTAACTCCGCTTAAATCGATTAATCTCTCTAAGTCATTTAAAAAAAAGGAGAAACAGATATGGTGATGGAGAGAATACATAAAGCAATATTCATTATCCTTCTGAGTACTCTTGCTGTGCTGATATATCTCTCTATACCGGCAGGCGGGGTTAAAGATGAATATAAGTGGAAGAATAAATCCTCCAGCAACGGAACGGTGCTGCAAAATCTTACGAGTAGTGATGTTTTAGAAAAGCTGAAATCCGTGAAAGACCCTGAACTGGATGTCAATATAATAGATCTCGGTTTGATATATGATTTAAAATTGAACGAAGGGAATCTGAATATGGTAATGACTCTCACGTTCAAGCGCTGCCCATATGCCGCTCAATTGATAGAGAATGTTAAATCTGCCCTCATGTCAATGGAAGGGATTAAAACCGTTAATCTTGAAATCACATTTGAACCTCTCTGGTCGTGGGAAAGGGTCAAACCTGAAGTAAGGGATTCTATTATTCATAATTTTAAGGAGCTCGGAATAATAGAGGAGGCCGCACAGTAATGGGTGAATTAAAAGAGGCACTTGTAAACGGTCTTATACTCGGATTCACTACAGGCCCTATATGTATGATGGGGTGTCTGCCTGTTCTGATTTCATTTACTCTTGGTGAAAATGATAATTTCAATAAATCTTCAGTATGGGGATTTATCGGGAAGTTTACCGTCGGCCGTTTTTTTGCGTACATGTTTTTTGGTCTTCTGGCCGGTATTCTTGGAAGCTATTTAGGGTCAGGGCTGGGAACAACGGGGATTATTTCATGGTTATTAATGTCAGTACTCCTTATCCTTTACGGGCTCGGTGTAAGTTTTGGTCATATGAGTTTATGTAGAATCACAGGAGGTTTTGTAAAAGACAGGAAGTTCCCGTATATTCTCGGTATTCTTGCGGGAATAAATCTTTGCCCTCCATTTCTCCTTGCATTCACATATTCCATTGAAAGGTCGGATAACATACTTTTTGGTGTTGTTTACTTTTTCGCATTTTTTCTTGCGACAACTCTCTATCTTCTCCCGGCAGGACTTTCCGGGCATATCGGGAAAAATGAGCTCTTTTCAAAAGCGGGGAAGGGGGCGTCTGTAATTGTCGGTGTAATCTATTTTTATCAGGGTATAAGGCTTCTGATTATATGAGTAAAATGAATTGGTTCCTCAAACCGGAAACAAATATCAAAACGGGTAGAGTTATGGAAATATTTATATTTTATTCAATCGCCTGTCTATTCATGGGTATTTCAACCTATATTTCAGGTATGCTATGGCAAGAGGCAAACGGCCCGTTAGAATATGTTAGACTGCTTTTTATTGACAGACCTTCCATAATTTTCGTTACGATTCTTTTATTTGTTTCAAGCGGTGTACTGACCCAGATAGGGAAGGTCAGTTTTAACCTCAGCTATTATGAAATATCAATAATCTGGTTTGCTACAGTCTGGGTGTCGGTATCAATTCTCTGGTTTGTTAACGGGATAAAACCGACGGTTATGGAGTTCACCGGATTTGTACTCTGCCAGTCGGGCCTCTTTGTTGTAGCGGTATCGAAGATTAATTCCTGACAGAAGTTATAAATTTTTATTTTAGGAGAATATAATGAAAATTAAGTGGAGTTTCTGGGAAATATATGGGGCTGCCTGGGTTTCACTGGTTGCTCTGTTCATGTTTTATTTTGCAACTATATCTTTTTCAGAAAAAGAAATGAGAGCAGCATTTCTTTCTTTTTTTATTTCTCTTCTGATGCTTCTGCTATTGATCACTTTTTTAATATGGAAAAGAAAAAGAAAACTGGAAAGAAGCGGAATTAAAAAAACAATAAAATGGGTAATGATAATATATACATGTTTCTGTATTTTTCTTTTTATTCCAACACCTCCTTATGGAGATAGTCAGTCTAAGAAAATTGGGACATACGGGATAGAGAGTGTAATTCAGAAAAATGATGCAGGGAAACAGCCTGGTAGTAAATCACTGATCAAAGTCGCCGATTCCGGCAAAGGCAACAATATTGATTATACCTTATATGATATATGCATGGGGAAGATAAAGAGTTCTGTTAAAAGAGACGGGAAGGTCACACCCGTTAAAACGGAAATTCTTGATAGCAAAGTTCTAACAGAAAAACTCAAAGAGGAAATACTGACATACGGAGTTGATGTTGTCGGCATAACTGAATTAAAACCTGAATATATATATTCAAGTGATATCAAAGGCAAACCTGTAGTCCTGAATCATAAATATGCGATAGTAATAGGGAAAGGAGTTAAACATCGTCTTGCCGGGCCTACTGCACCTCTTCCCTTTCAGGATTCATATTCATCAATTCCAGAGGAACTTGCTGCTGTATTATCCGGTATCAATATAAACACAGAGAGTACAATACCTGCCGATGTCGCAAAAGAAGTAAAAGAGACTATGGAGTTTTTCAGTGAAGGCGGTTCCACAGCTGTTCAGCTTGCTGAATATATAAGGTCGTTGGGCTATCCTGCAAGGGCACACTTTAACAGATGGTCGGAGGTACAGCTGGTTCCTCTTGCAATTCTTTCAGGGCTTGGAGAGGCGGGTAAAAACGGTATGATTATTAATGAGAAATTCGGACCGCGCGGAACATTCGCTGTGGTTACTACAGATCTGCCTCTTATCCCGGATCGGCCTGCTGACCTGGGTGTGAAAGAATTTTGCAAGGTATGCAACAAATGTTCCCGTACCTGCCCCGCTCAGGCGATTCCATATGGAGGAACAGTGATAAAGAATGGTGTTGAGAAATGGGCGGTTGATTCGGAGAAATGCTGGGCTTACCTTTCTAAAAATATAAAGTGTATGTCGTGCATAAGTTCCTGCCCATATAACAAACAGGAGTATGCTGTTCATAAACTTGCCGGTTTCATGATTAAACGAAAGAATATTGTAACAAATTATCTGATAGCAAAGCTTGATGATTTTTTCGGTTATTCTTCACATTTAAAAAATTATTCACAACTATAAGAGGGAACATATGCAGTCAGGTGAGAAAAAAAAGATACTTATTCAAGGTGTTTATTTTGAGAATCTGTTTATTATAGCATCGGGCCTGGTATGCGGGATTGTTTTCAATCATATATGCCATAACAGTTATCTTAACCTGCAGGGAATACTCGGCGGGACAATCAGCACTATTCTGATAATATGGCTTAATCCGGAGGATTAGAATGGACTTTATTATAAGTACAGTTATAATTATAGCAGGTGTTGTTTTTTTCATTATATTCATATACCGCAATTTTAATGGTACCAATTCAGAAAACGGAGCCTGCGACTGCAGCAGCTGCATATCGCAGAATTGCTCAGTGAAACAGAACAACACTAACGCTCCGGATAAATTAAAATGACACTTTCCGGATTAATCGCGCTTATTATATTTTTTGCTGCGATCTTCGCATCACTAAAAGGATGGATATCGCAGAAGCTGTTCCCTATGCAGGTAGCCCTGCTTCTGGCTTCGGCTATTATAATTATTACTGGCCTTGCTCTCGGAGAGAAAATTAATCCCTCCCAGATAATTACAGGTACCTTTCTTCATCCGATCACAGCAACTATAGCCGGATTTATTCTCGCGGGAGCTCTTAAAAGCGCAGGAGCTTTTGAAGCTGCTTCCGGGTGGATTCAGAAGCTTCAGAATTCATTTCTGGGTGTGCCGTTTGCAGTTATAGTGCTGATAAATATTCCGACACTTCTGGCTATGCCGTGCGGGAGGGTCTGGGTATCTCCTCTTATCCCTGTTGCACTCACCCTCGGTTTTGAACTCGCAAGAAAGAGTGAAGATAAAAGAATGCCTGTGATAATTATTTCAGGACTTGTGATAAACGCTGCCGCTTCCTGCGGCCCTTCATTAATCGGAGGAATCGGATTAATAGGTGAAGGTATGGGGCGGTATCCCTCCGGATCTTTTTCGGATCATATGCAGTTTGCTATTATGTTCATGACATCTTTTGCAATGATTCTATCAAAATATTTATATAACGAAACAGTCAGTGAAAGGATGTACGATCTCCAGAGCATCGGAGAGAAACAGGAACCACTTGAACATGGAGCATTTTCTCTTGTTCTGTTTATATCTGTTATAGTAGGAACGATTATAATTAAGCCCGCCATGCCGGTGCAGACAATACTGATAATCACAACATTCCTTATAATGATTATAGCCGGACTTGGCTTTGATGATCTCGTGAGGGGTATTATATTGCATCCTCTAACTGCAATGATTTCAGGTTTTATAGCAGCAGGAACTCTCAGCATGTTCGGCGGATTTGATGTGCTTGTTTATGTTCTCGGTTATATATCAGAACACACTCCCCTGGGATATGTCGGAGTATCAATTCTTCTTGTCTATCTGCCGGTTTTTCTGCCTCTCCCCTGCGGTAGAATAATCGCCGTCAGCCTTATCCCCGGGGTGCTTATGTTCGGAGAACATGTTGCGCAGATGGCGGGGAGTATCAGAATACAGGAGGTAATGATCGTCTGTTTTATTCTTTCCGGTGCAGCTTCGTGCGGTCCGTCACCGCTTGGCGGTATAGGGAGCATCGGTGAGGGAAGGCTGAGATTGAAAAGCTCAACCGGCAGGTTTCTTTCTCTGTCAATTTTTATGGCGGTTCCGATAGCCGGTTTCTCTGTTGGTGTGCTCGGTCTTTCTGCTGAAACTTTGTCTAAAGGTTTTCTGATTGAAGCCGTTATTACAGGGCTTATCTCCGGGCTGGTTACAAATTTTCTAACAGTAAAAAAAATATTTCACCCGGGCGGATTAATCGGCGGACTGATTGTTTCTTTATTAATGCTGGTGCTCTGAATATGAAAGATATAATTAAAAAAATTAATGCCGCTCTTTTCGCTTTTATTGTGTTTTATCTAGGATTTATCGGATTCAGGGCGTTCTCATCAGGTTATCCATTCTCACTTATCTGCTATAATTGTAAATCATGTGATTCAGTATGTGTAATAGGAATTGATCCGCAGGGTTTTATGGCAGCGTCAATTGTTGACGATCCGGATATTTATGTTTATGTAACAAACTACAGAATTTACGCTGGAGAGGCGGAGAAACTCGACCCTGATATGATAATCCAGACTCATGACAGAAAATTATCAATCTCAAAAGCTTTACGCGATGGTACGGTCACGCGTGATTCGGAAGTGATTACTTATAAAATGAAAGCCAGGCATGCTGCAAATATTTGTATAGAGTGTGCTGCCTGTGAAAGGGTATGTCCGGTAAAGCTTCCAATTCTTGATGTTGTAAAAGGATTAAAAAATAAGGAAAGCGGTGCAGGCAAATGATGTCGAATAAATACATAAATTATTTTTTCATAATCCTGCTAATAACTTTGATAATACATTTCGGGAGGAAGGCCTATACTGAGTTTTTCCCCGGGGAGTACCCGATGGTAGTCGCTACAGCTAAGTTGGAATTTACCGCTGGAGAAAATGAGTTAAATTTGAAACTGTCAGGGACAACAAAAAACGGGAATATTATTATATACGCTTATGGGCCTGATGGAAATTTTTACGGAATGCTTAAACCGGTTAAGGATCTTTCCATTAAAGTAAGGAAAGGTGATAACGCTGACTTTATGGTTCAGATCTACGGCAGGGAGATCGGCAAAATATCCTTCATGAAAAAAATGGACCGTTATATACGGAAGGTGGATATGTATGACCTCATTATAGAAGCGAGGAAACACGAATGGAATTACGGAGTTCAGAATTGTCTATATCCCGTCTGTACAAGATGTACAGACGGCTGCAAAAGTGTTGTATCGATAGAGAGACTCCCCATGATAATGAGTGTAATGGATAATGGCGAGATAATGCCGGTTTTCAGGAAAGGGGGATGCCCGAGATGCGGCAAATGCATTGTCTGGTGCCCATCCGGTGTAATACAGAAAGAAACACAACCGTGGGAGAGGTAAATTAGATGATACTCTCTTTTTATACTGCGTCTGTTCTGATCCCTGTTCTAATTCTGATTTTTTTAGTGGTAAGGATAATCAAAAACAGGGTCACAGAGATTATGCTTTGCCTTGAGTGTGAAAGGTGTATGGGCGTATGTCCGTTGCTGATGAAAGAGGGGAACAATTTTCCAGGGCCGGTTCATATAATGTTACAGGCGAAAGTATCGGCTAAACCGGAGATGTTTAACAATGACTTGCTTCTCTGTACGAAGTGCGGTCTCTGTTCGCGAGTCTGCCCAAGGGGGCTGGAACCATATAAGGTGCTTGATATATTAAAAAAAAATAACGGAGTATAGATCATGAAAAAAGTACTATTTACAGCAGTGTTATTTCTACAGGTATTTTTTCTATCCTGCATTGATAGTAAACTTGCAACTGTCGGTGGTATCTCTGTAAACGAATCTGATGTGTCGGACCGGATGAAAGGTTTAGATAAAAATCTGGTTAAGAGTATGGGTGAAGATAAATTGAAGGCAATGGTTCTTAAAGGTCTTATAGAAGAAAATCTTGTATATCTTGATCTCAGAGAAAAGGGCTATGATAAAGAGGATAAACCCAGACAGGAATGGATGAAAAATCTAAGAGGATTTAGTACTAACTATTTTCTGAATACATTTCTTCCTGAAGAATATCCTGTTTCAAAAGATAATCTGAAAACTGAATATCAGAAAAACCGTGCTCAGTTTAAACAGGAGGGGCGCATTAAAATTTCCCATATTCTTGCCCGGATAGGCAGCGGATTTCTTGATGAGAAATTTGCATTAAAAAAAATTAAACAAGTCACATCTGAACTTAAGGATGACGGATCAAATTTTGAAGAACTTGCTGCCAGATATTCGGACTGTCCATCAGGGAAAGACGGAGGAGATCTGGGTTTTATGGGACGGGGTGAAATGCTTCCTGAATTCGAGGCGGTTGTTTTTAAAATGAAGGCCTCTGACATAAGACGAGAGCCGGTAAAGACAAAATTCGGTTATCACCTTATCAAAATTTCGGAGATAGAGAACGATAAATATTCGGATATTGATGAAGTTAAAGATTTTTTATCAAACATTGTTAATATCAGAAACCTTAGAGATGAGTATAAACCCGAATTATTTCCTGAAAAACTAAAGAATGCATCAAGTGATATAATAATTGGTAAAACGATAAAGTCAGATATTAATTATAAATACTCAGACCTTCTTGAAGATATCAAAATATTTATGGGACCGATTGATATTGATAAGATGAAAAAAGACAGAGAGTTTTCCAGAAGGGTTATTGATGAAATGATCCTTTCAAGAATTATGGAAAATAAGATGAATGAATTAAAAATGTCAGAAAACGGTAATTACAATAGTTTTATAAAAAAGAGAGAGAAAGAGTTCTTCGTCAATAGTTTTATAAAAGTACAACTGGGTTCTCAGATAAAGGTGAACAACCAGGACATTAGGAAAGAGGTTCTCTCTAACAGCGCGGCATATAGATTGAGGTATGGCAATAAGTTTGTGAAGGATATTAAAATTAAGAATGAAGTCGATAAAGTCATAGCTAAAGATATCGAACAGAATAAGATAAGTGAACTGCTGGAATCCAGGTATAAATTGTATGTTGATGATTTAAAGAAGAGATATACTGTAGTAATGAATTAGGGATTTAACCGGATGACAAAATGCCCGCACTCTGTATGTATTGTGGAGATCTTCACTGTACATACAGAGCATTCTAAAGACGGTAACTTCAATCAGTAAAAAAATTAAATCTGTTACAACATAATTATCTGCTGTATTTTTTCCCGATACTCCATGCGTCGGCAAAGGGCTCTCCAATTTTCCAGTATTTACGCTGATGCATGTCGAAGAGCATGGGCCTCACCTTAGCGACATCAATCGTCCCGTTAGTAAGTATGTTTTCTTCGGCATAAATTTTTTCAACTTTTCCTACAAACAGGTCATGAGTTTTATAATCGTAATGATCAACCAGTGTGCATTCCATTGTTACAGGAGCGTTCTCAATCATCGGGGCATGCTTTAATAAGCCTCTGAAAATTTTAAAAACACCGCTTTTGTCAATTGCTGATCCGCTCACCATCCCGATGTAATCGGTTTCTGTTGCCATATCGCAAGATGGAATATTTATACTGAATTCGCGGTTAGTAATTATTCCCTGATTGGAATAATGTGCTTTATTCATTCCGAGAGTAACCATGTCCATAGCGCCTATTCCAAGATGCGCAATTGTAATAAAGTTAGGCTTTCCGTCAATTTCTGTTCCTATTAATGCAACAGGGAGAGGGTATAGAGCGTTTTTCTCTTTCAGTACAACTTTCATATATTTTCCTTTCCGTGAAGTAATTCAGAATTATTGCATAAAATCTCTGAGGTAACTTTTAAATTTCCTGTCTCGTTCTGCACGGCTTCTACTTTAATAAGTGAGAGAGGAGGATTTAAAGTATTGAATAATAATTTTTTATATTCTATTTACCTGTGTTTTTATAAATTTCAATAAATCTGTCCACCAGCTCACCGAAATGTTTTATTGCCTTCACAACTGGTTCCGGCGAACTCATGTCAACTCCCGCGTCTATGAGCTCATCAAGCGGATATTTGCTTCCGCCGAGTTTTAGAAAACCGAGGTATGCATCCCGCGCCGGTGCTCCCTCTGAAAGAACTTTATCCGCAAGAGCAATCGCCGCAGAGAGCCCTGTCGCGTATTTGTAAACGTAAAATGCAGAGTAAAAGTGAGGTATCCTCAGGCACTCCAGTGTCAGTACATCGTCGATGAATAGTTTGTCTCCGAAATAAGCTTCCAGCAGTTCTTTATATTCGCGCTGGATAACTTCAAGTGTTAAAGGATCATTCTGCTCCACAATTTTATGTGAACGTGTTTCGAACTCGGCAAACATTGTCTGCCTGTAGAGAGTCGCTCTTATGTTGTCAATCTCCCTGTTGAGGATATATGCCTGCATTTTACTGTCATTTTTATATAGATCAAGGAGATATCTGCTGAGCAAAGTTTCGTTGAATGTTGATGCTACCTCTGCTACAAAGATTGTATAGTCGCTCAGGATATACGGCTGTGCATGCTTGGAATAGTATGAATGCATGGAGTGACCGGCTTCGTGGATCAGTGTGTAAAGACTGTTAATGTTCTTATCTTCATAGTTCAGTAGAATGTAAGGGGGTGAGTCATAGCAGCCTGATGAGTAAGCACCGCTTCTTTTCCCCTTGTTCTCGTAGCGGTCTACCCAGCCGCCAAGAAGCCCTTCTCTCATGATTTTTGTATAATCATCTCCAAGCGGGGCAAGTGACTT
Source organism: Spirochaetota bacterium (assembly GCA_035403545.1). Classification (GTDB taxonomy): domain Bacteria; phylum Spirochaetota; class UBA4802; order UBA4802; family UBA5550; genus WRGT01. Next base: position 25,935 of record DAONFJ010000013.1, read on the forward strand.
AATACATGTCTCAACGGCTTCCTCGTAAGTCATACTAAAATTTACGTCTCCGACAATCGGGACATATGTGTCGTAGAAGTGGAGTTTGTCGAGATTGAGGGCTTCTTTTCTGAAGTCGAGATATTTGAACAGAGGTGTTGTATTGTTTCTCACCGTGCTCACAAGGTTGTCGTATACTTTTTCAGGCACGTTGTCAGAGAAAAGAGAAGCCTCCCTGCTGTTGTTAAATTTCCGTACTTTCGCGTAGAAACTGTCTTTTTTGTTTGAGTGATCGAGAGTCGCAGCAACAGTATTTTTAAGATTTTTATACGACTGGTAATACTGGAAGAAGGCCTGCCGGCGGATTTCCCTGTCAGGATCCTGCAGAAACGTGCTGAAATTTCCGTGGCTCAGTTCCACTTCGTTTCCTTCACTGTCATTAATAGTACCGAATGTCATGTCCGCGTTATCGAGCTGGCTGAATATCTGTGAAGGCGCGTGTGCAACTTCACCCATCATGGCAATGATCTGTTCAATTTCTTTGGAAAGTGTGTGAGGTTTGAACTTCAGAATCTTTTCCAGAAAAAACCTGAAGTCTTTCATTGAATCATGATCCATATATGACCTGACAATACTTTCGTCAATTTCCTGTATCTCCGGTGTCATGAAACTTGACATTTCGGAAATCCGGGTATAAAGGTTTACCGAGCGCTGGTACATGGCAAGAGTAAACTGGTTGGTTTTATCCTCATCACTTCTGAGGTGGGAATAGGTATAAATTTTTTCGATCTCTCTCGAAATTTTCATATCGAATTCGAGTGAACTTTTGAAAGTTTCGAGAGACTCTCCCATCCGCCCTTTAAAGTTTTCATAACCGTTGATTTCAGCTTCCAGTTTCTTGTAGAATTTTTCCCACTCGTCATCATTTTTTATCAGCGAGGTGAGGTCCCATTTATAATTATCATTTATCTCTTTTCTTTCCGGTATATTTACTAAAGCCATCATTAATCTCCCTATGTAATTTTATACAGAATAGTAATTTACTGAGAAATGGTCAACATCTTTACAGGATGTGCGCTGCACGGACTACTGAAAGGAAAGCAGTCTTTAAAAAATTTTATCATAAAAATCGAATTATTTTTATACCCAGTTCATGAATGGAGAATAGAATTAAGGAGTCTGCTTAATTCATACATTTTAAATGGCTTTTGAATAAAACCTGAAATATCCATTCTGCTGATTCTGCCGGAGGTCTCTTCATTATTAAAACCGGATGAAATTACAATTTTAATATCAGGTTTTATTTCCTTTAAATGTATAATTGTTTCAATGCCGTCGATTTCAGGCATAATCATATCGACAATCACAAGATCTATTAAATGTGATTTATCACTTAAAATATTGATACCCTCCATACCCCCGGAAGCTGAACTAACGGTATACCCGAGTTCTTCAAGCATGTCTTTAAGGTTTGCAAGTATATTTACATCGTCATCAATTATTAGAATATTCCCTGTCCCATGGAGTGCAGGCAATTCAGCATCTTTTTTCAAATCGTGGTTTTCGCTGCTGCAGGGGAGGTATATCTTAAAAACAGATCCTTTCCCTTCTTCACTGTAAAGAGTTATAGTTCCTTTGTGTTCTTTAATTGTCCCGTAAACCGCGGCCAGGCCAAGGCCTGTTCCTTTCCCTAAAGGTTTTGTAGTAAAAAAAGGTTCAAAGATTTTTTCAAAATTTTCCTGGGGGATACCATTTCCAGTATCGGAAATATTTATTTCTATATAATCTCCCATTGTAGTAAGAAAAGGTTTATCCCTGGTAAAATATTTATCAAGCCTGATGTTCTGAGTCCTGAAAGATATTATACCTCCGTCAGGCATGGCATCTCTTGAATTTAATGCCATATTAAGAAGGGCATTCTCAATAAGGTCCGGATCTCCGTTTATTATTTTATATTCCGCTTTCAGTTCTATTTCTATTTTGATCTTTTTATCAATTGTATGTTCAAGAATGTCGGCGACATTTGAAACTGTTTCGTGAAGGTCAAAATCTCTGAATACAGCACCGCTCTTTCTGGAGAAGAGCATCAGTTTTCTTATTAAACCTGATGCTCTTTCACCTGTTTCCAAGATCCTTGTAATATATTTTTTTTCGTTTTCATCAGGTTTTATTTTATGTGAGAGGAGTTCAGCACTGCCAATGATAACACCTAGCATATTGTTGAAATCATGAGCTATCCCGCCTGCAAGCCTCCCTATCACATCCATTTTCTGTGACTGGCGCAGTTTTTCTTCAAGCAGCTTTGCATCTGTAATATCAACAATCATTCTTAGAATGGATTTTTCATTCATATAATTTATCATAATTGCGGAATAGATAATATCTTTTTTATGCGTATTTGCTGCAACCAGAGATGAGTTAACATTTTCGATTACTCCGCTTGCTGTTATTTCATCAGTTAATCTTTCGTACTCTTCTGAGGTGAGTGAATGTATTTCTCTATATGTGAAATTTTTTTTGAGAGTTTCAAGGCTGTATCCTGTAATTTCAGCGAAAGCACGGTTGGCATTTATAATCCGGCTGCTGTTCATGTCAGTGATCACAATCCCATGGGGGCTCTTTTCAAATATACTGCGGAAAAGTTCCTCCCTCAATCTGAGATTATTTTCGCTTTCTAGCAGGAGCGTTCTGGCATCCTCCTCTTTTTTTCTAAGGAGTCCTGTCCTGAAGGATAGCACCAGTGAAACCATTGCTGAGAAGAGTGCAAGGAGACTTGCTGCTGTGATAAACATTTTTTTCCATGATTTAATTTCATTCTCAGCTTCATCCAGATACACACCTGTACCTATGACCCAATCCCATGGCGGAAATTTTCTGACGTAAGATATTTTGCTTCCTTACTTAGTAATTTCATCTCTTCTGTTCCATACATATTTGACGGGGCCGCCCTCTGGATTTGAGTTTGCAATCTCAGACATCCTGGTCATAAGCTTCATCAGAATCTGCCCATCAGGGCCTTTTACTTCTTCGGGATTAATGTTCTCAAGATCTCTTCTGAACGGGTGCATAATCACCATTCCACTGCTGTCGAGTATCCAGAAATAATCTTTTGTTTCATCACCGAATCTGAATTCTCTAATTCTTTTAATCGCTCTCTTTTTTGCAGTTGTTTCAGTTAATGTCCCATCCTCTACCTCATCATTAAGGGAGTTGAGGTAGTTAATTACAATTTCGACAAGATGTCTGCATTGATCTTCTTTATTACGGAAGTGTTTTTTTTCTATAGACGGAACAAAATAACCGAAAATCATTATCATGAATACGGTAAAAATAATCAGAGAAGGGAAGAGCACCCTGATAAATTCTTTCAGAAGCTGGTTTCTTTTTCCCCACTGGTAATCCATGATCCTTCCGTTTATTAATATTTAATTAATTCAGAAATAAATACAGAATGATTTAATATATATAGATTAAAAAAGAAAAACAACAGAAAAAATATTACGGAATCGAAGAATTTTTAAACCTTAAATTGCAGGAGTCAATGTAACAGAATAGACTTTATTCAGCCTCCAAAACTTCGGCAATATCTTCAAACTCCAGTATTAGTTTATACAATAAACGGAGAAATTATAGTTGGCCATACATGCCGTATAAAAAACAGCATGTATGGGAAGAATCATTTTTTAAAAATTTTGTTAAAGATAATTTAAGCACTGCTGCAAAGTATTCAATACATCATATCCACTTCAGAATTCCCGCAAAGACGATAAGCATTATTGCGTTCACTGTAAATAGTGAACCGATGAAAGTCTTCTGTCTTTTCGGAGTCCAGTCGTACGCGAGATTTGCCGCGAGAAAAAAAGGAATATATACTGTTATGAAAACCGGGAGAGATCCCCACCATGGATAAACCCAGTGAAACGTGGGAGTTTTTGCCAGAAATATTTCAAATATTGAATAGAACCCGGCGTTTACTATTGCGATAAACCAACGGTTATTTATCCCGAGAATTTTCATCTTTGGATCATCGGGGAGTATCTTCGTGAAGATAAGACCTGCTACAGAGAACATAAGGCTTATTTCTACACACACACCGATAAGTAAAAGAAAAGATGTTCCCGATGGGACTGTCCAGAGAGCGTGACCGGAGAAGTGCTGTATAAGGGCATTCATGATTTCATAAAACCAGTGTACCATGTAAAGGGAGAGACCGGCCGCTACACCCTTCCAGTTTTTGTTTGAGATTTCATTAAAATAAATATAAACAACAAATGCGAAGAGCGGGATGAAATACCATTGAAAAGTTTCCGGATTTCTTAAAATTCCCAGAGCCTTCTGAGTAAGTTCAGGCTGATTCATAGAGTTTCTCCTGATAGTAATTTGTCATACTCTGGCAGATTTAAAACTGTGAGTCAATAAAATTAATTTGATAATAATTGTTTCAGGATCCGGTATTTCCGATCCAAAAAAACGGGCATGGATTTTATGGCCATGCCCGTTGTAACAACAGATTTATTCTCTAAATCATTTTTAATTTATTATTTACTCTTCTTTTTTTCTTTTGGTTTTTCTTCAGCAATCAGAAACGTATCAGCTTCCGGCTCTGATTCCTTTTCCCTTACAAGTATTTTGCTCTCTGTTGCTTCCCTGAATTTTTCAGTATATTCGAATACTGCGGGAACAACAATAAGGGTAATAATAGTCGAAATTATAATCCCGCCCATAATGGAAATACCCATAGACTGCCTCATCTTAGCCGCTTCTCCAATACCAAGCGCAAGCGGAAGCATGCCGGCAAGCATGGCAAATGTAGTCATAAGAATAGGCCTGAGCCTTCTCTGTCCAGCCTGAAGTATGGCGTCTTTCCTGCTGATTCCGGTTTTTACACCATGCACCGCATTGTCAACCAGCAGTATTGAATTTTTTGTAACAAGTCCCATGAGCACAACCATCCCTATCATGCTCATCATATCGAGCATAGATCCCGTTATAAAAAGTGCAAACAGCGCACCGGTAAGTGCCGGAGGTATCGCAAGCAATATTGTAAATGGTGTGATAAAAGATTCGTACAGGCTCGATAGAACCAGGTAAATAAACAGTATTGCAAGTATCAGGGCAATCACTATGCTCTGTGCTGTTTCGGCAAAAGTTTCCGATTGCCCGCTAAAACTATATGTTACGTCCAGAGGAAGTTTTACGTCTTTCAGGAGGTCTTTCGTCTGAGACATCGCATCTCCGACCGCGCCGCCCTGGCCCAGGTTAGCGGTAATTTTTACAATATAGGCCTTGTCTTTTCTGAGGATCTTCGAGAATCCGGTTGTATACTCGCCGCTTGCTACGTTACTCAAGGGAATCATCCTTCCGCCGGTATTTGCTATTTTAGTTGAATGAAATGTCTGCCCCAGGTCTCTCTGATCCGGCTTCAGCCTGGCGCGTATATCGTAGCCTATACCCTTTTCACGGAACTGGCCGACAATTTCTCCGGATATATTATATCTCAGCTCGGTCCCGGCAACACTGTTCAACACTCCGAGTGCCTGCATCCTCTCCTGGTTGAAGTTTACCCTGAACTCCGGGCTCCCTTTTCTGATAGATGTGTCCATGTCAACAAGATCGGATATATTCTTCACCTTCTCATAAATCAGTAGAGCTCCCTGCTCGACTGTTTCCAGGTTTCGTCCCGAAACGACAAGGGTATACGGAGCACTCCCTTTATAACCCTGCGAGGAAGCTACCGATGGGTGAAGATCTGAAAATTCCTTAAGCATCCCCCTGATGACCTCTTTAGTTTCATCTGTAGTCTTTTCTCTTTCTTTCTTCAGGAAAACATAAATCTCACCTGCAGTCGCATCACCCAGAGAACTGCCGACTGATACAGCGTAATGATCAAGATCTTTAATGGTTTTTAACTTCTCCTCAATTTTTTTACAAGCATCCTCTGTCCCCTGGAGGCTTGTACCTCCCGGAGTTTCAATATATATTTTAAACTCACCCTCATCACCGGATGCCTGGAAAGTTTTTTTAACAAAGGAGAGCAGAGCTATACTGCTGATGAAGACCGCAAGGGTTACTCCTATAACCAGCAGGGAATGATTGAGGCAGAATCCCATAACCTTTGTATACAACCGTTCCATGTTATCCTGGAATTTTTCAAAAGCTCTTGTGAAAATATTACTCGATTTTTCTCCGGAGCCCGCGAAATAGGCGCTCAGGAACGGAGCCACTGTAAGAGCATCAAAAAGGCTCACAATCATCGCAAAGACAACAGTAAATGCAAATGGTTTAAATAACTTTCCTATTACTCCGCTCAGCATACCTACCGGCATAAATACGGAAAGGATAGCAAGTGTTGTGGCAATTACTGCGAGCATAACCTCATTTGTGCCTGTTTCCGCGGCCTTGAAGGAATTATGTCCATCTTCGAGCTTTCTGAAAATATTCTCCCTGACAACAATCGCATCGTCAACAAGAAGCCCTACTACCAGCGATAACGCCATAAGGGTCATAATGTTAAACGTATAATCCATAACATACATCAGGATGACGGCACCCAGCATACTGTTTGGAATAGCGATAGCGGTAATAATTGTCGACCTGATGTTACCAAGGAAGAGATATACCACAAGTACGGCTAAAATTATTCCGATAAGAATTGAATTAACTGTCTCATCAACATTTGTTCTGATCCACTTCGACTGGTCGGTTGCTACTATAAGGCTGGAGTTACCGGGCATCTGTTTAAGGGTGGCATTTATCGAATCAAGCTGGGCCTTTACTGCATCTGTTACTGCTACGGTATTTTTACCGGATTGCTTAATAACCTCGAGGTAAATACAGGATTGGATTCTTCCGGTATCATTTTTTTGAGTTACATCTTCCTTATTTTTGTTTTCGGTTTTTTTATTTTTATCAGGATAATATATATAACCTTTAGATTCAAGGTCCTTTAGTCCGTCTGTTACCGTACCGAGAGTTTTAACGCTGACAGAATTTCCTACATCACCGGAGAATGAAATTAAACTGTTATTTATCTGTTCAAGGTTTGTATATTCACCCATTGCCCTGAATACAGTCTGCTTCGGCCCACGGTCTTCTGTTCCGATAGGGACATTTGAACCTGAGCTTTTCATTTTGCTCACGACAGTAGCCATTGGGATCATATATGAGTTGAGCTTATTCTGATCTATGTCAACGTGTATTTCCCGCCGGCTTCCTCCAGTGATCTGAACGCTTCCTACATCGTTTATTTGTTCAATTTTCGGCTTTAAAGTCTCATTTGCCAGGTCGTACATCTCACCGGACGGGAGATCAGATATCAGTGCAAGTTTTATAACAGCACTTGCGCTCGGGTCAAATTTATGTACAATCGGATCATCTTCAAGGTCTTCCGGAAGATTGTTTACCGCAAGACCGATTTTATCGCGCACATCCTGTGATGCCGTATCAACATCAACATCCATATTAAATTCAAGTACAATAAGAGAGAGGCTCTCCGAGTTTGTGGTACTTATATGTTTCAATCCGGGAATTGATCCAAGCTGATCTTCAAGCGGCTTTGAAATAAGCTGGTCTATCTCTTCAGGCGATGCACCGCCATAATTTGTTATAACAGCGATTGCAGGAAAATCAATTTCAGGCATCAGCTCAAGTCCGATGTTGCGAAATGAAAGCGTTCCTAATATAATAACAATAGATACTATACTTGTTATAAGAATCGGCCGTTTAATTGCAAGTTTTGCTATGTTCATTTTGTACCTCTTAAATACTTTTAATCGTAATAACTATGTTTTAAAAATCTATTTATTCTATTTTACCAGGTCAGTATAGTCGATGTAATTTCCGATAAGCTGATTCTTCAGTGCAAGAATATTATTTCTTTCGGATGTAATGCTGTTTTCAGTAGTTATAATATATGACAGGTTGAGCCTTGCCTGGCTGTATTTTTTTCTTTCAGTCACAAGTTTCGATTCAAGGGCCTGAAGTGATTTTTCCTTGTTTGCAAGCTGCTCAGCAATTCCGTTTGAGGATTCGATATAACCAAGCAGCTGTTTTCGGTAGCTGTTCTGTGCGGCGGTGTATTCATATTCAAGCGACCTGATCTGTATCTCCACATCTTTTAAACTGCTTTCCGCCGAGTTATTCTCCAGCGAATATTTAAATTCAAATCCCACACTGTAGTCTGTATCTTTCACTCCGTAAGTCTGTGATTCTGCAATATCCTTTTTAGTTATTCCTGCAAATACGTTAAATTCAGGCAGGAGCCTGTTCTCGTAAACGCCCTTCGAATAGGCATAGTTCTTCATTGTTAAATCCATTATTTTTGCGGATGTGGTATTTTTAAAATCCAGTTCAGCCAGCCCGGACTCATCAGCTTTCCGGTAATACTCATTAAAAATTTTTACATCAGGGACACCGGCAGCGATATTCAGATATATGCTGATCTGGTTTGAAATATTTTTAAGTGCTGTCTGGTATTCTCTACGCTGATTCTCATAGCTGAGGACAGAGGCGACCGAGCCCTGGAAATCATCATTGTCAGCAAGACCGGCATTTACCTTCCTTCTAACCTGCTCTTTCAGGATATTTGAATTACTGATGGCCTCGTCAAGATTTTTGATAATGTCATTATACATTATCCATTGAAAATACAGTTTCTTATAAGCGTTCAGCACACTTTTGTTGTTCTCCTGAAGCTGGTATTTCGCTATTTCCAGCTGCATATTCGCGTTATTCTCGGAATACCTGTCTACTTTCCCGAGAAAGTTATACAGGAGAGGCTGAGATATCTTTGCAGTCACAGACGGTTCGTAAGCCGTATAATCAGGTGTTGAACTGAAATTGTTGTAGTCGTTTTTTGAGTAATTATATGTACCGCTAAGAGTTGTACCTGTTGAGGTAATTGTCTTGCTCAAGCCCGCATAATAATCATATCCTTTTACATCACCTTTGTCATTTATTCCCGAATACTGTGTATTTGAATAGGCGTTTCCCCCGGCATTGAGAGATATATCCCCGCCGGATTTTGCCTTTTTAACCCTGTTCTCTGCAGAGAGTATATCCATTTCATTGCTTTTGAGTTCAGGGAGCGATTTTTCTATTTCAGTGATATAATCGTTATATGATATGGTTTTTTTTACCTGTACGGCATCCTGCGCAAAAACTGCAGAACCGGTAAGTACCACAAACATTATAGAAGTAAGAATTTTGAATCTCATATTGTAACCTCAATTCATTTGTTAAACTGGGATTACCATACATTAAAAAAGGAGAGCTGTCGACCGGACTTATAAGCCCGGTCGTAGCGGGTGTAGAAGTCCGGTCTTAACTTGCAAGTTCAGACTTGAAATTATTTCTGCTTCTGTATTCAGACGGGGTCTGGCCTGTAATTTTTTTAAAGACCGAGTTGAAAGTCGATTTTGAATTAAAACCGGATCTGAAGGCAATGGCGATAATGTTCGCTTCAGAGTTTTCCGGATCGTCAAGAATTTGTGCTGCTTCTTTTATCCTGTATTCATTGATAAATGTGTAAAAATTTTTATTAAGCCTGTTGTTGATTACAATTGAAAGATGGTGGGACGGTATCTGCAGTTCATCGGCCAGATCTTTAATCGTAATATTTTCATCCAGGTACGGTTTCTGTTCATTCATAAAAGTCTGAAGGCGGATTAAATACTCATCCTGCATCCTGTCATCAATATTCTGTCTTGCATACTTTTCTGTTCCGGCAGAATTGTCAGAGTCTTCTATCTCATGATTCATTTCAATATTCTGCCTGAATATCTCAGGCTGATTAATTAAATAGTATGCGGTAATAAAAATAATAATTATCAGTATAATTATGTTTGCCCCTAAACTTAAAGGATTTTTCTGAATGATTCCAAAATGGGAAAACCAGAAGTTGATGCACCAGAACGCGAGAGCAATGAATGAAAGCGGAGTAAGCCTCATGAGCCATTTAAGATTCATCTTATCGAGATCGGAATAGTAATTTTCAATTCTATTATAATATCTGTTAAGAACAATTATGGTGTAGGCAATATACGAAATGGAGTTAATAAGGCCGATACTTATCATGGTAAACAAAGCTTTATGAAATGATGGGGATTCACGCGGTACTCCATCAGTAGTATAAATTATAATTATAAAAAAGATAAGGCTCGCAAAGTATATTCCAAAATGGATAAGCTGTCTGAATCGGAATTTTTCCAGGAGACCAGTTATTGAAAGGGCATAAAAATAAATGAAGACCCCTGTTATTGAAATTCCAGGAAGGGAGATCGCCGCTAAAGTAAAAGATATAATTTTTATTTCCAGTCTGAAAATAAAAAATGAGAAATAATTTAAGGAGAAAATGAACAAAAATGCCGCGAAAAATATATTAGCCTTTTTATTCTTATCCATCACAGAAAGAATAAATATAAGCAGAACAGCCTGTGAAAACTCAGCTATAGTAAGAAAATCGAGAAATTGACGCATCGGTTCATTCATTAAATCTTTACCGCAACCTGTATGTTCCCAGAGTAAGTTTATTCTTTGAATCCAGAATAGAAAAATATAAAACAATTGTCAATAAATGAATAATTACACCGAGTCTTTTATCGCGACGGAAGATCGTTCGCGGATACAATCTATGAAAAGCCCGGATAAGTTTTTTTGTAAAACTTGTTGACTAAGGGAAGTTTCCTATGCAGGATTATTCCTCTTTGAATTTTTCAGTCACTTGCCAATATTTATGTTCATAACTCCATAGGTGGTGGTTTAATTTTTTATGAAAATCAGGACATGTAATTATAAAGACCCTTCCGGAAAGAGATTGTTACAGGTATTAAGCAATATGTCTGTAATATGCAGATTTACCGGGTGTATTTTAATTCTGTATTTTCTTTTCTCTTCAAACCTTTACGCTGTCACCCCTGTAGTGATTGATGACAACACAGAGTCGGTATCGTTTGGCCGTTACATGGAGATACTGGAAGATCCCACGGGTAAACTTGCCATTGAAGATGTGACTAAACCGGAGATGAATGACAGATGGTTTCAGAGTAAATGGGATGTGCCGAATTTCGGATATAGTAAATCGGCTTTCTGGGTAAAAATGAAAATAATAAATGATACTGACAGAACCAGAAATTTTATTATAGATATTGATTATCCTCCAATCAGGTACATTGAATATTATCTAATCAATAATAATAGAATTATAGAAACAAAAACTGCAGGACTGAATTTTAAAACTTCACATAAAGAAATAAAGTATCCTGGTTACAGCTTCGGAGTGGAATTTAAACCTGATCAGGACAATCTGATTTTTTTGAAATCTTTTGGAAGTAATACAATGCAGTTTCCAATAAACCTGGTATCCTCAAAACAGTTTTTTGAAAAAAAGAATAATGATGTTTTGATGTCAGGATTGCTGTTGGGATTTTTAATAGTGATGGCTTTGTATAATTTTTTTGTCTTTATGAGTATAAGGGATATCAGTTATTTATTTTACATAATGTATATCATTGGCATACTTTTTGGAGAAATGACTTTCAAAGGAATCGGTGTAAGCTATATTTATGATTATTTTTCTTATTTTAAAGAACATTTACTGCCTATAGCGGTAATGTTCGCAATGATGAGTTCAGCTGTTTTTACAAAGATATTTCTTAAATTGGATTATAATATTCTTCTTAATAAAATTTATTTTTACAATATAGCAGCTCAAATTTTAATATTTTTTCTTTGTCTTATATTTCCATATCAGCAGTCGATTCAATTGTGTTCATATTCGGGTGTAGTGAATGTTATAATGATCGTTACTGTAAGTATTGTCTCATTAATTAATAATAATAAAGCTGCAAGATTCTTTTTGTTGGCATGGGGAATAATGCTTATCGGGATGTTATTCTACGGATTAAGGGGATTGGGTTTTATAAACAGCAGCTATTTTTCAAATAATGGAGTTTGGATCGGTTCAGCCCTTGAAGTAACTCTCCTCTCTTTTGCGCTTGCTGACCGTATAAATATTATGAAAGAGGAGAAAGAAGAGGCCCATAACGAAGCGCTCCGTATTCAGAAAGAGGCAACTGAAACCCTTGAATTGAAAGTAGCAGAGCGCACATCCGAACTTGCGTCTGCCAATGAAAAGCTTCGTGAAGTTGACCGTGTCAAAACCGATTTCTTCGCTAATATATCCCACGAACTGCGGACTCCACTCACGCTGATACTCGCACCTGTCGAGGACGCTCTTTCCGGAAAAGAATTAAACAGTGAAACTCTTGAGATGATTCAGCGCAACGGACTGAACCTTCTTTCTCTCATAAACGACCTCCTTGACATTTCTCGCATAACTGCGGGGAGGATGAAGCTTTCTGTGTCGGAAACCGATCTCACTGGACTGATAAAACAGTACTGCGGAGGCATGGAATCTGCAGCAAAAATGAAAGAAGTTGAACTCGTATGTAACACATCCAACGATGCTGTTATGATATATGCTGACAATGAAATGATTCAGCGAGTGATTTCCAACTTCTTTTCAAACTCCTTCAAGTTTACAGAGCCAGGGGGAAAGATTGAGGTATCATTAAAAACTGAGGGTGATTATGCCCTGATAAAATTCAGTGATACCGGGTGCGGAATACCTGCTGATAAACTTAATATAATATTTGACCGCTTTATACAGGCCGATACAAGTCCCGCGAGAAGATATGAGGGTACTGGTATTGGACTTTCAATAGTGAAAGAACTTGTTGAACTGCATGGCGGAGAAGTTTCTGTTGAAAGCAGGGAAAAGCCGTTATATCCGTATAATCATGGCACAACATTTACAGTGAAGCTTCCGTTCGGTAAAGACCACCTGACAGGAAGAAATGATGTCGTGTTTACAGAAGGTGCAGAAAAACTGCAGATGGCACGGCATCATATCCGCGGAATAGAACCTTACCGGGAAACTCATCATTATACAGGCGCGTTGATTACTGAAGACGCTCCGTCGATATTAATTGTTGAAGATAACCATGATCTGCGCAGGCTCCTTGTTAATATGCTCGGTGATAAATACATAGTGTATGAAGCTGCCAACGGAAGCGAAGCTGTTATGATTCTTGAAGGCAAAGAGGGGATTGACCTTCTGCTCTCTGATATCATGATGCCTGGAATGGATGGCTATGAACTCCTGCGCTGGGTAAGGAATGATGAAAGATTTGAGGGGCTTCCGGTTATTTTTCTCACAGCTAGGGCTGACGGTTTTATGAAGATCGAAGGTCTCGGATCCGGTGCGACAGACTATGTTACAAAGCCATTCAATTCCGGCGAACTTCTCCTTCGTGTAAAGAATCAGATGGAACTTAAGCTGCTCCGTAATTACGCCATAAGAAATTATAATAACCTTCTTCAAAAACTCAACTCTGTGAGATCAAGGCCGCTGACCGGGGAGAGCGCTTTAAAAATTGAAGCTGTGTGTGAATTCATAAAAGAACACTACATGCAGGAACTGAAGCGTGAGGACCTTGCCGAAGCTGCAGGAATGAATCCTGATACATTCAGCAGATTTTTTAACCAGCATACGGGTAAAACTCTTAATGACTTTATCTATGAGCTGCGTATAACGGAAGCGAAGGGAAAGCTCGTGAAGACAGGGGATACAGTTACCCGCATATCCATCGATACGGGATTTGACAACATCAGGACGTTTAACCGCGTGTTTAAAAAGATCACAGGTATGGCGCCGGGTGAATTCAGGGATGGGAAATCAGAAAGTTTAAGAAGCTGATGTATGAGCATTCATCCGGAACTTTTTTGCATCATGGCTTTCTTCTTCTCAAATTTTTATTAACCATCTGCGGAGGCTAACCGTTTAACAGGAGTTTTCGCTTCTGTTAAACAGCATACATTAAATTCTTGACAATGATTCTTTTAATTCTTAAAATTTTCCGATTGAATCGGAGAAAAAAATGAATCTGTATCTATTTACATATCTTGTAATAGGGATCACTTCTGCAGTGACTCTTTATGCTTTGAAGGATGAAACCTTTTTTGAAAAGTCACTATTCTCCATTGATGCGATTTTAGGATCGAATGATTATTACCGCATACTCTCTTCAATTTTTATACACGCGAACCTCGGACATCTTTTTTTTAATATGTTCAGTTTTTATGCTTTTGCTGCCGGGATCGAAATGAAGTACGGCCATAAGGTTACAGCATACCTTTACCTTTACAGCGGACTCGGAGCAGGAATATTGTCTCTTCTGCTTCACCGGAATGATAAAAATTACAGAGCAGTTGGAGCTTCCGGCGCCGTGTGCGGAATAATTTTTGCCTCAATATTTTTAATTCCCGGCGGAAGTATCATCGTTTTCCCGATACCGGTACCTATACCTGCATGGGCGTATGCGATTCTTTTTGTATTCGGATCAATTTATGCGACTAACAGAATGGTAGGCGGCATTGCCCATGATGCTCACCTTGGAGGAGCGCTCACCGGGATATTAACTGCAGGAACAATAGACTTTGAAGCAGTGGCTGGTAACGGGCTCCTCCTCGGCGCGGTGGTAATTCCTATTGTGTTATTTTTTGTGTTTAACAGGCAGATCAGCTCATTTTTGCAGAAATATTAAATTTTTTCAGGAGGGTATATATGCGTAAAACTTCAAACTGTCTTTTAATTTTATTTGCGGTACTTGCTTTTATTTTCCCTGTATATATTAATGCTCAGGAAAGCCAGCAGAAAAATATTTCGATAGGCTGGATTAACGGGCCTGCAAAAGCTAATCTCGGTTCTCTCGCGGAAATAAATGTCCCCGGCAACTATCATTTTGCATCAGGTGACGATACAAGGAAACTTATGGAACTTTTCGGTAATCAGCCGACAGACAGAGAAGTCGGTTATATCGCTCCGAAAACTTATGAATGGTTTATGATTTTTGAATTTGATGAGACAGGGTATATCAAAGATGATGAGAAAAATTCCCTGGATGCGGATAAGATACTTCAGGGATTTAAAGATGGAGATAAAGAGGCCAATAAATGGCGCAGGGAACAGAATCTTCCTGAACTTGATATAATAGGATGGCATAAAAAACCGGCATATGACCCTGTAACAAATAATCTTGAATGGGCTACTATTTATCAGTCAGAGGGGCAGAAAGGAATTAATTATAATATAAGATATCTCGGCCGTAAGGGTGTAATGGAAGTGGTGATTGTCGCCGATGAAAAGAACCTCGTTAAAACAGTTGCTTCAGCAAAAAAAATATTATCCTCATATGCATTTTCCGCAGGTAATAAATATTCAGAATTCAGAGATGGAGATAAAATAGCCGAGTACGGACTTGCCGCTCTTGTAGGCGGAGGTGCTTTGGCTGTTGCTGCAAAATCAGGGCTGCTTCAGAAATTCTGGAAACTGATTGTAGTTGCTGTTATCGGAGCCGGAGCTTTTGTGAAGAAGATATTCAAAGGCAATAAAACAGATACAGTTGCTTCAAATGACAATAATGAATAGAACAGTTTTATGCACTTCTCTTATTTAAGAATAGAATATCGCCGGATATTTATTCCCGGCGGTATATTTGTTATTGCGGCATGTTTACAAGCCCGCCGCCGTTAAGTACATTTTTATAACCATTTTTTTCAAGTATAAGTTTAGCTTTACCGCTGCGGTTTCCTGAACGGCAATAGAGCACGATCAGCCGTTCTTTGTCTCCAAACCTGTTTAAATTTTTTTCGAGTCCGGCAAGCGGGATGTTTATCGATCCTTTATAGCTGCCGGAGGCGAACTCTTCTGTTGTACGTACATCAACAATAAGTGCACCTTTGATTATCCAGTCTTTTACTGTCGCACGTTCGGCAATACCGGCAGTTAATGCTTTAGCAATAAGGCTGAAAAAAACAAGTGCAATTATAATTCCGATAAAAATAATTGTATTTTTTAAACTGAAAAAATTTTTGAAATCTTTCATTGAGATTCTCCTGAAATGTCAGATATAACATTGTACTGTTTTTCCCGGGAAATGTTTCAAAAAGTTTTGTTAAATTATAAAAGGGAAGATACTGTATTTTCGGTTCTATCCGTTTTTTATTATGTTCTTCAAGGTCCTCATCATGTCCTGCCTGTAACTTTCAGATGCGGATTCATCTATGAAGAAATGTTTGAAGTGCCTGTACCCTTCTAACATTGAAACAATCAGTTCAGCTGTTCTTCCCGGATCGGCGATTTTAACTTTACCGGTTGCTGTTGCTGTCTCAAGTTCTTTAACAATAAGTTTCACATACTCTTCATACATATTCTGAAGATGCTTGAGCACTTTTTTATTCCTGAAGCTCAGTGAGATGATTGAGTAGTCACCGGATAAATCTGTATTGTTGTACCATTCATCGCTGCAGAAAATTTCTACAAGGCGGTCAAGTCTTTTCTGAGGATCGCTGGTCTCTATTTTCATATCGAGAAAAAGCCTGTTGTACACTCTGCTCATATAGTCAACAAGTTCAACAGTCATGTTATCCTTGTTTGTAAAGTAATGTATTATAAGACTCGGATTAATCTTCATTTTTTTTGCAACTTTTGCAATTGAAGCACCTTCGATACCTTCTTTTAAAATCACCTGGTAGTAATTTTTGAGTATATCGGGTTTTCGTAATTCAGCGTTCTGTCGTTTTTTCATCATTCTCTTTGTTGTTTCATTATAATATTTTAAAATAGAAATATGGTAAATATAATGTACTTTTACATGGTTTACAACTTCAATAAAAATTGTTAATTAGTAATGGTCAAGAAATAAAATTAATCAGATATATCTTCATTATAACAGATTACTATAGCCGTAAACGGTTGAACTCATATATATTTCCGGCTTCGGTTGTGATCAGCCGGTGTTAAATTTTTATGCCTGCATGTTGAAACACAAATCGCCGGGAAAGGTGTATGTAAAATAAAAGAAATCCCGGAGGAAATTTCCTCCGGGATCTTAATCATTAACAGACTTTCACGAGGACGATTTCATTTCCGGAAATATAGTATAAATAGAAATATTTCAAAGACATCAGTCTTCAAAGTATTCAGGCATCATTTTTAAAGTGATCCCGTCTGCATTCTTCAGACGTATTGCTAACCCGTGAATTTTTGGAAGTTCATATTCAAAAAAATACTTTAATGTAAACATCTTGCCTTCAGAAAAGTTTTTGTCGTTTATTTTCTGTACTGCAATTCCCTGGAGCAGCCACTGCCATGCTATACATATAATGCCGGACAATTCCAGGTAGAGTGTAGCATCAGCCATAAACAGATCAATCTCGCCTTTAGCTGCAATTCCCAGAAGGCTGTTTGTGGTATTCTTCCATAGCGAAATTGCATCTTCAAGATTTGAAGCGAAAGGTTTAAGCACGGTGAACCCGGAAGCTTCTTCAATAGATTTTTTTATTTCCTCAAGATAAATTTTTACCGCAGCACCTTTCTTCATGGTCACTTTTCTGCCGAGCAGATCCATCCCCTGAATACCTGTCGTTCCTTCATGTATCGGATGTATCCTTGCATCACGCATATACTGTTCAACGGGGAATTCAGAACTGTAGCCGTAGCCTCCGAGGCATTGAATCGCCTGGCTGGTAGAAACGATTCCCATTTCGGAAGGATATGTTTTTACTATAGGTGTAAGAAATTCGAGCAGAAGTTCGTACCGTTCTTTTTCTTCACTACCGGTAACGCTTATGAGATCAACAAGTTTTCCCGAATACACCATGAGAGAAAGAGATCCCTCAACAATCGCTCGCTGCTGTAACAGCATCCGTTTAATGTCAGCATGTTCAATAATCGGAATCTGCGGATTCAATGGATTTTTTTCGTCGATTTTGCGTCCCTGGAGCCTTTCATTCGTGTATTCCAGTGCAGCGTAATATGCGGCACTGGAAATGGCTGTAGCGCCAAGCCCTACATTTATGCGCGCCTCATTCATCATCCTGAACATGTATGTAAGCCCGAGGTTCTGTTCGCCAAGAAGGTATCCCCTGCAGTCATCAGATTCACCTATACTCAGCTGTGCTATCGGTGCTCCGCGGTATCCCATTTTATGATAGCATCCCGCACAGTTAACATCGTTAAATTCCAGTTTATCCGGTCCTGAAATCCGATACTTGGGTACGACAAATAATGACAGCCCTTTTACTCCTGCCGGTGCACCCTTGATCCGTGCAAGCATAAGGTGAATTATATTGTCCGCATTATCATGATCACCTGCGGATATAAATGTTTTCTGTCCCTTGATGAGATAATAACCATTTGGGGTCGGTTCTGCAGAAGTTTTAACGTCGCTAAGTGAACTTCCGGCTTCGGGTTCTGTGAGTGCCATTGTGCCCTGCCATTTTCCGGTTACCATTTTTTCCGCGAAATTTTTTTTCAGCTCTTCTGTCCCGTAATTATATATCAGTCCCGCAGCTCCTGTTGTCAGTCCCGGATATACGCTGAGTGAATAATTTGCGGATGCGAATATAAACATGCACGCGTTAAAAAGTGATAATGGCATCTGCTGGCCGCCATGTTCAGCCGGAAACATGGCATTGATCCATCCCCCTTCGCCTGATATATTCATATACTGCCTTACGGCAGGATTTACTTTAATAGTAGTTCCTGTATATTCAGGTGCATTTTTGTCCATTTCGGAGTATAAAGGATACATAAAATTGATACCTATTGTTTTAGCAGTATCGAGTATCATCTCAAAACTTTCCTTGTTATAATCACTGAATCTGTCATGCGTAAGAAGATTTTCTACATTGTGAACATCAAAGATAGTAAACTTTAAATTCTTTTCGCTGAAAAATTTTTTTGCCATTGTATTTTCCTGAAAGTTATATTTATGCAGATACGCCATGAATTTTAATTTATTGACTGAACATTCAATTAGTTAATATGTCAATATCTTTTTGTTTTTATTCTTCAGATTTAAGTGTAGTCCGGGGTATTAACAGCCGGTTTAAGCTTATATTTTATATTATAGCCGCAGGTGCCGGAATACTCATCGGAAACTGTTCTGAAAAAGTGTTGACAAAATAATATTCTCTGTCTTAATTAAATGAACGTTCAATTAGCATAAATCCGTTTTAATCATCCGGATTAATACCCGGCATATGTATTCAATTTTTTATTACAAATTTTGATAACGATTTAAGTGCGTTATAAATCTTTTAAGGTGATAAATTCTGTTTATCTCACTAATTATAGACTTTACAGGAGGTTTTATGACTAGACGGATTGAAAAAGCAGCAGTAATAGGTTCCGGTATTATGGGAGGCGGAATAGCCGCACTTTGCGCCAGTGCGGGCATAAAAACATTACTGCTGGACATCGCTCCCTTTGATCTTAAAGACGAAGAGAAAAATGACCGTGCAGCAAAAAATAGAATTGTTGAAGCCGGTCTTCAGGCTCAGATTAAAGCTAAACCGGCAGCATTCATGGACAAAAAACATGACATCCCGATGATTGAAACAGGAAACCTTACGGACGATTTCGACAAGCTTAAAGATTGCGATATCATATTTGAAGTCGTTGTCGAAAATCTTAAAATAAAACAGGATCTTTACGCAAGAATCGAAAAAGTGAGAAAACCGGATTCAATTATCGCTTCGAACACATCGGGCCTTCCTATCGCGCAGATGGCTGAGGGAAGAAGCAAAGGGTTCAAAGAGAATTTTCTTATTACACACTTCTTTAATCCTGTCCGCTATATGAAAATTCTTGAATGTATTGCAGGGCCTGAAACCAGTAAAGAAGTTTGTGATTTTATAACTAAATGGGGTGAACAGATTCTTGGTAAAGGTATTGTATGGGGAAAAGATACTCCAAACTTTATCGGGAACAGAATCGGAATGATCTCGATCTGTGAAGCGCTCATACTTCTTGAAAAAGGTATAATAACAATTCCTGAAGCTGATGCAATCTTCTCCAAGCCGATGGGTATACCGGGAACAGGTATATTCGGACTTACAGATTTTGTAGGCGCTGACACAACCGACCACATTGCGGACAACTCTTATGCGCTTCTTGTAAATGATGAATTCAGGGAAAAATATAAAACTCCGAAATTTTTCAAAGACATGATGGCAAAGGGAATGTTTGGAAACAAAGCTAAAGGAATCGGCGGATTTTATCTTTCAGGCAGAGACGCAACCGGAAAGAAATTCAAGAAAGTAATAGATATTAAAACACTTGAGCATGTTGATTATGATACAAAAGCGGTTTACCCGGTTGTGGAAGCAACAAAAGCTTTTAAAACAATTCCTGAAAAAATAAAATATATCTTCAATAATAGCGAATTTGCCATGAAACTTCTTTCATGCGAATTCGTATACTCGGCAAACAGAATCCCGGAAATATGCAATACTCTTGTTGAAATCGACAACGCGATGAAATGGGGTTACGCGTATGAATTCGGCCCGTTTGAAATGTGGGATGCTATAGGCCTGAAAGATTCTATGGCTAATATAGAAAAATCCGGCTATACGATACCTGCTAATATCAAAACCATGTTAGAGAAAGGCGGAACATCATTCTATAAAGTGCAGAGCGGCAAAAAACAGTATTGGGATTTCGCATCCATGTCATACAAAGATGTTCAGTACAGCCCGCAGATGATTTTCCTTGATAACATAAAAGCTGACAAGGCAAAAATTGTACTCGGTAAAGAGAGTGCGTCTCTTGTTGATATAGGGGACGGAGTGTTCTGCTTTGAGTATCATACCAAAATGAATGCTGTTAACGGTGAAATAGTTGATCTAAGTGCAGAAGCACGCGCATATGTTAACAAAAACGGCCTTGGTATGGTAATAGGCAACCAGGCAAGCGGAATGCCGGGAGCATTCAGCGCAGGTGGGGATCTTAAATACATGCTTGGACTTGCAACGTCAGGGAAATTCTCCGAGATTGACAGATTTATTGCCAATGTTCATTCGGGGATGCAGGAAACAAAATATTCTTCATACCCGGTTGTTGCCGCTCCATACGGACTGGCCCTGGGCGGAGGATGTGAAACATGTCTATGGGCGGATAAGATTGTTGCACACTGTGAACTTTATATGGGCCTTGTTGAAGTCGGGGCCGGACTGCTTCCTGCCGGGGGAGGTTGTGTTAATTTATGGAGAAGGCTTATAGAATCTCCGGTTGCTCCGGTAACTGATATGCTCGCAGTGTTCCTTCAGGCATTCCAGCAGATAGCTATGGCTAAAGTAGGCGGATCAGCAATGGACGCCAGAAAAGCCGGTTTTATCAGGCCGCAGGATAGAATTATTTTCAATAAGGATTACATAATCGGGGAAGCCAAGAAAGAGGTTCTCCGGATGGTTGAAGACGGTTATGTACCTCCGGCGAAGACTCCTATAAAAGTTATGGGCCAATCAGCAATGGGTGCTGTTGACGCTAATATCCCCGACATGAGGGCCGGAGGCCAGATTACTCCGCACCTTGCACATATCGCAAGGACAGTAGCGTATGTAATTTCAGGAGGAGAGGCAAAAACAGGAGATTCAATATCTGAAGATTACATGCTTAAACTTGAAAGAGAAGCTTTTGTTGATCTCTGGAAAACTGAGAACTCACAGAAAATGGCTGAGCATATGGCAACTAAAGGGAAACCTTTATTTATCTAAGGTTTAAATAATGTTGTAAACTAAATTCCTTCCCGTCTTTTACGGGGAAGGTGCCCGGCGGACGGATAGGGGGGATGAGTGCCTATAACTATAAGTTCTTTAAAAAAAGAATTTATATAATACTTTTCTCTCCCCCTCTGCCGCTGAAGCGACATCAATCGGCGTTTTTTAGGGCATCGTGTCCACGCCGATACACAAACACCCTGTTTGTAGTCCACCATAAAGATAGGGGAGACAAAGATATTTGTAAAATAAGTCACCCCAATATGGAATTTAACATAATGATGTTTTCGAAGTATCATAAAAGGAGAGAAAGTCATGGAATACAGTACAATACAATGCTCAACTGCTGAAAAAGGTATCACGGTTCTCAGTCTTAACAGGCCGGATGTGTACAATGCTGTGAACCATCTGATGATGGAGGAGCTGGAACATTTTTGGCGTGAACGGCTTTACGACCTCGATACAAATGTTATTATACTCAAAGGTAATGGAGATAAAGGTTTCTGCGCGGGTCTTGATATGAAAGAGACCGGGGAAAAGGCCGGGAAATTCAGCGTTGAAGAGTTGTACAGATTCCAGGCAAGACTTGCAAGAATAAATCTCCATATGAGGAGAGCGCCCCAGCCGATCATTGCAGCTATTCATGGCGCTGCCGCAGGACAGGGATTCAGCTTTGTGCTTGCTTCGGATATAAGAATTATCAGTCCTGACGCGAAATTCTGCGCGGCTTATATTAATATCGGACTCGGCGGCGCGGACATGTCATGCAGTTATTTTCTTCCCAGGATGATCGGTGCAGGCCGGGCTTATGAGTTCATGTATACCGGAAGATTTATGACATCTGAAGAGGCTGTAAGTCTGGGGCTTGTTTCGAAGATGGTTGATAAAGACAAACTTTTCGAAACTGCAATGGAATACGCTAAAATTCTTATGACTAAAAATCATATGGGACTAAGGCTTACAAAAGAGGCTATAAATATGAATCTTGATGCCGGAGGCATGGAACAGGCGCTTAACATAGAGGATAGAAACCAGACGCTGCTTGCCATGGGTGCAGCTCTTAAGATGAATAAAGCTAAATAATATATTATTGCAATCAACGAATCCCGGGGGGATGATACAATCTGCTGATCCGGTTTTGTCATCCCTTTGTTTTCTCCATATCAAATTTACTCCGTTAAAAATTTCTTTACAATTTCTTCAGATTTTAAATAATAAAAGTCAGATTATATTAAACATAATTTTTTCGTTAGTTTGAGTAATTATACCTCATGAACTGGAGTTCCTGTTTCACCGGCAGGCCTTCAGTTTACCATAAAATGTATTTTATTATAAGGCTGCAGTTTAAGTGAATTGTTTAAAGAATGAAAAAGCATTGAGGCTATATTGATAATTTCTGATTTTTTACTATTTTTGGTCTTCGGATTTTTATTCTGTCTGGAGAGTGTAATTCTTTCGGGCAGGGGAACAGTAATAGTATATTCACATTTTTTAAGTAAATGGAATTTTATAATTTCAGACACACTTCCGTTCTTCGGAGGTAAACACCTCTCGTTTAAAACACTTATACCGCCTCTTGGTTCTGCTTTTATAACAGGTTCATACCCTGTCATAATTTCACCTTCAGGTTTTATGCTGAATCCATACGAGGGGAGATATAGAGCATCCGGCATAAACTGTTTCAGGTATTCTGAAGTAAAAATTATCGGTGTATCGGGACCGGCACTGCTGATCAACGGAAGTACTTTCTGCAGAATGCATAGTGAATCCGAAGCTGACTGGTGGAAGGAAAAGCTGCTCAATCTGACGAAAATTTCTCCGGATAAAAGGGCAGGCCGTGTTAATGAACTTATTGCATCGATGTTTGATCTTCAAAGCATTGAAAAAATAGCAGAAAAAATATTTAACTCCGTGAAGCCTCTCCGCAGAACTGTTAACCTGCTTTACATTTTTTTATTTATAATAGCGCCTGTTCTAGTATTTTTATTTTCTTTTGAAAATGTACTGATCCCGGTTTTAACTGCAGTTCTTTTTCTGCATGCTGCAGCAGTTACTTTTTTTTACAAAGCATACAGAACAGTTTTTGAAAACAGGGGAATCCCCTGGGCCGCAATAATATCTATCGCTTTTTATCCTCCGGCACTTATCAGATCTATTGATTACTTTTTTAAAGATTCAATGCTTCAATTCAATGCTGGAGCTGCTGCACTGCATCTTCTTCCGCAGGGAAAGTCGAAAAAACTGATCTCTTTTCTTATACGCGAATACATATTTTTTAATTTTGCATCTGAAAATAATTTTGAGCAGGAGCAGATCAGTTTTTACAGGAATTCAATGCTCGGGGAAATAAAACTGCTTCTGGAAAGAAAATCTGTAAATTATGAAGAACTGCTGATTCCGCCGGCTCCTCATGATGACATAGAATTTTATTGTCCCAGATGTTTCTGCCAGTATACCGGTAAAGTAAGAACATGTGAGGATTGCTCAATTGATTTGAAAAAGTATTAAACGGCATTAATTTATGCGTTGAACGCAGAATCTGGCAGTGGAACGAACCCTTTTCCTGCTGCCCGGTTGTAAGCTTAATGCCCGTAAAAAAACTGATTTTGACTGTAACTTATAGACTTTGAGCAATACAAAAATATCTATAATCCTTGACTTGAGAGAGGATTATAAATAATTATAAATTGTTTGCACACAGGAAAATAAGAAGAACTCCTGTGAAATAAAACTGAAATTTTTAAGAGGGGTAATATGTTTAAGCGTATAGGTCTTTTTCTTTTAACTAACTTTCTTGTAATTATCACTGTGAGTATAATCCTTAACATAGCTCTGCCTATGCTTGGGATCAGTCCAAGAGGTGTAACCGGTCTTGCTGTAATGTGTGGTGTATTCGGTATGGTCGGCGCGTTCATCTCCCTGGCAATGAGCAGGTGGATGGCCAAAAAAGTATACAATATTCAGGTCATCAGCAGCAATGAACAGAATTACGAATTAAGAGAACTCTACCAGATGGTAGCGAATCTTTCCAAACACGCGGGCCTTCCGGCAGTTCCCGAAGTAGGAGTCTATCAGTCAGCAGAACCGAATGCTTTTGCGACAGGCCCGTCAAAGAATAAATCTATCGTTGCATTTTCCACAGGCCTTCTGAATTCAATGAACAAGAATGAGGTTGAGGCTGTTGCCGGACACGAAATTTCACACATTGCTAACGGCGACATGGTTACCATGACGCTTCTTACAGGTATTGCCAACGCGCTTGTAATGTTTCTTTCCAGGATAATTGCCGGCGCCATTGACAGTGCAATGAGAGGGGATGATAATGAAGGCGGACTCGGTTTTTTTGCATACATCATTGTAGTGAATCTTCTTGAAACTGTTTTTATGCTTCTCGCAACAATTCCGATTGCGGCATTTTCGAGATACAGAGAATATAAAGCGGATGCCGGCGCTGCAAGGCTTACAACTCCCTCGGCAATGGCTAACGCTCTCAAGAGTCTTTCAAGAGCAGCAGAGATTCCCACACAGAAAGATTCTTTCGCGATAGCAAAGATCAGCTCAAACAGAAGAGTATCTCTATGGTCTACACACCCTTCAATTGAAGACCGTGTGGCAAGACTGCAGAAAATGTAACTCTCAGTCAGTACAGATATAATTTAATAATATAAAAACTCTCTCTAAGGCAGAATCTAAGAGGGAGTTTTTTATTTTAGCTTGATTTTTTTCTTGTTTTTTCTATTTATTCTTTTCGAATAAATATTCCAGAACTGAATTTTTTAGTTTTATTTAAAAAAATTTAGTGGCATAATCTCCTTATCTGAGAGGATTATGCAGAAGGTAAATAATAATGAAACTAAAAGTATATGAAATATTCTATTCAATTCAGGGTGAAACTACAACGGCTGGTTTTACTTCACTTTTCATCAGGCTTGCCGGGTGCAATCTGAACTGTTCCTGGTGTGATACGGTAAAAGCAAAGGATGACGGGAGAGAGATGGATGTTGATAGTATAATCGACGAGGTTAATAAAAACAGGCCGTTCCATCATGTTACGCTTACCGGCGGAGAGCCGCTCATACAGGATGGGGCTATTCATCTTCTGCAGAGACTTTCGGAAGAGGGTTATAAGACACAGGTAGAGACAAACGGAACTGTTGTTTTTGAAACAATTCCTGATAATGTCAGAATTATTACCGATATAAAAACCCCTTCAAGCGGCGAGGAAAACTCTTTCAATGAGGAAAATATAAAGCATCTCAGAAAAGACGATGAAATAAAATTTGTAATCGGCATGATGGAGGACTATGAGTTCGCAAAATCATTTATAAAAAACAAACTGAAGGGAGTTGAATCTGTAATAAATTTTTCTCCGGCTTCCGGTATGATAGAGCCCTGGGTTCTTGCAAGTATGATTATTAAAGACAAACTTAACGTCAGGCTAAATATACAGCTTCACAAAATTGCGAAGTTTGCCTGAGATGTTTTAAGGTATTAAATCCCTCCACCTTGATGGCCGCTCCTCTGCATTCGTGCCTGTCTGGGGAGTGCCGGGGTGAGGTTGACAGTTTAAATGGAACAGGGATTTATGATAAATACTGACTCTAAAATATAAACTTAATTTAGAATCAAATGGAATCACCCTCCCATAAAGGGAGGAGAATTAGAATGAAGGGTCTGTTCCGGTAATAACAGATTGAAATACAGTGTAACATGTAAAGTCTCACGGTTACTAACAGAAATACAAATTTTATTGAGGTAGTAAAATGGATTATGTCGGACACGTAATAAGGCCTCCTTCCGAGGCGTACAGTATGATAATACAGGTCACAGTAGGGTGCTCACATAACATGTGCACTTTCTGCGGCGCATATAAAGATCTCCAGCCGAAATACTGGGTCAAGGAGTGGGAGACTGTAAAAAAGGATATTGATGAGGCCTCAAGCTACAGGTATGGTTTCACTAAAGCGTTTCTTGCTGATGGGGACGTACTTATTCTGCCCACAGAAGATATTTTAAGAATTATGAACTATATCAGGCAGAAGAATCCTTCAATTGAAGCTATTAATGTATATGGAAATGCGAAGGCTATTCTTCGTAAATCTCCCGAGGATCTTAAGGCCCTGAAAGAAGCGGGCCTTCAGGTAATATACCAGGGGATTGAGAGCGGTAATAAAGATGTACTTCGCAGAATCCGTAAAGGTGCTTTTCCGGATAATATGAGAGAGGCTGCTGCCAAGGTTATCGATTCAGGTATTAAACTTTCACAGACTGTTCTTCTTGGAATCGGCGGCAAGGAAATGTCTCATGAACACGCCCGTGATACAGGTAAACTTCTTGGAGAGATGTCCCCGGACTTCGCGTCAGCTCTTACTGTGATGATTCTCCCCAATACTCCGCTTTTTAAAGAGTACCAGGAAGGGAAATTTGTTCTTCCGGATAAGTTCGGCCTTCTCGAGGAACTGAAAATAATAGTGAAGAATATGAATGTACGGAGAAAATGTTATTTTACATCCAACCATGCGTCTAATTATCTTCCGATCAGGGCTAATCTTCCTGAAGAGCAGAGTGCGGTATTGAAGATGATTGAAAAAGTAATCAGCAATAGAGATGAAAGTATTCTCAAGCCGGAACATATGAGGGCACTATAAATATTTAAACATAGAATTTATCGTTATGTAACTGTGCAGTGTTTCACTGCATAAAGTTTTTTTTGAACAGGTCCGGGCGAGTGTGGAATCGCACTCTATAACGCATGCGAAGTGTGTACATATAAATAATTTACTGTTGAAAATAGCCGGGTAACTATCCGCAAAAAAAGGGGAACTGTTATGGATGATACAATGGAAAAAGCTGTAAAATACATCAGCGAAATTTTAAAAGAAACTCCAAATGCTGACAAGATGGAACTGGTCGAAGAGACCAGTAAAAAGTTTAACCTCAATCCGCTTCAGACAGAATTTTTAACCAACAAAATAGTTTATGGTAATTAATCTGAATCTCCGGGATTGAGAGGGAATAATTCTCTGCCTCAATCCCGATTTTTTTATACTGCAGCAATATGAACTGTCCGGTTTTACAGCAGTTTCCCGTTTAAAAGCATATGCGCGAAAGTAAAATAAATAATAAGCCCTGTTACGTCAACCAGTGTCGCGACGAAAGGCGCGGATGAAGTTGCAGGGTCAAGATTCATTCTTTTCAACAGCAGGGGGAGCATGGAACCGGAAAGAGTGCCCCACATAACTACACCGATCAGTGAAAACATTACTACAAAGGCGATACTCAACCAGTACTCTCCATATATACCGCTGAAGGACTGCCATACGAAAATTCTTGTAAAACCGACAATCCCGAGTATCAGCCCCAGCGTAAACCCGGACACAATTTCACGTTTCATTATTTTCCACCAGTCGCGGAAACCGAATTCTTTAAGTGCAAGTCCCCGTATGATCAAAGAAGTCGCCTGGGAACCTGAATTACCTCCGCTTGAAATAATAAGGGGGACAAAGAGGGCCAGCACGACAGCTTTCGCGATCTCTTTTTCATAAAACGCCATCGCTGATGCTGTGAGCATTTCACCGACAAAAAGTATAACAAGCCAGCTTGCCCTTTTTTTTATAAGATCAAAGAGTGAAGTATTCATGTACGAATCATCCAGTGCTGCAACACCGCCTATTTTATGAATATCTTCTGTTGTTTCCTCTTCAGCAACATAGAGGATATCATCAATTGTAACAATTCCTATAAGAAACCCGTCATTGTCAGTTACAGGAAGGGCGTAACACTCGTACTTTTTGAAACTCTCAACAGCAATCTCCTGATCATCAGTAGCATTCAGAAAAGCGAATTTGTAGTCCATCAGTTTGCTTACTTTTTTCTTTGGCGAGGAGAGAAGAACCTCCCGTATTGTAAGGTCATCAATGAGTTTTCCATCCTCGTCGATGACATAAATCATATCGAGAGTTTCACTGTCTGCCCCATACTTTCTGATTTTATCCAGAACATCTTCAATGCTCATCTGTTCATCAACTGATATATATTCAGGTGACATCAGACGGCCGACACTCTCCTCGGGATATCCGAGTAGTGTCTTGGCAATTTTTCTCTCCTCTTTATTCAGGAGCAGGAGCATGTTTTTTAAAACGGAATGAGGGAGTTCTTCAAACAGCGATGTCCTGTCATCAGGGGACAGTTCGTTTATTATCGCTGCTACTTCTTTTTTCCCCATAGAGAGAAGTATATTTTTTTGTGATTCAACCTCAAGAAAGTCGAAAACAGTTGATGTGAGATTTTTGGGCAGGAACCTGAATACAATGAATTGCTGTGATTCCGGAAGATCGGAAATAAGTTCCGCAAGGTCAGCCGGGTGCCATTCGCTGATGATCTCCTTCAGCGCTTTAAAATCTTTCATATCAATGAGTTCAATTATTTCAGGTAGTAAAAGTTTTCCAGACATTGCAGGGCCTCCGGACTTCATGTATCCGCCACCTGCGGCGACGGAGATATTCAAATGTATAAAACGAAAAAATTTAAGGAGGTTTGTTATTCAACACTCCAATGGCATTGTAAGCCATTTTCGGGGAGTAAACCTGGTGTTGAATTTTACTCTGTCTGGTATGGCTTATATCTGCGAAATTTTTGTAATTAAATAATACGATAACGGGTCAGGCATTTTTTTCTCCATTTAAATCACTTTATATAACATAATAATGAGTGAAATTGTCAATTATCTTTATTTTATAACTCCGGAATTTAATAAATTTTAAATTTTGGTCTGAATAATTTGATTTTTGAAACCATAAATTATAAGATAGCTGTATGTATTCCTGTTTTATCATTGCCGTAACCATGGTCTTGCGGATTAACTGTAAAAATTTAAGGAGCTCATTGTGAAAAAATTTATCATTCAACTCTCTGTAATATTATTTATTCTTTCTGTAACAGCAATCGTTCCTGAAAATGAATTGAAAGCCGGGAATGCCGCGGGCGGGAAAACTATTGTTGATTACTACCTTCAGCTCCCTGATGAATACTTTCAATGTGAAACTTATAATATACTGAGCCGGAAAGATAAACTCTCACAGATCAAAAAGAAAGATCTTAAAAATGGATATGTTCTCGCATCTATATCAGATGGCGGAATTCCTGTTGAGGTGGCTCTTTTTAATGATGATTATATGGGAATCAGGGTACTGGCGGTGAATGTAAGATGTTCTTCCGGATGCATGTGCAGGAAGCTTGATTTTTTCTTTGTCAGTGACGGGAAGCTTATGAAAAGCGAAGGAGAAGGGTTGTTTCCGAAGTCCGAAGATATAGAAAAGGCAGCAGGCACCAAAGAAGGCTATGAATTCATTCTATCAGAAGAGGGTAAAAATATAAAAGTTGCCGCAGAGGCGAATGGTAAAATTCTTCTTACAATTGAATGGAGCGGCGGAACTTTTAATATCAAATAAATCAGTTATTACTGCTTATGTTCAATAAGTTCAATAAGCGTATGCATATCCTGAGCGATGTTTTTCATGGATGAAGTGACATCATCAATTTTCGCCAGTACAAATTTTATACTTGCGTCAATTTCCGCCGGTTCAGCATCAGATTTTTCTTTTTTTTCTTTTAATATATCGATTGTTTCATAAAAATCAGCGAGATAGTTGTTCAGGCCTTCGCATGAGCTTTTCAGCATTTCGTAGATTCTCAGATTATCAGAGTTTGATGTGTTTATAGGCTTGAGTTTAAGTTCATATTTTTGTTTCATAATTGTGCCCTGTTCTGTTTGTTATCAAGTTTAAAAAACATAGTATATATGTAATACAGAAAATGAATGATTTTTTGTCAATAAGAGTTGTATTTTATGTTCAGAATTTATTTCTGGCGGTATATTGTAATATAAATAATTTTATAACCCTCTGCCGGATTAGCGCCAGAGAGTTATAAAAAAAATAGTAAGAAATGGCTAATAAGAAATATAATAAAAATTCCGTGTGGTGATGATATTTTTTATTTTATTTACATAAAAAGTTTTAGTCGCTTTAATTTTAGTTATTATACAAAGAGTTTAAAAAAATTCTTCCGGTTTAAGTGAAAAATTATCAGAGGAGATATGCGGTAATGAAAAAGATTTATGTAATAGGGCATAAAAATCCGGATACAGATTCTATCGTATCCGCAATCGCTTATGCTGAACTTAAACGGGCACTGGGTGAAACCAATGTATTCCCTGCAAGAGGCGGAAAAGTAAACCTTCAGACTGAATATATTCTTAACCGGTTCAATATTCCCCAGCCGGAATTTTTAAGTGACCTCATACCGAAAGTAAAAAACCATATGAGTGAGGAACCCGTTACTCTTCCCCTTGATACTCCGCTTTGGGATGCAATGCAGATACTCACTACAAATAAATTCAGAATGATACCGCTGGTTGATGACGGAAAGAGGTATGTTTCAACTCTCCATTACAATACTTTTGCTGAAAATATACTCAAGAAAATAGATCCCCAGAAGAACAGCATAATCTCTACATCCGAGGCTTATCTTGTAAAAACCCTGAGAGCCCAGCAGGTTGTGGTAAAAGATAAAGATGAAATATTCAGCGCTCAGATTGTTGTTGCCGCATCGGAGATTGATACACTGAGGGAGTTCATTGACGTCATGCCCGCGGAGAATTCCATAGTCATAGTCGGGGACAGGCAGGACATTCAGAGATATGTTATAGAGAAGGGTGTAAGAATACTTATAGTTTCTGCCGGCAGAATGGTTACTAAAGAGATAAAGGAGCTTGCAGCTTCGAATGGTGTTGCTGTACTTATTACGCCCTTTAACACAGCGAGCACATCATGGCTTGTACTTCATTCTATCCCTGTTAAACATGTCGGCGATACAACTCTCAAACCGATTGATGCAAATGAATATATAAAAAATATACGGGAGAGATTTTCAGATTCTGCTTCAAGGTCGCTCCCGGTTGTTGATGAAGACATGAGGGTAAGGGGTGTCCTTTCCCAGAGCGATCTGATGAAAGAACCGAATGTCGGTGTAATACTTGTAGATCACAATGAACTTTCGCAGGGAGTGGACGGAATTGAGAGTATAAGGATATTTGAAATCATAGACCATCATAGGCTCGGTAATCCTCCCACAAGCTACCCGATAACTTTTATAAATAAACCTGTTGGATCGACATCCACAATCATAGCGAACCTTTACAGGGATTATATGATTCCTGTAAAAAAAGAAATCGCGTCCATACTCCTTGGCGGAATTCTTTCTGATACACTTATCCTCAGGTCTTCAACAACAACGATTATAGACAGGGATACCGCCGAATATCTGTCTCATATAACTGATCTGAATATAGATGACTTTGGAAAAGAGATTGTTTCCGCGTCATCCCTTATCAGCAGAAAACCGGTTGAGGAGATCATTAATATGGACATGAAGAGATACAACGAAGGGGCTTATTCATTCACAGTCAGCCAGGTTGAGGTAAATGATCCCGATGAGATTATGGAGAGAGCGGAGAGTATACTTTCACACATGGCGGATATTGCAGAGCAGAAAGGGTATCTCTTCTGTTCACTTCTTGTAACAGACCTGAACAGGTTCAGCAGTTATCTTTTTATTCAGGGCAAAGAGGAGTTTATTAAGAAGATAGAGTATCCCAAGTATGCGGATCATATATACCTGTTAAAAGATGTGCTGTCGCGAAAGAAACAGCTTATGCCGTATATTTCTGATATGATAAAGAGAATATAATTTTGTGAAGACGGCGGTCCGGTTTACGGGTATTAAAAATTACTTTTAGATTTTTTTATAACAGAAAGGACGTCCGTAATGCCGGACGTCCTTTCTGTTTAATTATATATGAAATTCAATAACTGAAAAATCAGGCCTTGGATTCTTTCAACTCAAATCCAGGGACTGTTCCCCAAATTGCGGGCCTTATTACTTTTGTCGGGCATCTTGTAAGACATACAGGATCCGAACATTTCTCTAAACAGATCTTGCTGTCAACTGTTGCAAGAAAATTATCTATAACGATCGCGCCATACGGGCAGTCTTTAGAACACATTCCGCATCCTATACATCCGGCTTTGCAATGTTTTCTTACAACCGCACCTTTGTCATGAGAATGGCAGTTAACTTTTACCATGATACCCGGAGGTGTCAGTGTGATAATATTTCTCGGACATACTGTAGTACACTTGCCGCATCCTGTGCATTTGTCCGGATTAACTACAGGAATTCCTTCGGGACTCATTTTCAGCGCATCGAACATACATACTTTAACACATGTACCGTATCCGAGACAACCGTATGTGCAGCCCTTATCACCGCCGACAAGAATATTCGCTGAAACACAATCCCTGACACCCTTGTATACTCCGGTTCTTGTCGCTTTTTCATAAGTACCTGAACAACGTACAAATGCTATAACAGTTTCAACTGCCTCAGCTTTTTTGCCTGTTATCTCCGCAACCAGTTTTGCTACAGCATCCTTGCCTGGAGCACAAAGGTTGGGCGGAACATTGGCATTTGTTACAACTGCTTCGGCATACGCCATACATCCGGGGTATCCGCATGACCCGCACTGTCCCTTGGGAAGAATTTCATCAACTTCATGTATTCTGGGATCGACTTCAACGGCCCATTTCTTGTTGGCAAATGAGATAAACATGCCGAAGATAAGGCCGAGTCCGATCATTACTAATATTGCATATATTGCTGTTAACATAACTGCTCCTTTAAAATTATAACGGAATCATGCCGCTGAAGCCCTGGAACGCAAGAGCCAGCATACCCGCCAGTATAAAAGCTATGCCAAGCCCTTCGATACTTTTCGGCACATCTGAAAACTGAAGTTTCTCCCTCAAGCTTGCGAACAGTATAAGAGCGATGGCAAAACCTGTACCTGAACCGAGAGCGTTTACAGTACTCTTTACAAATGTGAAATTCGCTTCAGAGTTGATCAGCGGTACACCGAGAATTACACAGTTAGTAGCAACAAGGAGGAGGTATATACCCCATACGTTGTAGAGTGTGGGCATAAACTTTTTTATTACCATCTCGAGAAGCTGAACAAATACCGCGATTACAACAACAAAGACAATTGTTTTCAGAAAGTATAAACCGAGCGGCAATAGAATGAAATGTTCAATTACCCATGTGAGCATTGAACTCATAGTCATAATGGAAATTATAGCAAGTCCCATACTTGACGATGCATGAAAATTTTTAGATACACCAAAAAATATACATAGCCCCAGATAACGGGTTAAGACGAAGTTGTTAACTATCGCCGCCCCCATAAAGAGCAGAAAATATTCACTCATATTGT